>NZ_BAAKSZ010000004.1:0-209312 GCF_059698015.1 Oceanobacillus sp. NCCP-135 | reverse complement strand
GCAAAAACCGGCTTTTGTAGGCTTTTTTTTGAATTATATGGGGGAGAACTTTGGACTGTCAAGTTTATATATGCTTATGTCTTGTGTATTTCAATAATTCACCAGATTAGCCCTTACCATTATTTTTATGGAATAGTTTCCTTTATTCCCTCAAAAGATTTTACTTGCTCAATCCCCGCTAACATCCCAAGAAGTACTAAGATCATTTATCATGGCTATGTATAATTTCGCGCCATTTTAAGTCCCCACGTTTCAAAGAATGAATAAGTAGCTCTGCTGTTCCCATATTAGTTGCCAATGGGATGGAATATACATCACATAACCGCATTAATGCGGAAATATCTGGTTCATGTGGCTGGGCAGTTAACGGATCACGGAAAAATAGAATCATATCCATTTTATTATCCGCAACCATTGCCCCAATTTGCTGATCCCCACCAAGCGGGCCAGACTGAAAACGATGAATCGTAAGCCCGGTGTTTTCAATAATTCTTAAACCTGTTGTTCCTGTAGCAAATAGTTCATGTTGTATTAAAATGTGTTTATATGCTTGAGAGAAACGAATTAAATCATCTTTCTTTTTATCATGAGCTATTAAGGCAATTTTCATTTATTCCTTCTCCTAACTTTTGCGATTTACTTACTCTGTGCCCCACTACAAATGTACTTCATTTCTATATGATGTTAAAAAGCAATCCTGTTATTAAAATGGGATTGCTTTTTACTTTAAGATTCACTTTATTATTTATAATACTTTTAATCCTTGTCAGTCATAACGTATTTTCCAGTTTGCTTTCAGCTGCTGAACTTTAATTTTTAGCAGGTGCAATTTCACCCTGATCATAAACAAAAATCGCTTTCTCGAAAAAAGGAAAACACTTTTTCCAAATACGTAATGCTTCCGAAGCTTTGCTTGTCCAGGGGGTCTTTTATTGGTCATTTCGCACTTCATAATTATTCACTCAGGCGTAGTGAAGTGTTCTATGCGACTGTTGCTTTTAATCTAATCTATTCTAGAACCAATTCGTATGAAACACACCTTCTTTATCTTTACGCTCGTAAGTATGAGCACCAAAGTAATCGCGCTGGGCCTGTATCAGATTTGCTGGTAAATTCTCTGAGCGATAACTGTCATAGTAAGCTATTGCGCTTGAGAAGGTTGGTACTGCAATGCCATTTTTAACTGCAACAGAAACAACTTCACGCAAAGCCGATTGATATTCCACTACAATTTCTTTGAAATACGGATCCAATAGTAGATTAGCTAATTCTGGCTGGCGATCATATGCCTCTTTTATTTTTTGTAAGAAATGTGCACGGATAATACATCCGCCTCTCCAGATCATTGCAATATCACCAAATTGAAGATTCCATCCATATTCTACGGACGCAGCACGCATTTGAGCAAATCCTTGTGCATAAGAGCAGATTTTACTCATATATAAAGCTTTACGTACAGCTTCTATCAGTTCTTTCCTATTCCCATCAAAATTTTTAGCTTTGGGACCACTCAATATCTTGCTGGCTGCCACTCTTTCATCTTTTAATGAAGAGATAAAACGTGCGAATACTGATTCTGTTATAAGTGGAAGTGGTACACCTAAATCCAGTGCATTTTTACTTGTCCATTTTCCTGTACCTTTTTGACCTGCTTTGTCCATAATTACATCGATAAGGGGTTCTCCGGTTTCATCATCTTGTTTCGTGAATATATCTGCCGTAATTTCAATAAGGTAACTGTCCAATTCCCCATTGTTCCATTCATGAAATACTTCATGCAGCTCCTGGGTATTCATGCCAAGCACATGTTTAAGAATATAATATGATTCTCCAATTAATTGCATATCGCCATATTCAATACCGTTATGCACCATTTTCACAAAGTGCCCGGCACCATTAGGACCGATATACGTTACACATGGATCCCCATCAACTTTTGCTGAAATTGCTTCTAAAATTGGCGCAACAAGTTCGTATGCTTCTTTTTGACCACCCGGCATGATAGCTGGTCCATTTAAAGCACCCTCTTCCCCACCGGAGACTCCTGTTCCAATAAAGTGAACTCCAGTTTCGTCCAATACTTTGTTTCGTCGGATTGTATCCTCATATAATGTATTTCCACCATCAATTAGGATATCTCCCTTTTCAAGATAAGGCTGTAATGATTCAATGGTTGCATCTGTTGCCGCACCAGCTTGAACCATCAGCAAAATTTTGCGTGGCCTTTCCAATGAACCAACAAACTCCTCAATGGAAGTAGCACCAACAAAGTTTTTTTCTTTTGCCTCATTTTCCAAAAAAGCTTCCGTTTTATCTGTGGTTCGGTTATAAACAGAAACAGAATATCCTTTACTTTCTATATTTAAAGCTAGATTTTTACCCATTACCGCTAATCCTATCACACCAATTTGTTGTTTTGACATATCCAAGTTCCCTTCCTTTTCTTCATTTTTTAAGTACTGTAATATTTATCCATCTTTCATCTTTGTATTAGAAAACATGGCAATCATTAAAGGTATCATGAAAGTCTATTTCTCTTACCTAGAAACCTTTATACTATGGGGTACAAGCCTCCTGAGCGATTCCTTAATTTAGAAGAAAAATATTAATCGTCTGCGACCTAAATTTCCCCCAAAAGAATTACATATGCGCTTATACTCATAAACAATATGCATAAACTTTCTTTATTGCCAAGTCCCTTCGCAATATTTATCTGTACTATTCATTTTTTTGGACTTCACCAATTATATCATTAAACCACTACAGAGTTCCAAACAGAACCATTCAGACACTTATGTTAACTTATTCTCAGGTTAGTAAACATCTTTCTGTTATTATAACGATAAGGTAACTTTTACAAAAGGAGCACCCACAACATGAAAGACTTTAAAAGAATTATCCTAACATGGATTGTCATTACTATCTTTTTAATCATTATATTTGTTTTATATAACCGAATGAACAATCAATATACCGACTTCGGGGAAGATGCTCCAATTCCCAACGATTTGCATCCTATTGTCGAGGAAAATGTAAATAGCTTATTGGACAAAGCTGCGGACCTAGATATTGATGTAATTATTACAGAGGGGTTCAGATCTTTTTCCAGACAAAATGATTTATATGAGCAAGGAAGAATTAAAAAAGGCAATATTGTCACCTATGCTGAAGCAGGAGAATCCTATCATAATTATGGGTTAGCCATTGATTACGCCTTAATAAATTCTGATGGGGTAATCATTTGGGATATTCATTATGATGGAAATAAAAATGGAAAAGCTGATTGGTTTGAAGTGGCAGCTATAGCAAAAGAACTGGGATTTGAATGGGGTGGGGACTTTCAAGATTTCCCGGATTATCCACATTTACAAATGACCTTTGATTTAAGTATCCATCAATTGCAAAAGGGATTGCGTCCTGACCTTGAAAAAAACAAAGAATAAAGCATGTTGGGAAGTCATCGGCATTGCCACATTCCCCTGAGAATCAGCAGGAACAAATTGAAGCAAAACTGCAATCAAAAGATAATAAAGGATCGCACTTGTCAATGCGATCCTTTATTATTCACCCGGAAATAATATACCTTGTTTTCTTCTTGCTCGTTCTGACCATTTTGCTACTTGCCTGCTTCTTTCCATCCATAAATCGTGGGAGGCAGAATCCTTTTGTTCGATCATTTTAATAAAAGCCTTTAATTCATAGATCATATCTAATTCAAATGGCTCTTTTGCCAACTCTTCACTTTCCTTAGACTTACGATTATAATATGATAAGCTTTCGATTGGGGCAATATGATCGATAGTGAGTGTACCGTCTTCCCCATGTATTTCAGATGGAATCGATCCTTGAGCTATTTTAGAACATAGTATAGTTATAATAAAACCTTCATATGTCAATACTAATGTTCCACTACCATCAATCCCGTTGGATAAAAGTACAGGAAAATAATCTACATCCTTTGGTTCACCAAATAGATCAATCGCCATACTCAGCGGATATACCCCCAAATCCATTAATGCACCACCAGCAAATTCCTTTGTGAATACATTGGGCATCTCCCCGTTTTTAAATGCATCATAACGCGATGAATATTGAACATATTGCAGCATTACACTACGTATTTCCCCTGCATAAGGTAATTGCTTTTTAAGGATTTCATAATTCGGTGAGAATAAATGTCGATACCCTTCAAACACAAATACCCCCTGTTTCTCTGCTTGCTCTTTAACTTTTTTCCACTGTTGTTCTGTAAATACCATTGGCTTTTCACAAAAAATGTGTTTTTTATTTTCAATGCACTTAAGTATGTGCTCATAATGCAATCCATTTGGCGAGGCAATATATATAAAATCAATTTCTTCCGTCAATAATGCTGTCAAATTTGCAGTAGCATTTTTCGCCCCAGTTTTCTCTGCAAAATCCTTAGCCGATTTCTCTGATCTTGAATAAACAGATTGCAGCTCAGCAGCTTTTGAATAATTTGCTGCTTTAATAAATGCTTCAGTGATCCAACTTGTTCCAATTGTTGAAAACTTCATTCCATCACTCTTTTCTTTCTTCATTTTCATTAGTTCTCCCCTCGTCCGGCAATGGATCAACGGAATGTTTGTAAGCATAACCTTTTGAAATAGTAACCATTGACAGTATCAAAACTCCAGCTACAACAACGGCAGAAATTATCCCAACAATAACGATTACCGACATTATATTTCCCTCATTTAATTTAAATAATAAGCATTTTCCATCCTAATATATGACTAGTAACACCAATGATACTTTTTATCGCTCATTTTGTCTATTATAAATAAATATACGAATTTCTTGATTTTTTAGCGAATTTTATGGATATAAAAGTAAAACGCATGATTAAGGAGTATATTTTCGTAAATGCAAGTCTTACTCTCTAAAACGGAAAATGTAGCGGTTAATTCCAAATTATCCAAATATATTGCATTTGAGTGTATATTAATAAATCTATAACATTATCAGTATAACTGTTTGAAAGTTTCCCCCGTACAATCTTTCAAATTTTTTTCTTTTTATACAGGTGATTTATACCCAGTAAATTGGTCATAGATCGTCTAAAAACTATTTTAAGATTATAAAGGGAGGTCATTTAGAGATGAAAAAATTATTACTAGCAACAGCGTTATTATTTACCCTTGTTGCCTTAGCAGCATGTGGCAGTTCGGATGATGATTCTGCGAACGGGGAAGGCGGAGATAGTGGAGAAAGCGGGGATACCGCTGAAGGGCTATTAGCAGAATTACAAGAAGCAGGGACAGTAACCGTTGGCTTTGCCAATGAAAAACCGTATGCATACCAGGAAGATGGTGAGCTAAAAGGAGCGGCGGTTGATATCGCAAAAGCTGTTTTTGCCGAACTTGGTATTGATAACATGGAATCACAGCTTTCTGATTTTGGCCAACTTATACCTGGGTTAAAAGCAGGGAAATTTGACGTTATTACTGCAGGGATGGCCATCAATCCAGACCGCTGCGAGAACGCAGCATTCGGTGAACCGGAAATGAAATACGGGGAAGGACTTATCGTTCAAAAAGGAAATCCACTTGGACTGGAAAGCTACACAGATATTGCTGACAATCCGGATGTTACCGTTTCTGTTATGGCTGGAGCAACAGAAAATGAATTCCTTAAAACAGAAGGCGTAGACCCAGATCAAATTCAAAGTGCACCAGATATTCCAGCAACTTTCTCAGCAGTAGAATCCGGCAGAGCTGACGCAACGACCGGAACGGAAATGACAATTAAAATGGCACTTGAGTCTGCAGATACTGATGAATTAGAATTTGTTGAGAGCTTTGAACAACCAGATGTAGAAGGTGTGCCAAGCTATGGTGCCGCAGCCTTCCATTTGGATAGTGATGATCTGCGTGAGGCATACAATGAAAAATTGGCTGAACTAAAAGAAGATGGAACAGTGGCCGAATTATTGGAGAAAAATGGGTTCAGTGAAGAAATGAACATGGTGGAAGCTGAAGTTACAACAGAAAGAGTTTGTAACGGCGAATTTTAAATGGTTGTAATTCTGGATAATTAAAACGTTTGATTACTCCATAGGGTCCGGCTCCCTCACCCAGGGAGTCGGCCCTTTTTAAACTGGCTTTTACGTAAGCTTCATTGCTTTTTAATCCTTGCCGTGAATATAAACTGTGACGTTTGGGAGTAGAGAGGCATTCTAATACAGCGGGTGAGTGCGTTTGGTTTGACTTCGATTGGGTGTAGAGATGAGCTCTATTCGAGAAGGTGTGCTTGGTTTAACTTCGTTCGGGCGTAGAGGCGTGTTCTATTCGACCGGGTGCTTCGTTTAACTTCAGTCGAGCGTAGAGGCGCTTTATTCGACCGGGTGTACTTGGTTTGATTTCGAAGGGCGTAGAGGCCGTGTTTTATTCGACCGGGTGCTCCCGTTTTCAAATTCTAACGTCTTTGTAGTGTAGTTTAGATACGGAATCTTACTTCGCAGTTTATAGCTTTTATAAAAAAACCGAGTTACTACAGGCTCAAACTTTTAGAAAGCAATCTTTAAAATGATATTGATTACAAGGAGTGTGATTACAATTAGCGCAATCAGTGATATATTTCCTGTGCTTATGCAGGGTATAAAAATTACGGTTACTGTACTGTTGGCCTCTATTATATGTGGTTACTTAATGGCGTTTATCGCAGGCTTTTGCCGTCTTTCAAATAATGTATTCCTTCGCAAATTCACTGGCTTATATGTCGAGGTATTCCGCGGAACCTCATTAATTGTACAGTTATTTTGGCTGTATTATGCACTTCCAATCCTATTTGGCTTTGATCTAGGAAGTGACTTCTGGGCAGGTGTTCTGGCAATCTCCTTAAACTATGGTGCCTACATGTCGGAAATCGTTCGCGGCTCGATTCTTTCTGTAGCAAAAGGACAAACGGAAGCTGCAACAGCACTGAATATGTCCAGTTTTCAACGGATGAGACTTGTGATTTTCCCACAGGCGGTTCGAATGATGTTACCTGAGTTTGGAAATTACCTCATACAAATGCTTAAAGCAACATCACTCGTATCATTAATTGGTATGACAGATATTTTATACTATGGAGATATTATTAGAAGCTCGAATCTATCACAAGCACCAACGGTATACTTATTAGTTCTCGTTTTCTACTTCATTCTTGCACTTCCATTAATCTGGTTGACTCGCAAAATGGAAAGTTATTCGAAGAAAGGAGTGGCTAGCGAATGAATGGAAATTGGAGTTGGGACACGTTCTTTGATGCCTTTCCTGTTGTACTCGAAGGCATTTGGATAACCATAGGCTTAACCATTGCCTGTTATGTATTTGCACTCATCTTTGGCTTTGTTTGGACCCTACTGAGACGCATTCCAAATAAACCAATCAATTGGATTATTACATGGGTGATGGAATTTATTCGTTCGACACCACCACTTGTGCAATTATTTTTTATTTTCTACGCATGGCCAATGGTTCCAGTAATAGGAGTAGCATTAGATCCATTTACAAGTGCGATTCTCGGGCTTGGAATCCATTTCAGCACATACATCGGGGAAGTATATCGCTCCGGAATAGAAAGTGTTGATAAAGGACAGTGGGAAGCTTCCACCGCTTTGAACTTTTCGACCAGACAAAAATGGATGAAAGTTATTCTGCCACAGGCGATTCCGCCAACAATCCCGATGCTTGGGAATTACCTGATTATAATGTTTAAAGAGGTTCCACTAGCATCAACAATCGGGGTTGTAGGAATTCTGCATATGGCGAATAGCTATGGGGCGCAATACTGGGCTTATCTAGAGCCATTAACGATTGTAGCTGTTTTATTCTTAATCTTAAGTTATCCATCTGCTATACTTATTAAAAAGCTGGAAACAAAGATGAATACACGTTTCGATAAAAAAGCAGTAGTAAATAGCAGTAGTAGCAAAGGAGCTGTGACATGATGTCAGAACCAATAGTTAAATTTCAGGATGTGCATAAATCATTTGGCGATGTAAAAGTTTTAAAAGGAATCGATTTAGAAATCAATCCTGCTGAAAAAGTTGCGGTGATTGGTCCCAGTGGTTCCGGAAAGACAACGATCATTCGCATGTTGATGACATTAGAAGAACCAACGTCGGGTGATATCATCGTTGACAATAAAAATCTATGGAAAATGGAAAAAAAAGGAAAATTAATAGAAGCAAATGATAAGCATCTCCGGGATATTCGCGGGGACATTGGAATGGTATTTCAGCACTTTAATCTATTTCCACATATGACAATTTTAGAAAACTGCATGACAGCACCAATTCATGTAAAAAGGGAAAATAAGGCGACAGCAAAAAAACGCTCAGCCGAAATGCTGGAAAAAGTAGGACTTGGCGATAAACTAGACAATTATCCAAGCCAGCTCTCAGGTGGACAAAAACAGCGTGTGGCAATGGCACGCGCACTAGTTATGCGCCCCAAGGTTATGTTGTTTGATGAGGTAACTTCTGCTTTGGATCCGGAATTGGTTGGAGAAGTACTAGAAGTTATCCGGGATATCGCTAAAGATGGTGAAATGGCGATGATCTTAGTTACACATGAAATGGACTTTGCGCTTGATGTTGCTGATAAAGTATTATTCCTGGATGAGGGAGTAATTGCTGAACAAGGTACAGCAAGTCAGGTTATTGAACACTCGAAAAACGAACGACTGCAAAGCTTCTTGAAACGTTTTAGAAGCTAACTGTTAAAGTGAACCCTGGGTAAAAGGGTTCTCTTTTTTTGTATTTTAAAATTAGGTGCTGATACAGTGATTTTGCCCAGTGTATTTCCACTACTATACGTGATCGTTATATTGTGGTCGAGCTACTTTACTTATCAATGATTTTGGCTATGATATAAGTTGATTTTAACATTACATTCATCTACATTCGCTGTTTATTTAGTCTATCGGGGTGCAATTTGATCAGGAGAGCGGGTTTATCGACCGGAAATCCGGGTTTATCGCCAGGAGATCCTGTTTATCGCCAGGAGAGCCAGTTTATCGGCCGGAGAACCGATTTATCTACCGGAGAACCGATTTATCGCCAGGAGAGCCAATTTATCGACCAGAGAACCGGATTTATCGCCAGGAGACCCAATTTATCGGCCGGAGATCCTGTTTATCGACCGGAGAGCCAATTTATCGCCAGGAGATCCAATTTATCGACCGGAGAGCCAATTTATCGACCGGAGAGCCAATTTATCGCCAGGATAGCCAATTTATCGACCGGAGAGCGGGTTTATCGACCGGAAATCCGGGTTTATCGCCAGGAGATCCGGGTTTATCGGCCGGAGAGCCGATTTATCGCCAGGAGATCCAATTTATCGCCAGGAGATCCTGTTTATCGCCAGGAGATCCAATTTATCGACCAGAGAACCGGGTTTATCGCCAGGAGATCCTGTTTATCGCCAGGAGAGCCAGTTTATCGGCCGGAGAACCGATTTATCTACCGGAGAACCGATTTATCGCCAGGAGAGCGGATTTATCGGCCGGAGAGCCTGTTTATCGCCAGGAGAGCGGATTTATCGGCCAGAGAACCGGGTTTATCGCCAGGAGAGCCAATTTATCGACCAGAGAACCGGATTTATCGCCAGGAGAGCGGATTTATCGTCCAGAGAGAAATTTCATTAAGCAAGTCATTGCCTTTTATTCCGCTTTGGCTGTGATATTTTTTGATTTTTGTCATTTGCTCGGATCTCTGATCTCATTCACTGCAAACAAAAAAACTGCAATCACCAATCTAATGATTACAGCTTACTAATTACTAATTTATATTTCCAAATCTTCGCCAATAATCTTTACTTCACGTTCAAGTTTTACACCAAATTTATCGTTTACTGTAGCTTGAACAAAATGGATTAGATCAATGTATTCTTTTGCAGATGCATCATTTTTATTCACAATAAAACCTGCATGCTTGAGTGATACTTGAGCACCACCGATCTGCTTTCCTTGCAATTCGCTATCTTGAATTAGCTTTCCAGCAAAATATCCAGGTGGTCGTTTAAATACACTCCCACAGGAAGGGTATTCAAGTGGTTGTTTTGATTCCCGTTTATATGTCAGGTCATCCATTATTGCTTTTATGTCTTCATATTTACCTGCTTTTAATGAAAAAGTAGCTTCCAAAACGATATATCCTCGATCGGGTATATTACTGGTACGATAGTCCAAATCCAATTCCTCTGCGGTTAAGCTAAGAAGCTCCCCTGATCGGTTAACTACTTTTGCACTTGATAAAACGTCTTTAATTTCTCCCCCATATGCTCCCGCATTCATGAATAGCGCTCCACCTACAGAACCAGGTATGCCACAGGAAAATTCCATTCCAGACAATTTTGCACTTAGGGCTTTCCTTGAAGCATCAATAATTCTCGCACCACTTTGAGCAATCATTGTAGTTTCATTTATAGTGATCTTTGTTAGTTTTTGTAAATTCATTACGATTCCACGAATACCACCATCTTTTACGATTAAGTTAGAACCATTTCCTAGTAATGTAAAAGCAATTTTCTCTTTATTTGCAAGCCTGACAATTGCCTGGACTTGCTGATATGTTTCAGGTGTTACAAAAAAATCCGCTTTTCCGCCAAGGCGGGTGTAGGTATGATTTTTTAATGGTTCATTCACCATCACATTACGCTCAGATGTAATCTCCATTAATTTTTCATACATAGGATGATAATTTATCATCGGTATCATTCCTTTTAAAAATTTTATTTAACTGAAGAAAAATGAGGCATTAGCCTTGCTTATAGATGAATACCACCATTCAATGAAAATTATTTTTCGTCTATGGTAATACATACGCATCGTATTACTGATGCACTTATTCTTTTATTCATTTATGCAGATGCAAAAATTATTGGTTCAATTACATTTTGCGTGGAAGGTTGGATCAGTTGTTTTATTCGGAACCGGTATAATGTATATTTAAAGAAACAAACCTATTATTTTCCCCGTACGTTGTGAAAGATCCAAAATATTTTTCGTCTGTCTGCGGTATTAGTGCTTACGAAGTATTCCTTTTGCACTTCATATACAAAGAATTTATCTTTTCCATCTGCCAAATAATATATTCTGTTACATTGTAAGTCAATCTTCCTCTTCTTGCCACAGAAATGAGTGAATCATTTTATCAACCTGCTCATTTTCATGTAAGACACTATGACCCAGCTTCTGATCTTCAATCATAATTTCCTGTAATTGGCTCCCTGGTATCATCTTTCGTAAAGCCTCAACGCTTTCTGGCACAGCCACCATATCTCCTGTACTGCCAATGCTTAGTACGTTAACATTTTCTGGAAATGGATGTTCACGTAAAAGTTGGAGTGCAGCTGAATCCGGCTTTAAATCCATTGCTCCTGCATCACGATGAATATAAAAATACTCTGTACTGTAAATGCCATCAAATGGGCTTCCGATTGTAATGAGCTTATTAACCCTGGGAAATTCTTCACTATTATAATCCTTTATATACTTAAATGAAACAAGTCCACCCATAGAATGTCCGACAAGATTAACGGAATCAATAAAATAATTCTCTTGCATATGTTTTAAGACAGAGGATAGCCATTTGGCACTGTCCTCAAAACTTGCACGGTTGTTTTCAAAGATGACTTGAACAAAAGCTGGTTTAAGCTTTCCTTTATTCAGGTTATATGGGCGAACTTTACCAGCTGAAGATACATGATACACCAATGCTTTATTTCCCCAATTATATTCATTTTCGAATCTGTTCAGCATGTGCCCAAAGGAATTGGACGTTCCTTTATAGCCATGAACAAAAACAGTAGGCTGACCAGTGTAAAGTTCAGATTTAGCTTTATTTGGCATATAGAAAACTGCTAAGATGCCAATAAGAATCATGCTAAATGTTGTAATGCTAACAATATGTCTTTTTTTCAAAATTCTTCCCTCGTTTATGTGAATGTTCAAAAGATCCAATAACAGACCGATCTACACGCTCTTTATGCGTTTTTCTTTAATGTTTTTTGATTTAAAATAAACCATGTAAAATAAGAAGCAGTTAAAAGCAAGAGAATTTTAACCAGTATTAAAGGAATGACAAAAAATACCGTATAAAGCATAGAAATCCATAGCACAATTACACTTACAATTTTGGCTTTTAATGGTATTCCTCTGCCTATTCGGTAATTTTCAATATAGGATCCAAAATATTTATTTGTAATTAACCAATGATATAATTTTTCAGAGCTTCTAACATAACAGGCGGCTGCTAATAAAAGCAGCGGAGTAGTTGGCAATAACGGCAAAAATATTCCCAAGACTCCCAGTCCTAAAGATAAGGATCCAGCTATAATTAATAAAATCTTTTTTATATAACCCATGTTTAACACCAGCTGTAATAATTTTATTTTCCTATACTATTATAGCACTTATAAACCGGTTTTTCCTCACATCAATAAGGATATTTAATGAATTTTTAATTGGTCAGATGCTGAATTTCATAAAATTCCGGCTGCCGATCTTTAAATGTAGCTATATATTTAAATCCTAATGATTGAAGGATGTCAAGTGAATCCTTAAACTGATAGGCCAATGTTGTTTCAACATGGGAATCGGATCCAAGTGTAATGATTTCTCCTCCGCATTCTTTGTACAATTTTAAAATATCGGTACTCGGCATTGCGCTTTCCATTCCATAACGTACACCAGAGGTATTTAGTTCAATTCCCTTCCCGCTCGGAATAATTTCATGGAAAATCTCTTTAATAATATCATGAAAATCTTGCTTACTCTGTTGTTTTGTGTATCTTTTAACTAAATCCAAATGACCTAATACATTGAAATTCTTATATTTTTTCACACAATACAGTAATTCTTCGTAATATGTCTGATAGGCTTCATCTAATGATTTATCTTTAAAAAAGTCCCCTGAATGTAGATCCTGCTTGTCTGTTGTATGCATGGAACAAATGACAAAATCAAAGACTTCATTGTTAAACAGATGTTCATATTTATTTAAAAGATGTGGTTGCAGTCCTATCTCGACTCCTTTTTTTATGTGGATATCTTCCCTATATTTTGCTTGCATATATTTCATTTTCTTATCGTATTCCTTTAAATTAAATTCAAAGACGATTGATTTATCGGGATAATCATAATCAATATGCTCAGTGAAACATATTTCTTCTAACCCCAGTTTAATAGCTTGCTCAATGGTTTTTTCCATTGGCGTTTCACAATCTGCCGAAAAATCACTATGAATATGGTAATCAAACATTATAAACTCTCCTTTTTTTACACTTGACTTTTTTGTCTATCATTATTAGAATACTATATAACTTTACTTAGTTAAAGTGATAAAGCGATAAAGTTAAAATAAAAGGCGAAAGGAGTTATATTTCATGCAACCCTATGTGATTGATACCAACAATGGGAGTAGTGTTGAAAATTTTCAGATTAGAGAAGATCTGATAACAACATTAAAAAATCGCTTTACAACATACGGCTATAGACAAATCAGAACATCAACCTTTGAATATTATGATTTATATTCTTCCATTACTGGGACTGTAAATAAGGATGAGATGATAAAGGTAATAGATTCCGGGGGAAAGGTATTGGTGCTGCGTCCTGACGTCACCATTCCTATTACGAGAATGACAGCATTACATAAACAGCATTTATCTGCTAATCTCAGACTTTTCTACGTATTGGATGTATTTCGCCAATCAGGGGAACAGATTGATAAAAAAGAAAGTACACAAGCCGGTATTGAATGTTTTGGAGAAAATAAACCCGAGGTAGATTCCGAAGTGATCATGCTAGCAATTCATACATTAAAAGATCTTGGCTTTGCAAATTTTAAAATAGAAATGGGACATGCGGGATTTTTCAAAGAGCTTCTATCACAAACATCCTTATCTCCAGTTGAAATAGATCAGCTGCAACTATTAATACAATCAAAAAATATTGTTGAAATCGAACCATTTCTCACAAATTTGTCAATTGAAGACGATGTAAAAAAAGCCATCCAGATGATACCACTTTTGTATGGGGATCCTAATCAGGTTAGCCAACAGGCAAAAGACATCATTTTAAACGATAAAATGGAGCTAATCTTGCAAAATCTTATCGAAGTATATGAAGTGATACAAGACTATGGTGTGGAGGATTCCATTGTATTCAATTTCGGATTGATTAACAATATGAATTATTATTCCGGGATTATTTTTCAAGGATTTGTAGACAATGTCGGAAAGCCGGTTTTAATGGGTGGAAGATATGATAATCTCGGAGAACAATATGGAACTAAAATGCCTGCAATTGGATTTGCCTTAGAAGTCGACTTATTATTGCATGCACTCAATCAGCAAGGGTTATTAGCTGATGAGAATCCGTCAGTAGATATGATTATTTATTATGAAAAAGCAAAACAGAGGGATGCATTATCAACTGCATTCAGACTTCGTGAGGCAGGGTATCAGGTTTTAACATCATTGTCAGACACAGATAACACAGCTTCCTCTACATATATTATCAGCTTTGAGGAAAGTCAGAATCAACTTTTGCTTCAGCATAAAAAGTCGGAATTCTCAAGTTATGCTGACCTTTATGGACTGCTTCAAGATGAGAAAGGGGAAATGTAACTTGGGTTATATAACATTGGCTTTGGCCAAAGGGAGGACCGCAGAAAGCACCATCACTCTCTTGAAAAATACAGGTATTCAATTTAAGGGTTTCCACGAAAACAGTAGAAAGCTAGTTTTTTTCGATAGAGATAAAACAATTAAAGTCGTTTTTGTCAAAGCTGTTGATGTACCAACCTATGTGGAAAAAGGTGCTGCCGATATCGGAATCGTAGGCAAAGACAATATTTTGGAATCACAGGCAAATGTTTATGAAATGCTTGATTTGAAGCTAGGAAAATGCAAGTTCGTTGTTGCAGGGAAAATAGGCACAAAGCTGGAAACAAAGCAAAAGCTTACGATTGCATCCAAATACCCGACGATTGCAAAGAAATTTTTCCAAAAAAAAGGCCAACTGATTGAAACAGTAAAACTAAATGGCTCGGTAGAACTAGCACCATTAATTGGGCTTGCTGATTATATTGTGGATATTGTTGAAACCGGAAATACAATCAATGAAAACGGCCTAACCATTTTAGAGGAAATGGAAGACATTAGCACCAGATTAATTGTTAATAAAGCTAGTTTTGCTACTAAATCTGAAAATATCCGCCAATTTATAACTAGATTAAAAGCTGCACTGGAGTGATGAGCAATGAAAATAATAACAGCCGAGCAATTTGCTTTAGAAAAAGATAGCACTGTACAACAGAGTGAATATAGTGTCGATCAAACTGTTTTGGATATTATTAACGAAGTCAGAAAAAAAGGCGATGATGCCTTGCGTTACTACACTCAAAAGTTTGATGGAGTAAACATAGATAAGCTTGTGGTTACAGAGGAAGAATTTAGGGAAGCAAGCGAGCTTGTCAGTTCTGAATTTATCAATGCATTAAAGCAAGCAAAACAAAATATTTCCGAATTCCACCAGGCACAAAAGGAACAGTCCTGGTTTGTCAATAAATCCAGTGGGGTCATGCTGGGACAGAAGGTTACAGCACTTGAAAAGATTGGTATCTACATTCCTGGCGGTAAAGCTGCATATCCTTCTTCTGTGTTAATGAATGTAATACCGGCAAAGTTGGCAGGGGTTGAACAGATTGCCATAGCTACTCCCCCACAACCAAATGGAAAGGTAAATCCACATGTGCTTGTCGCCGCAAAAGAAGCTGGAGCAAATATTGTGTATAAATTAGGTGGAGCACAGGCAATTGCCGCACTTGCATATGGTACAGAATCGGTTGAGAAAGTTGTAAAAATTGTTGGTCCTGGAAATATTTTTGTAGCCCGTGCGAAAAAATGGGTGTTTGGTGATGTAGCGATTGATATGATTGCAGGTCCAAGTGAAATATGTATCGTAGCAGATAAGACTGCACCACCCGCCTATGTCGCTGCTGATTTGCTTTCACAGGCTGAGCATGATGAATCTGCAAGCTCGATATGCATTACAACAAACAAGAATTTGGCTGAAGAAATTGCATGTGAAATCGACAAACAAATTGAAAAACTTGAGAGAAAAGATATGATGAAAAAATCACTGGAACAAAATGGCAGAATAATTATTGCTGACAATCTTATGGGAGCTTTTGATGTAGTAAATAAACTAGCACCAGAGCATTTGCAATTAATGATTCAAGATCCTACTGAAAATATGCAATTTATAAAAAACGCTGGTGCCATTTTTTTGGGGAATTATTCTCCAGAACCATTGGGGGATTATTTCGCCGGGCCAAATCATACCCTACCAACAAATGGGACTGCTGCATTTTCTTCCCCGCTTGGCGTTTATGATTTTTTCAAAAAGTCTAGTATCATCAGCTATTCTGAAGCGGCTTTGCAAAATGCTTCCGAAGCGATTATTAAGCTGGCAAACACAGAGGGCTTAACAGCACATGCAAATTCCATTCACGTAAGAAGGAGTGAACCCGATGCGTAATTATAAGCTAAATAGAAAGACATCGGAAACAGCAATCGATTTAGATTTCACCATTGACGGAACCGGTTCTTCTACGGTAAATACAGGTATTGGCTTTTTCGACCATATGCTGACATTGATGACAAAGCACGGGTTATTTGATCTGGAGGTTACCTGTAATGGTGATTTATCAGTTGATCAACACCACTCCGTTGAAGATATCGGAATCACACTCGGACAGGCGTTTAACCAGGCACTTGGAGATAAGCAAGGCATTAATCGTTATGCCGCAGTAACCGCCCCAATGGATGAAGCGCTGGCTAATGTGTCCCTGGATATTAGTGGACGTTCATACCTTGTCTATCATGTGGCGGGACTAAAGGACAAGGTAGGCAGCTTTGATACAGAGCTGGTAGAGGAATTTTTTCAAGCCTTTACAAGCAATGCCAAAGTTACACTCCACATCAATTCAGCTTATGGAAAAAATACACATCATATTATTGAAGCTATTTTTAAAGGATTTGGCCGTGCACTTGATGAAGCGAGTCGCAAAAATCCACGCATCAAAGGGGTGCCGTCTACGAAAGGGGCTTTATAGGAGGGTCTTTCAGGGACTTTTGATGGTGGTTAACTTTTGTAGTGGAGCATTCCTTGTCCTGCGGGATATTGTATTGGACAGTTCGGGCAGTGATTTACGCTAGTTTGTCCATGAGAGATGCTCTCACGGACAGTTCGGGCAGTGATTTACGCTAGTTTGTCCTTGAGAGACGCTCTCACGGACAGTTCGGGCAGTGTTTTGCGCTGGTTTGTCCTTGAGAGATGCTCTCATGGACAGTTCGGGCAGTGTTTTGCGCTGGTTTGTCCTTGATAGATGCTCTCATGGACAGTTTCGGCAGTGTTTTGCGCTGGTTTGTCCATGAGAGACACTCTCATGGACAGTTCGCTCCTGTTTCGGCTTCGTTCGGGCGTAGAGAAGGACTGAATACTCTGCCAAATCAAACATATCGCAGATGAACCAAGTACAATTCTAGAATCATGCTGAATATACCATGATAGAGGCTAAATAAAACGCAAATTAAGCTGCAATTTCGGCTGAATGAAACCCGAAATGGACTGAATACACAACAATTGCAGAAATCAAATGATCAAGCCTCAGAAACAAGAGTAACCGCTGACCCTATATTTTAGAAAAGAATCTTACAGAAAGGAAGAAGACATCTATGATCGCTATTATAGACTATGGTGCTGGCAATATTAACAGCTTACAATTCGCTTTAGCTAGGCTGGAGATGGACTCCTGTTTAACTACTGATCCAAAAACAATCAAAGACTCAACAGCGATTATTTTACCGGGAGTTGGAGCATTCAAGGATGCCATAGCGACCCTGAATCAGCTAGGTCTGACAGAAGTTTTAAAACAAGAAGCAGCAAGCGGGAAATCTATGCTCGGTATATGTCTTGGTATGCAGTTATTTTATGATATTAGTTTTGAAGATGGGAAATGGGAAGGTCTAGGTTTAGTAAACGGAAAGGTAAGTCGTATTCCTGATTCAGTTAAAGTTCCACATATTGGCTGGAACTGCATCACATCACATATAAATAGCCCCTTACTTAAAAAGATAGACGACAATGCATATGTATACTTTGTTCATTCCTATGCAGTCAATAATTATCAAATAAATTCTTTAATAGCAAGCACTAATTATGGTGAAATCATTCCGGCTATGGTGCAGCAGGACAATATTGTTGGAATGCAATTTCATCCAGAAAAAAGCGGTACAGTTGGATTACAGCTGCTAAAAAACTTCGGGGAGATGATTTCATGATTCTTTTTCCAGCAATTGATATACGAAATGGAAAATGCGTTCGCCTGACACAAGGAGATTACAATAAGGAAAAAATATATAGTGATTCCACAACTGCAGTAGCAAAACAGTGGGAGGAAAAGCAGGCTGAATATTTGCATATTGTTGATCTTGACGGTGCTAAAACCGGTGAATCCAGCAATAAATCGAGTATTAAAGCAATTGCGGAACAGACTTCCATACCGATCCAGGTTGGTGGCGGCATCCGTTCATTAGCTATGATTGAAGAATATATAACGGCCGGTGTAGATCGGGTCATTATCGGTACAGCAGCAATTAATGATAAGGAATTTTTACAAAAAGCAGTGACAACGTATGGAGAAAAAATTGCGGTTTCTATTGATGCCCGTGGTGGTTATGTTGCTACAAATGGATGGACCAAAACAAGTACCGTAAAAGCTGTTGATCTAGTGTTAGAGCTGGAATCACTCGGTGTCCAAACAATTATTTATACCGATATTTTGAAAGATGGCATGCTGCAGGGACCTAATTTCAAGGAGCTGCAAGCAATTAATAAAGCTACTTCTATGAATATAATTGCCTCTGGTGGCGTTTCATCATCCAAAGATGTTTTGACATTAAAATCATTTAATCTTTATGGAGCAATCATTGGAAAGGCATTATATGATGGCACAGTGAACTTTGAAGAACTAGTGGGTGGTGATGAAGATGTTAGCTAAGCGAATTATTCCATGCCTGGATGTTGACAAAGGACGAGTGGTCAAAGGGAAAAAGTTCCAAAATATCCGTGATGTCGCTGATCCGGTGGAATTAGCAAAACGATACAATGAAAACGGTGCTGACGAACTTGTTTTTTATGATATTACAGCTTCAAATGAAGAACGAAATATTTTTCTTGATGTTGTGGAAAAGGTAGCAAAAGAAATTGCGATTCCTTTTACTGTCGGTGGTGGTATTCGTACAGTTGAAGATATTCACAAGGTATTACGCTCTGGTGCGGATAAGGTTTCCATTAATAGTGCTGCGGTAAATAACCCAAACCTTATCAAAGAGGCAGCCTTGAAGTTTGGCAGTCAATGTATCGTTTTATCCATTGATGCGAAACAAACAAATACAAATCGGTGGGATGTTTACACAAATGGTGGTAGAAAAAACACTTCACTTGATGCCATTGATTGGGCAAAGCAAGGTGAAAAACTTGGAGCCGGGGAAATCGTTGTGAATGCGATTGATACAGATGGCGAAAAAAATGGCTATAACCTGGAGTTAACAAAATTAATTGCAGAATCAGTCAATATTCCTATTGTAGCAAGTGGTGGAGCTGGAAAGCTTGAACACTTTTCCCAAGTCCTTGAGCCTGGCTATGCAGATGCAGCACTGGCAGCATCCGTTTTCCACTATGGAGAAATTCCAATACCAGCATTAAAAAAATATTTAGCTGACAATGGGATCATTATAAGGAGGGATGCATCATGGAAATAAACATCGAAAATCTTTTATTTAACCAAGACGGACTCATTCCAGCGGTCGTCCAGGATGCTGAAACTAATAAGGTATTAACTTTAGCCTATATGAATGAAGAATCTTTAATGAAAACCATCCAAACGAATGAAACATGGTTTTTTAGCAGAAAGCGTAAAGAGCTATGGAATAAGGGAGAAACTTCCGGCAATAAGCAGCTCGTCAAAAGAATTACCTTTGATTGTGATGCGGATGCCCTTTTGGTTCAGGTCAAACCACTTGGTCCAGCATGTCATACAGGAAATGAGACTTGTTTTCACAATCGTCTTTATGAAAATGGCGAGGTCAGTAGTGATGTGATTTCAACATTAGTTTCCAAAATAAAGGAACGGAAAAATCACCCGGTTGAGGGCACTTATACCTCCTATCTTTTTAAGGAAGGGATCGATAAAATACTCAAAAAAGTAGGAGAAGAAACGAGTGAGGTTATCATTGGTGCTAAAAACATGGACAGAGAGGAAGTAACCTGGGAAATCGCTGATCTAACCTATCATACGCTTGTTCTCATGGAGCTTTTAGATGTAACTGTTGAAGATATTAAAAAGGAATTACAGGCACGACATATCCAAAAGGAAGGAAATCAAAATGGATAAGTTTTGGAGTGAAGCCGTTAAGCGATGTGATCCCTATGTCCCAGGTGAACAGCTAAACAATCCAAATATATTGAAACTAAACACAAATGAAAACCCTTATCCTCCATCACCAAAAGTGATCGAAGCAATACATAAGGAGATTGGGCGTAGATTAAATCTATACCCCTCTCCTACGCTTGATTCATTAAGGAGTGAAATTGCGACATACTATCATTTAGCAAAAGAAAATATTTTCGTTGGTAACGGTTCAGATGAAGTACTTGCGTTTTCCTTTTTGGCCTTTTTTGAACCTGGTAAGAAAGTTTGTTTTCCGTCCATTTCTTACAGTTTTTATCCCGTTTATGCAAAGCTCTTTCATATTCCTTATGAAGAGATTCCATTAAACCGTGATTTCACATTACCAGTTGAGGGGTTTTTTCAGTCAGAGGGTGGGGTTATTTTTCCAAATCCAAATGCACCAACGAGTGTTTATTTGGGGTTGGATGCGATAGAAGAGATCCTTCAAAGCAATCCAAATCAGATGGTCATTATTGATGAGGCCTACATTGATTTTGCATCGGAATCTGCAGTATCTTTAATTGAAAAATATGAAAATTTATTAGTTGTGCAAACCATGTCAAAGTCACGATCACTTGCAGGATTACGAGTAGGTTTTGCCATGGGAAATCCAGATGTTATCGAGGCATTAACCCGGATAAAGGATTCATTTAATTCCTATACACTCGACCGCCTGGCTATTGTTGGTGCAGAAGCGGCTATGAAGGACACAGCATACTTTATTGATACAACCAGGAAAATTACTCAAACAAGAGAATGGGTTATTACAGAAATGAAAAAGCGCGGATTTCATGTAGTTCCATCAAAAGCAAATTTTATTTTCGCAAGTCATTATACAAAATCTGCACTCGATTTATATATAGCTCTTAAAGAAAATGAAGTTTTAGTAAGGCATTTCAACAAGCCGTCTATTGATAACTTCCTACGAATTACGATCGGGACAGATAATGATATGAAATTATTTCTCAAAAAGTTAGATGATATTTTGCAAAAAGCATCGACCCCTTCATAGGCTCGATGCTTTTAATTATAGTTGATCGCTCCGGGCGATATCCTCGCTGCTCCGGGCGATTTCCGCTCGATCCCGGCGATTTCACCGCTGCTCCGGGTGATATCCGCTCGATCCCGGCGATTTCACCGCTGCTCCGGGCGATTTCCGCTCGATCCCGGCGATATCCTCGCTGCTCCGGGCGATTTCCGCTCGATCCCGGCGATTTCCTCGCTGCTCCGGGTGATATCCGCTCGATCCAGGTGATATTTCCGCTTCTCCAGGCGATTTCCGCTCGATCCGGGCGATATTCCCGCTGCTCCGGGTGATATCCGCTCGATCCCGGCGATTTCACCGCTGCTCCGGGTGATATCCGCTCGATCCGGATGATATTTCCGCTTCTCCAGGCGATTTCCGCTCGATCCGGGCGATATTCCCGCTGCTCCGGGCGATATCCGCTCGATCCCGGCGATATAAGACTAATTTAAGCAACCTAATTATATCAACGTTTCTACTTCTGCATTTTTTCTCAACTTTTCAACCTGAGCCTGAAGCTGTTCTTGGATCTTTTGATTTTCAAGTGTCTGTTTAAGTTGTTCTTCTATCGCTTCCAATTCAGCAATTTCTTCATTTTGCTCTTTTAACTGATCATACGTTTCCGCAATTTCTTCATCCGTAACTTTTATATCAAGTTCTGAGTCAATGAACTTTTGTGTAATTAGATCATCAGCTAGTTGGGTCTTAAAATTCTCTTCCGTTAGTTGGAATTGTTCCAATACAGCTGACAACTGCTCAGCATTTTCTTCTTTTAAAGTAGAAAATTCTGATTGTACTTCTTCTTCGGTAACCTCTAAACCTTTATCTTTGGCGGCTTGTTTGATTAATTGCTGTTCTACGAGTACATTTATTGTTTGTTCCTTTAACTGATCTAGATTACTGACATCCTCTCCAGCTTGTTGCATCTGCGTTTTTACTTGTAGGTATATAGGGTTATATTTATCCCCTTTTATCTCATCACCGTTAACACTTACTACCGCAGATTTTTCATCTACTTTTTCTTCATCTTTAACTTCTACAGGATTTTGTGCTTGTTCTGCCGTATCTTGCTTTGTTCCTTCATTCTCATTTTCATCAGCAGCATCATCTCCACAAGCCGCTAATATTATTGCTAAACTTAGCGCGAAAGCTAACATTACAATTTTCTTCATTTAATCGAACCTCTTTTCTATTCAATGTCTCTTCATTCAAACACATTTACTATATCCATTTCAAGTAGGAATAGACGACTAATTCTTTAAAAGATGCATTAGAATAGTATTCTCAGCCATTATTAACGTTTAATAACAATTTAGTCTCTCCTTCACTTATTTCTGCCACAAATATAAAGGAGGAGCTATTCATTTGAACAGCCCCTCCAATATCTTAATTTAAACTATCGTCAATTTCCTTTACCATTTCTGCTACAGATACAAGTCCCCCACCTGATAAATACCAATAATCAGGATCTAGATACACAATGTTATCATTTTTATATGCTTTTGTATTTTTTACTAAATCATTTTCTACAATTTGTTTTGCAGAAGATTCCCCACCAACAACTGCTGTTCTATCTACGACGTATAGTAATTCAGGATCCTGTTCCATTACATACTCAAATGTTACGTTCATCCCATGTGTAGATGCTTCAATCCCTTCATCTACAGCTGGTACTCCAAATACATCATGGATTAGACCGAATCTTGAATTTGGACCATATGCACTGATTTTATCGTCATTGGATAAAATAATAAGTGCATTTTCACCACTATTAACTGCCTTTTCATTTAACGCTCCAATTGTTTCTTCGATTGCACTTATTTCTTCATCTATTTCATCTTGTTTGTCAAAAATATCACCAATAACAGACATGTTTTCTTTAAAGGAATCCATATAGTTTGTTGGATCTACACCAAGATGGATTGTCGGAGCAAGTTCTGTCAACTGATCATATAAAGTTGCCTGGCGTCCTGAAATTATAATCAAATCCGGATCAATTTCAGAGATTTTTTCAAAGTCAGGCTCTTTTAAGCTACCAATATTTTCGTATTCATCACTAGCATATTTTTCTAAATAGGCAGGGATCACTCCAGATTGTGCAACACCTGCAACATCAATCCCTAATCTATCCAATGTATCTAGAATACCAAAGTCAAAAACAACTACTTTCTGAGGGTTTTTCGGAACTTCTGTTTCATCCAATTCATGACTGACTGTTACTGTTTTAGTGGAATCTGCATTTGCACCATCACTTTCCTCATCAGATTCAGATGTACCGCAAGCTACTGCCACTGTAGCTAAAATACTTATAACAAACAAAAATAGTATCTTTCTCATCTATTTAACTCCTTTTTTTATAAAATATTTATATTAATAACAACCAGCGACTGCATTATTTAACATTTGAAAACTTAGCCTTTTACTAAGCCTTGATTGCACTTATAGTAATTATATAAAAATTTTACCTTCTATCTGTACAAAAAAATAAGTGATTCAACTTCCATCCATAATAAAGCAAGCATGATTCAGACAGCAAATGAGCTGTATTATTTCTATATACTTATGTATCTGAGCGCTCAGTATACATATAATGTTTATAAAGCAAATTCATTTACCTTCTAATAAATTTAAGGTAATATTACTCTTGTAGGGTTCCTTTATAATAGATTTGGTCATGTAGTGCCATTTCCATTATAAGGGGCTTTTTTTGCTTATTTTTCAGTAGCCTGAAAGTTCACTTATATTCATCTGTTTTTCATGCAGCACCAGTTATTAGAAATAAACACAAATACGTTTATTATCTATTTCTTTAATATCAATGTCCATATCATAAATATCTTTCAGGACACATTTATCAATGACATCACATGCGCGTCCATGCTTCACAATTTTACCGTCTTTTAGTGCAACGATATTATCTGAATAGCATGAGGCAAAATTGATATCATGAATCACAATAATAATTGTCTTACCCAATTCATCCACAAGTTTACGCAATGTTTTCATGATTTGAACAGAATGTCGCATGTCTAAATTATTCAATGGCTCATCAAGCATGATATATTCCGTATCCTGTGCAATAACCATGGCAATATGTGCACGCTGACGTTGCCCACCACTAAGTTCATCTAAATATCTATTTTCCATTTCGCCTAGTTCCATGTAATCAATTGCTTCATCTATTTTTTCTTCATCTTCCCTTTTCAATTTACCTTGAGAATATGGAAAACGACCAAATGAAACAAGCTCACGAACAGTCAATTTTAAATTAATTGCATTAGATTGCTTCAAGATAGATATCTTTTTAGCTAGTTCATTATTTTTCGTTTTTAAAATATCCTGCCCATCAATTGTAATTTCTCCATCATCTTTTGCGATTAAACGACTAACCATCGAGATTAATGTACTTTTACCAGCACCGTTAGGGCCGATAAACGATGTAATTGTTCCCTTCTCAATTTCCAAAGAGACATCCTCTATTACCTTTTTCTGGTTATATGATTTAAAAACATTTTTAATATCTACCATGATTTATTCTCCTTTAACAAAAGATATATAAAGTACACGCCACCAACAAAGTTAATAATGACGCTGATCGTTGTATCAAATGTGAAAATCTTTTCTACAATAAACTGACCGCCTAATAATGCGATAACACTAATCAGCATGGAACCCAAAATAATGTAAAAATGACGAAATGTCTTCATAAACTCATAAGTTACATTTACAACCAATAGCCCTAGGAATGTTATTGGACCAATTAAGGCTGTCGAGATCGAAATTAATATGGCTACAACTATTAGCAAGCGCTTTACCACATAATCATATGGTACCCCTAAGTTAATTGCATCATCTTTACCTAAAGCCAAAACATCCAAGTACTTGTAAAAACGTAAAAAGTAAAGTATGACTAATACGACAAGCCCGATGGATAAATAAACGAGGTCTGTATTAACATTGTTCACACTTGCAAACATTCTGTCCTGCGCAACCATAAACTCATTAGGGTCAATTAACACTTGCATAAAGTCTGTAAAGCTACCAAAGAATGTTCCTAAAATCATTCCAATTAATAAAAGGAAGTAAATATTATTCTTTTCCCCTTTAAACAAGAAGCGATACAAGAGTAATGAAAAAAGAACCATTATTCCAATGGATACTAAATAATTAAGCTCGCTGCTCATCATTACAAGTGAATTAGCACCGAAAATAAAGATAATAAATGTCTGTATTAACATATAGAGAGAATCAAGCCCTAAGATACTTGGCGTTAGGATTCTGTTATTCGTAATCGTCATAAAGATCGTTGTGGAAAAAGCAATTGCACCACCGGTCAAGATGATTGCCACTACTTTAATTATTCGTCTTGGTAAAATATATCCAATATTGCCATTTAAATCATAAAGAATATATAACAATGCTAGTAATGCTGCGATAACGGCTAAAATAATTGTCTTTTTCTTATAATCCATATTTCTTTCTCCTTAATAATAGGTAGATAAATATCCCACTACCAATAACGCCAACCGTTAAGCTTATAGGAATTTCATATGGATAAATAATGACCCTGCCAATGATATCGCAAAATAATACAAATACAGCACCTAGCAATGCAGTATGTATGAGACTTTTCTTCAAGTGATCTCCTTGATATATGCTTACGATGTTTGGAATAATTAGTCCTAGAAATGGAATAACACCAACTGATAGTACTACCGAAGCTGTAACTAATGCCGTAATAATTAACCCGAGGTTTACAACTTGACGATAGTTCAAACCTAGGTTTTTTGAGAAATCTTCTCCCATTCCAGCAATCGTAAATTTATTTGCATAAAAGTATGCAAGAAATAGTATAGGAATACTAGCAAACATCAACTCATAATTCCCACTCATGATCATTGAAAAATCACCTTGCATCCAAGATGACATATTTTGAATAAGATCGTTTCGATATGCGAAAAAAGTGGCGATGGAGCTAATGATATTACCAAACATCAATCCAATTAACGGAATAAATATGGCATCTTTAAACTTAATCTTTTCTAAAATCTTCATAAATATAAATGTGCCTAAAAGTGCAAAAATAAATGATACCAGCATTTTTTGAAGTGGGCTAGCTGCTGTGAATATCATCATGGAAACCAAAATTCCAAGTCTAGCAGAGTCCAATGTTCCCGCAGTTGTAGGTGAAACAAATTTATTTCTGCTTAGCTGCTGCATGATAAGCCCACAAATACTCATGCTCATGCCAGCAATTAAAATACTAAACAGCCGGGGAATTCTGCTTACAACCAGTATTTGTATTTGTTCCTCTGTTAAACTGAATAAATCTAATGGAGAAACATTAGACACTCCGATAAAAACAGATGTAACCGAAAGAATCAAAAGTGTTAAAACTAAGTATCGTAATTTCATAGAATGACCTTCTCTTGAGAAAAACCTTATAGCTTGCGTTTTTCTACCATCCCAAAATAATATTTTGTATCACTATTTATAACAATTATTAACTTTAAATCGATCTAATTAAGAATGATATTCATTATCAATTAGATCCTATCTACAGTATAACAGAATTTAACATACCGTCAACGTAAAAAATGCTATCTTTGTTATAATTTAATGACCATCTAAAAAAACCAATGTGTTTTCGTCACACATTGGTTCCATTCACGTTATATTATTTTGTTTCACAGCCCTCATCTGTACAATAAGTCGTTTTGGATTTTTTAGGATCCAAAGATTGTAACACAGGTTTTTCATTCTCCTCTTTCCATACTTTTTCAAGTACTTCAGCGAAAACCTCTGGTGGCTGTGCACCAGATACAGCATATTTTTCATTAAATACAAAGAACGGAACTCCTTGAACACCGATTTGACGTGCCGTGTCGATATCGGCACGTACTTGATCAGAATAGCTATCTCCTGCAAGTACTTCTTTGACTTTTTCTGGATTCATGCCTGTTTCTTCAGCAAGTTCAACTAATGTTGTATGATCACTGATAAGTTTTGATTCTGTAAAATACGCATATAAAAAACGTTCTGTAATGTCTTTACCTTTACCTTGTTGAGTTGCATATTTTGCAACTCGGTGTGCATCAAATGTATTCGCATGTTTCATTTTATCAAAATTATAGGTTAACCCCACTTCAGCAGCCTGCTGACCAACTTGTTCATTCATAGCTTTCACCTGATCAATTGGCATTCTTTTTTTATTGGAAAAGGTTTCATAAAAGCTCTCACCCTGCACGTATTCAGCAGTAGGATCCAGTTGATAACTTTTGTACTCAACAGTAATAGTTTCATTATGGGGGAATTCCTTCATCGCATTTTCCAGTCTCCGTTTACCAATATAACAAAACGGACAAACAAAATCTGACCAAACTTCAATTTTCATTCATTGCACCTCTTTTCTCTGAAAACATTGTAGCACAGCATTGAGGATAGTATAAATTATTTTGCTTATGGAAGAGATTGAGTTTGGAGATGATGTTATAAGTTGAGAGATCTTCTTGTAAAGTTGAGAGAGAACCCAATTAACTTCGTTTTCTCTCAACTTTTG
The DNA here is from genome assembly GCF_059698015.1 of Oceanobacillus sp. NCCP-135. Taxonomy (NCBI): domain Bacteria; kingdom Bacillati; phylum Bacillota; class Bacilli; order Caryophanales; family Bacillaceae; genus Oceanobacillus; species Oceanobacillus sp. NCCP-135. Next base: position 181,196 of record NZ_BAAKSZ010000004.1, on the reverse strand, counting down.
ACCGGAGTCTCTCAACTTTGTACGTTCTTCTCTCAACTTTGCGCAGTTTTCTCTCAACTAATATTACATATCTCTCAACTTTGCTGATTTCAGAATTCTTCTGCTCAAAAATTTCCATCCAAAAATCCGCATAAAATTTTTTCAGTATAACTCAGGATTTATCTGGAATCTGCTGTGCTATCAACTATTAGGTAACCTCTTGAACATCCTTCCCTATAAAAATCAAAAACAGCTATGACACTTTTGCCCTAGCTGTTTTCATCCAATAAAGATCTCCCCATAATACTTACACGCTTTGTATTTTTTAATTCATCTAAATTTTTAACACCAATACCAAACATCGTCATCTTTAACTCAAGTTCAATCTGGTTCATTGTTTGGATGACTGCTTCAGCTGATTCTGTTGCAGCTTGCAATAATTGCCGGGCAAAGCCTATCATATCTGCTCCAATGGTAATTGCCTTGGCAGCATCGACTCCTGTTTTCATACCACCACTGGCGACAAGCGGTACATGATTGAGCTTACTTCTTACGGACACAATACAATCCTTCGTTGGGAGTCCCCAGTTATTAAATGCTTCTGCGGCAGCTTTCTTCAACGGATCCTTCGAGCGCAGCTTTTCAACCTGGCTCCACGATGTTCCGCCAGCACCGGCAACATCGATGTAGGCAATTCCCGCATTGTGCAGTTTTTCTGCAACAATACCATCAATACCAAATCCAACTTCTTTAGCTCCAACTGGAACGTCCAAAGCTTTTGTTATCTTTTCTATTTTTGGCAGCAGATCTTCAAAGTTTAAGTCTCCACCATCCTGTACTATTTCCTGCAGACTGTTTAAATGCAGCACAAGTGAATCTGCACCAGTCTTATCAACAAGACGCTGACACGCTTTTACACCATATCCATAATTCAGTTGCACTGCACCCAAATTCGCAATCAACGGAGCTGTCGGTGCTTGCTCTCTAATTAAGAAAGATTCTTTATGTGCATCACTTTCGAGAAATGCACGTGTTGAACCAAGTCCGATCGCCCAGCCTTTCGCTTCAGCAGCAGTTGCCAGGCTTTGATTAATTTTTGTCGCAAGCTCTGATCCGCCAGTCATTGAACTAACTAGAAACGGCGCATTCAGTTTTTTATTAAGAAAGCTTGTATTTAATTGTATGTCATCAAAGTTTATTTCTGGTAATGCATTATGTATGAATGATATTCCTTCAAGACCTGTTGACTTATTTACACCCTCCACATTTCCGGTTAAACAAAGTCTTATATGTTCTGTTTTCCGTTGGTTAATTCCTTCTTGCATTTTAGGAAACCCTCCTATTTATTTGCAATATCCTTCAACAATGGATCATTTTATGCTGCAAACGTATTTGTTTCACATCCTGATAAAAAGGTTACAAAACAAATATCGATGAATACTATAATCATACCAGTTATTTATGTAAAAGTAATGGGAGAACTATATAAGTTAGTTCTGTTTCTATCCTTTTTTAAGGTATAGTTAAAATTACACTATTTAGAATGGAGTGGAATAAACAAATGAAGCAATTAGCTAAGCAATTTGCAGAACAGGCCCATGCAGGACAGAAACGGAAAAATTCAGATGTCCCATATATAACGCATCCAATTCGCGTTGCAGAACAGCTAGAGAAAGCGGGATACAGCGATGAATTAGTATGTGCGGGCTATTTACATGACGTAGTTGAGGATACATTAGTTGAAATTGAGGATATCGGAAAAAAATTCGGATCTAGAATCGCTGAATTAGTTGCTGCCCATACGGAAGATAAATCAAAATCCTGGCAGGAACGCAAACAGCATACCATTGATACAATTAGGGATGCTGAAAAGGAAGTCAAGTATTTGATTATAGCAGACAAACTGGATAATTTAATTGGTTTGGAAAAGGATTTACAGCAGCAAGGTGAAATGATTTGGGAAAATTTTAATGCTAGTGTTGATAAACAAAAATGGTATAATGAAGCAATTGTTGAAAATATGTATGTTGGGTTGGATAAAGGAGATATACCTGATTATTTCCAGGAATACGAGAATGCTGTAAAACGAGTTTTTGGTTGATATTCTTAGCACTTAGAGGATTCTTTCTAGATTTGGGTAGGTTTTCTTGCTCTTTGGGGGATGTTCTGAATGCAGACGAATACTTCCCGCATGGCCGAAGTTCTGGATTTCACACGAGATTTTCTTGCTCTCGCACCTTGTTCTGACAGTGTGGAAGAATTCATTTCTCTATAATAAAGCACCTTCCTCATTCATCCAAGGAAGGTACTATGTCATTACACTTTACGCTGTTTATATTTACTTTTTAAGTCTTTGGATAGCTTTTTCCATTTATTCTTCTCTTCCAATCTTGCCTTTTGATCCTGTTTTCTTTTTTCATAAGCAATCTCTCGTTGCAGCTTTAAGTAGCTGTGAAATCGGTCTTCGGATAATTCACCATTAGCCAGAGCCTTATTCACACGGCAACCTGGCTCCGAATCATGTCTGCAATCTTTAAAGCGGCATTCGTTAGCTAAAGAATCGATATCCTCAAAAGCCGCTTCCATTGCTGTTTCACCTTCCCAGAGCTGGAGTTCTCTCATTCCTGGTGTATCTATTAATAATGCACCATTTGGGAGGATAAACATTTCCCGATGTGTTGTTGTATGCCGTCCCCTGCTGTCGACCTCTCGGATATCTTTTGTTGTCTGAACTTCTTTATCCAGTAGTGTATTAACTAAGGTTGATTTCCCCACACCCGATGATCCAAGCAGTGCTGCAGTTTTTCCTGGGGGCAGGTGGGTCATTAATTCATCAAATCCATCTTTTGTTACATTACTGATGGCTATAATAGGAACGCCAATTGCTACCACTTCCACCTGAGAAATAGCTGCATTAACTTCTTCTGATGAGCATGCATCCTTTTTAGTTAATACCACAACAGGAACTGCTCCACTTTCGTAGGTTGATAAAATATATCGCTCGATCCTGCGAACATTCAAGTCATAATTCAGCGAGTTAACGATAAAAACTTTATCCAGATTAGCTGCAACAATTTGAGCCTCTGTCTTCGTTCCAGCGGCTTGCCTTACAAACTGGCTTTTACGTGGCAACACATGTTTAATTACTGCTTTTTGTTCATCCACCAGTTTTTGTACCTCTACCCAATCACCAACTGCCGGGAAGTCTAGGGAAGACATTGCCTGGTTTAAGAACTTTCCACTTAAATGTGCTAAGTATTCTTGATTACCATCAGCTATACGGTAGCTGTTTTTTTGCACTGTAATAACACGTGCCGCATTTTCCTTCTCAATAGACTGAATGCTGTCATCCCATCCAAGTTTCTTAATAAAATCCAATATTATTTTCCTCCTAATGTTGGAGGAAAAGTCATCTTTATACCGACTGTTCCTCCATTTTGATTCCGGTGTTTTTGCTAAATAAATCATTATTATATACAGCCATACTGCATCACTCCTTTCAAAATGAATGAACTTCTACTGTAGTATACCAGACTTTTTTAATATTTCAGGAAAAAATCGTGAAAATTGCACATAGAATTCAAAAAAGGTAGTATAAAGAAAATAGAAATGATAAAAAACTCAGGTGGAGGGGAACAGATGGAAAATAAAATCAAAGTTGGTATTGTAGGATATGGAAACTTAGGCAGAGGAACGGAATCAGCGATAATGCAGCAATCTGATATGGAGCTTGTAGCTGTTTTCACAAGAAGAAACCCGGATAGTGTCCATGTAATTCATGATGGCGTAAAGGTAGTGCATATAGATGAAGCAAAAAAATACACAGATAAAATAGATGTGATGATTTTATGTGGTGGATCGGCCACTGATCTACCGGAGCAAGTACCATTTTTCGCTAAAATGTTTAATACAATTGACAGCTATGACACACATGCAAAAATTCCTGAGTATTTCTCCTCCGTTGACAAAGCAGCACAGGAGAGCGGAAAAACCAGTATTATTTCTGTTGGCTGGGATCCAGGAATGTTTTCGATTAACCGCATAATGTCTGAAGCAATTTTAACTGAAGGTGAAACGTACACATTTTGGGGAAAAGGATTAAGCCAAGGGCATTCAGATGCTGTCAGAAGAGTGAAAGGCGTTCAAAACGGCGTCCAATATACGATCCCTTCTGAAAAAGTGATAGAGCAAGTAAGAAATGGAGAAAACCCAGCAGTATCAAAAAACGATCGCCACGAGCGTGAATGCTTTATCGTTGCTGAGCAAGGCGCAGATCAACAGAAAATTGAACAGGAAATTAAAACAATGCCTCATTATTTTGCAGATTACGAAACAACTGTTCACTTTATTTCAGATGAAGAATTAAGACAAAACCACACCGCTATGCCACATGGAGGCTTTGTTATTCGCAGTGGTAAAACCGGTGAAGGAAACAGCCAAATTGTTGAATACAGTTTGAAACTGGATAGTAACCCTGAGTTTACTTCAAGTGTGTTGACCGCTTACGCACGTGCTGCATACCGATTAAATAAAGAAGGACAAAAGGGTGCAAAGACTGTGTTTGATGTTGCACCAGGATATATTTCACCAAAATCTACTGAAGAATTGCGCAGGGATTATTTGTAAGAAATCCTAAAGCGTATTCTTACTTGCTTACTTTAGGGGGGCAACATCTCATAACTGATAGTTTAATATAATTTTAGAACAAAAGCTCAGATTAGCTCTGGGCTTTTTTCTATGCATGATACTTTTATTGGGTTGTTCCATTTCTTTCCTTATGCTTTATGACTCTGCTTCTTGATTGTATATTTTAGTTTTCTTAGACTCTGGATCACCATTTTAATGACTGACTTGTTCTAGATACAACTATATTGTTCAAATGGACAACTCAAATTTTATTCGCTTTACGCTTTGTCCAATTCCACATGCACAAATCTCCCTGACATCGTTTCAAAAACCTCGCCATGCTTCATATCTATTTGTTTCTGAAAAATCGGGCCATCAAAAACAAATGTGTGAAACTCTCCATTCTCTCCACATGGGTCAACACTCACAGGAAGAGATTCGATGAAATGATGATCAAAGACTTTTCCAGCCCATGAAGGAGACAGCCTTTGTGAGTCGACGGTTGTTATCACAGCTTTGAACCCGTTTGCTAGAAACTCCCTTGCAAGTACAGTCGTATCCCTTTCCCATAACGGGTAAATTCCTTGCATCCCTGCATGAGACAGGTGCTGGTCACGATAGTTTTTAATATCCTCCAGAAACAAATCAGCATAAGCAATGGCGTGAATTCCCTGGTTTTTAAATACTTGGAATTGCTGATTTAGAATGCGTTCATATGTATGGTTATCTGCATTTAAAGGCAGCTTTACTTCATACCAAGGAAGACCCAAAGAATCAGCTTGATCTTGGATCAGTTCTCTCTTCACCTCATGCATAGGCAGGCGAGAGCTGACCTCAGAAGTCGTCGATAATAAGCCTTGCACCACAAGTTTTTCATTATGCAGTAGCTCATACACTGCAAAAGCACTATCTTTTCCACCGCTCCAGGAAACTATGATATTTTCTGGCATATATTCTAGCCCCCTTACAACTTATCGACATATTTCTTTGCTTCTATCAATGAATACCCAAACTGCTCACGAGCTTCTTTAACTGCTTCGACACTTTTTTCATCTTCCTTCAACTGTCTCAGTCTTTCATTAACCGGATGTTCTGGGATACCAACCTGCCTTGCGATACGGCTAAGCTCAAACTCTGTATGCTTCAGCCTTGCTTCCAGTGATTTTTGATCCGCATCATTTTTCACAAGCAACCAAATGAGTAAAGCGATAATCACTAGAAATTCTAGCTCCATAACCATTCCTCCTCACTTTGTTCAGATTCTTTTCGTTATTATAACATAGCGTTTGGTCGCTTCATACTGAACCGCTGCACTCTTACAAAAAACGCTTGGTTTAACAATGGAAATTTCATTGTAGAACCGACGAAATTCTTTTTTTTCTTTAGCTTCTTCTTCCCTTAACTTTGGCAAAATAATGCAACCTATGCTCCACCTTAAATCCAGCTGATTGATACAGGTTAATTGCGCCTGTATTATCATCGGCAACACACAGTGTAATTTCATTAATTGTATCAAAGTTAAAAAGCCAATTCACTGCTACAGTCAATAGTTTCTTTCCATAGCCTTTTCCACGTTGCTCCGGGTTAACTGCGATGAATTCAATGGAGGCATCAGCAAATTCCGGGTCAGCCTCTACATAAGCATAGGCTGCCAGTTTACCTGCCTCCTTTATCACAAATACCTTCTGATTTTCATTTACTCTTTCTACTATTTCTTGCCCATTATAATAGGTATTTGGAAATGTATGATCATGCAAGGCTTTAAATGCCTCATAATCTGCTTTTGACAACGCTTCATGCTGTACATGATAATGAAGCACTTGAGATTCAGAGATGGTGAGAATGTATTGATCTGATTTCTGTTCAAAGTGAAGATTTTCTGCAAATCTGCTTACAAGCTTATTTGCAACATTTGGAAATAGAATAAAATGTTTAACAGCCTCCGGCAAGATCCTAAGAAGCTCCTCCCACATTTTTAAAGCAACATCCACATCCTGTAATTTATCAACAAATGGTCCCCAGACCTCAGCACTCCCATCCTCTAAATCAACGTCAGCTCCAATTAAGCCAATTAATTTTCCATTAAAAATTGCTCCTACAAAACTATTTTCGTAACTAATATCCTCAAAATCTTCCTGAAGCGAATTATAAATCTCTTGAACATCTGTACCGCAAAATCCAATATGATGCGGTTCTTTCTGATTTAATTCTGCAATGAAATTTGCAGCATCTGCTTTCAGAATATTTTTTCCATTTATAAGTTTATACATAAGCTTCCCCCTATGATGAGATATTCTCTTAGTTTTATCATGCCACTATCAGCATGATTCATCTAACCACCTACCTCCTTAAATAACAGTTATTTTTATTTTATTTGAATTTATCAGTATTATCAATATCTGAATTTTCGAATCATAATTATGTCCCATTGTTTTTTGTACTTATGATAATAGTACTTAATACTTATCGAAAAATGCCGATATAAAGAAAAAGACAATCTATCTTGGGGGATACTAATGGGGAAAAATAAAAATAATAATAAAAATAATAATAAAAATAAAAAACTGAAAACAAAGAAACCTTTCATTAACTGGAGAAATATAAGAATTGGGCCGAAGTATTTAACAGGTTTTTTCGTCTCAGCTATGCTCATACTAATTGCATCAGCAATCGTATTTCTCCAATTAAATGCAGGACAAAAAGGAATCGATGCGGTTGAACAGCAAAGCAATCGATTCAGTGACATGGCAGAACTTGCTTCCATGGTTCAAATAAAGGATGTGCAGATTGCCGATTATCTTTTAACAAGAAACAAAAGACATGTCGATACATTCACTGAATATCAGCAAGAGTTTGATGGATTAACAGCAAAACTAGAACCAACCATGAGCTCGGAATATCAAACATCATTGTTTACTACAATTATTGAAAATGACAATAAAATAAACGAACTGTTTTTCGGCAAAATTAAGGATGCAGTTGAAAATGAACAGCAATTTATGGCTAACTCCATCAGGAAACGTTCCTCTGCATTAAGAACGGAGACGGTTGAATTAGTCAATGAATTAATGCAGATTATTAGAGAAGAACAGGCGAATACCGTAAAGGAATCTAAAAGCATTATAAACTCCAGTGTTATTACATTAATAACAGCCAATGCTTCTGCAATTTTAATTGGAATAATAATGATGATTTTAATCAGTCGGAGAATTTCATCCGGTTTACAAATTATAGTACATACAACATCACAATTGGCTAATGGGAATTTAAAGGTGGAACCGGTAAACTATAAAGGAAAAGACGAAATTGGTCAATTAGCTTTTGCGGTTAACCAAATGAAGGATAACATTCATGGCATCCTATATAAAGTAGCTTCAGCTTCAACCTCTGTACAAAAAAAGAGTGATGAATTAAAGCAATCAGCAAATGAAGTAAAAGAAGGCAATGAACAAATAGCCATAACGATGGAGGAAATTTCCACAGGTGCAGAAACGCAAGCAAACAGTGCTTCTGATCTAGCTGAAAATATGAATGACTTTGTACAAAAGGTACTGACTTCCGAACAAAATGGCCAAGAAATCTCAGCAAGTTCCAATAAAGTCCTTTCATTGACAACTGATGGTACAGCGCTTATGAAAAAATCGGTTGACCAAATGAAGCGAATTGATTCTATTGTTGCTGAAGCTGTACAAAAAGTTCAGGGATTGGATAAGCAATCAGCCGAAATTTCCAAGCTTGTTCTTGTTATTAAAGATATAGCCGACCAAACAAATCTATTATCATTAAATGCTGCAATTGAAGCAGCTAGAGCTGGCGAGCATGGAAGAGGATTTGCTGTCGTAGCTGATGAAGTGAGAAAGCTTTCCGAACAGGTCGCATCTTCTGTTGGAGAAATTACATCGATTGTAAAAAGCATTCAATCAGAGACAAGTGAAGTCGTCGAGTCCTTAAACAAAGGCTATAAAGAAGTCCATGCTGGAACAAATCAAATCGAAACTACCGGTGAAAATTTTGGCATAATTAATGCATCCGTTACGAAAATGGTTAATAAAATTACATTCATCTCAACCAATTTAAAAGATATTGCCGAAAATAGTACGAATATGAATAATTTGATTGAAGAGATTGCCTCTGTATCAGAAGAATCTGCTGCCGGGGTTGAACAAGCTGCTGCATCAGCCCAGCAAACTTCCAGCTCCATGGAAGAAGTGTCATATAGTGCCCAGACTCTGGCTAAATTGGCTGAGCAGTTGCATAATGAGCTGAAAGCATTTAAATTTGTATAGAACAGAACAAAGTGCTGCCACATCTTTCCAGTGGCAAGAGATCAGCGGTTAGTTGGGTAGAAATCAGTGATAAAGGGAAACTTCATTTAGTGGGGGGTTCCCTTCCTCCCCCACCTTCACGTTTGGGATTTCTCACGCTTGGAGGTGGGAGTATTACAGCCCGTTAATGCGTGATAGAACCAAATTCCTTATTTGAACTTCTCTCTAATCAGTAATTAATTAAAATAAAAATAGCTGCCTTCCTAAATGGAGGCAACTATTTTTATTATTTGTCAGGATGTAAATAGCAAGCTTTTATATGATCATTAACCATCCCGATTGCTTGCATAAAAGCATAGCAAATCGTTGGTCCGACAAATTTAAATCCACGTTTTTTTAAGTCTTTGCTCATTTGCTCCGATTCCTTTGTTATGGCTGGTACTTCTGCATGTGCTTCCCAATCGTTTTTTATTGGCTCTCCCCCAACAAATTGCCAAATATATGCATCAAAACTGCCAAATTCCGCTTGAATCTTCAAAAAGGCTTGAGCATTTGTAATAACTGACCGAACTTTGAGTTTGTTTCGAATGATACCTTTATTTTGCAAAAGTTCATTGATTTTAGCCTCATCATAATTACTAACAATCTCAGGATCAAACGCATCGAAAGCTTCCCGGTAGTGTTCACGTCTTTTAAGGATCGTAATCCAGTTTAAACCAGCCTGTGCCCCTTCAAGTGAGAGCATTTCAAACAGTTTTTGATCATCATGGACGGCCCTCCCCCATTCAAGATCATGATAATCAATATAGACTTGATCAGATGTAACCCATTCACAACGATTTTTATTCATTCTACTCTTCCTTTGTTTCTACTCTATTTTCTTCATAGGATATCCAGTCGCTAAAACTCCCAGGATACAGCTTTACATTTGTAAATCCGGCAGACTTTAACGCAAGAATATTTGGACATGCTGATACGCCTGAACCACAGGAAACAATAATTTCTTCATCTTTTTCCAAGGAAGCAAAATGATCTTTAAGCTCTCCATTCTTTTTCCAAGTACCATCCTTTGTTAAAACATCCTTCCAAAAGAAGTTTTTTGCACCGGGAATATGTCCTGCTTTCCCGTAAAGTGGCTCTGTTTCCCCTAAATATCTAGCGTTGGCCCTGGAATCGATTAGTACTGCTGAATCCTTCTCTAGCTTTTCTTTCAATTCCTCAATATTTACTATTTTATCTTCTAAAAATTCAGTCTTAAACGATTTTGCTTTTAGCTTTGGGATTTCATTTGTAACACTATATCCCTCATTTACCCAGCTATCATAACCTCCATCTAACACGTACACTTTATCATGCCCAAGACTATCAAGCAGCCACCATAAACGTGATGCAAACATGTCATTTGCCTGATCATAAATAACAACAGTTGTATTATGATCAATACCGATCTTTCCAACCTTCACAGCAAACATTTTCATGTCTGGCAGCGGATGATTTCCCCCATGCTTTTCTGCCCTGCCGGATAAATCCTTATTCAAATCCATATAAACTGCACCAGGGAGGTGATCTTTCAAGTACGTCTTTCTCCCTGCATCCGGATCATTTAATTGAAACCGCACGTCCACAATTACCGTATTATTTTGCTTGTTTTCCAATCGATTTTTCAGTCGATTAACACTAATTAAGTAAGCCATTCTACCCCTCCAATAATTTACTCATATAATATTCGTCAAAATATCCCCCATCCATAAACAAAGAGTCTCGTTTCACGCCTTCGATTTCAAAACCAGCTTTTTCATACAATTTCACACCGGCAATATTTTCAGTGATTACTGTTAATTCTAACCGATGTATGTGCTGTTTTAAAGCCCAGCTCTCTAAATGATGAAACAATTCTATACCTATGCCTTTTCTTTGGTACGTAGTCAACAAACCTATGACAATGTAAACACTATGTTTAGTTTTATTTGCTCGCCCTCCAATTGCAAAAAGATAACCTGCCAGATGATTATCTATTTCCGCCACAATAATTGTCGAATTTGATTGTTGATTCAGTTCTTCAATCATTTTTTCCTGATTACGGGCCGTTGGATTTCTTTCTCCTGATCCATAGAGCATATAAGGACTTTCCATTTCTACTTCTTTTATTAAGGACGCCAGATTGCCAGCATCTTCTTTAACAGCGTTTCTAATCATGCTATTCACTCCTCGTATTATATATTCAATACATATTCTTTTTATCCTTTTATCTTATATATATTTCGTATCCCGATATAATTTATAGTAAGATAAGATTAAATCAATATAGGAGATGAAATTAAAATGAAAAAGGATATAATTGAGAGATTTACTACTTATGTAAAGATTGATACACAATCCGATGATACTAACGATTCAACCCCTTCCACACCAGGGCAATTTAAACTTGCTAATCTGCTGGTTGATGAGTTAAAGGAAATCGGGCTTGAAGATGTCACAGCTGACAACAATGGGTATGTTATGGCGACCCTTCCGGCAAACACAGCTAAAGAAGTTCCAACAATTGGATTTTTAGCCCATGTAGATACAGCTACTGACTTTACCGGAAAAAATGTGAATCCACAAATTGTAGAAAGCTTTGATGGAAATGATCTCACACTGAATGAGGAACTGAATGTTGTTTTATCTGCGCAGGATTTCCCTGAATTGCCAAGCTATAGAGGGCATACACTGATTACAACAGACGGCACAACCCTTCTAGGTGCAGATAACAAAGCTGGAATTACTGAAATTATGACAGCTATGGATTATCTAATAAAACACCCGGAAATAAAGCATGGCAGGATTCGTGTAGCATTTACCCCAGATGAGGAAATAGGGCGCGGACCACACAAGTTTGATGTAGAACGTTTTGATGCTTCCTACGCATACACTGTTGATGGCGGTCCACTTGGTGAATTGCAGTATGAAAGCTTCAACGCCGCAGCTGCCCGGGTTATTTTTAAAGGAAATAGCGTCCACCCAGGAACAGCAAAAAATAAAATGATCCATTCAGGGAAAATGGCTGCAGAATTTATAACCAAATTTCCCGAACTGGAAGCACCTGAACATACGGAAAACTATGAAGGTTTTTATCATTTAATCTCTGTAAACGGAGATGTGGAAAGAACCGAGGTAACTTATATCATCCGTGACTTTGACAAAGAGAATTTCCAAGCACGAAAAAACACTTTCGACCAATTCATAGCTGAAATGATCGAAAAATATGGAGAATCCAGTGTTGAGTTTGAAATGACTGATCAGTACTACAATATGCGCGAAAAAATCGAACCCGTTAAAGAAATTGTTGATATAGCTTATCAGGCAATGAAAAATCTAGGCATTGAGCCAGACGTAAAACCAATCCGAGGTGGAACGGACGGATCACAGCTTTCCTATAAGGGACTACCAACACCGAATATTTTTACAGGCGGAGAGAATTTTCATGGAAAGTTTGAATATATTTCTGTTGATAATATGGAAAAAGCAACAAACGTGATTGTAGAAATTTGTAAATTGTTTGAGCAAAAGTAGGCATCAGTCAGCTACCTTAAAGAGAGCGTGATTTTACGCCCGATTCTATAAAGTAAAACTTCATTCAATGGGGGTTTGGTTTCCCTTCCTCCCCCACTGAATGTTAGTACCTCATGGTATTTGTCTCACTGATGTGACAATCTCTTTACTTCCTATTGCATGCTTCTTTCACTGCAAGCATTTTGGCATATACTTCTTCACTTTTAACTAATAAAACCATCAGCTTCATACCGGTTCGTTGATATAGATTACGTGCTCGTCTTATTTACAAGGCAGCAGTCCGATTTATGCACTTGTATGCAGAATGATACATATTTTTGCAAATACTACACCGGAAAATCCTTCTTTTTTCTACTACTATTTATATTGCTTCAGCTAATTTTGCAATCATTCTATTCCTATTTTAAAAATACGTTGTAATTATCCCACAAAAAATTGAAACTGCAGTGAATTTTCTGATGTTTTGGGGATTGCAAAATAATTATTGCTCCTTTGATTAACTTTATGAGAAAATGAAGATTGGCGACTATACATGAGGAGAGAACTAATTTGGTAAAAAAAGAAATAGTGATAAGCCTTGCATTGGTTTCAAGTCTTTTACTTATAACCGCATGCGATACAGATAATACGAATGAAACTGATTCATCTGATACAACCCAATCCAGTAATGAAACCTATCCTTCTGAATCCGATGATACAGAGGAAGAATCGATTCAGGTCCCGGAAGCGGGATTGCAAAAGAAAGATACTGGCGACATGGTTCAAGCACTTCAACATACATTGAATCTTATAGGCTATTCATTTGAGATAAATAGTACTTATGACGAAACAACCACCTGGGCTATTACTGATTTACAATTACAGCAGAATATTCAAGCTACAGGTGTATATAATGAAGAAACAAAGAACATTCTCAAGGGGCTTTTAGCAACAGAGGAAACAATTAAGCCCGGAGCTGGCCTGCCTCAGGAAACAGAAACCAGTACAACGGACAATGGGGTAAGTATTCTATTTAATCCATATGATCAGCTTGCACTGGTCAATAAGCAAAGTGCTTTGCCTGCAGATTATGTTCCCGAAGATCTTGTAGTTCCTGATATCCCATTTCCATTCGATGAGGATCTGCCAAAGAAAAAGATGCGTAAAGTGGCAGCAGAGGCAATGGAAAAATTGTTTCAATCTGCAACGAAAGCGGGACTCGATTTATATGCTCAATCTGGTTATCGCTCCTATGAAACACAAGTAATGCTTTTCAATAATTATGCAGAAAAAAATGGTGAAGAAGCTGCGAATTTGTTTAGTGCACAGCCTGGCGAAAGTGAACACCAATCCGGGTTAACAATGGATGTAACCAACTCAGAGGTGAATTTTGAATTGGTAGAAGAATTCGGGGAAACTGATGAAGGGAAATGGCTGGTGGAACATGCAGCTGATTATGGCTTTATTATTCGCTACCCAAAAGGAAAAGAAGAAATTACGGAATACCAATACGAACCGTGGCATTTGCGATACGTTGGTAAGAAGACAGCAAAAACAATAATGTCTGACGAAAGTACATTAGAAGAATATTTAGGAATAGAGTAATACTTTTCGAAAAGCTCCTAATCTACTGCTTTTAAGTAGGAGCTTTTGATTTCCCTGTTAACCACAAAAACATCACAAATGGATGTGCACCTCCCCGTGATTGTTAAGCTTCAGCTACGTTTTTCACACGTTCAACAAACTGAACCACTACCTTATCACTCACAAAAAACATAACTAATTTCAACAGGACGTTAAGCGGTTTATTTGTTGTTGTATACCGAAAATAGGTTGTAGCTTCATCTATCTTATCTAACTCATAATGTGTTGTTATTTCGAACATATTCGCAAGGGTGAAGCCAACCTTCATTTCTTTATGATCCTGCGTGTCCTCGTATTTTAACGTTTCGACATCATATTCTTGAACACGTTTTCCCTCTTGATATTTTTGTCGATAGATACTTCCAGTAATTTCTTCTGTTTCTTTAATTGGTTCATTTTCGATTACATTTGGCATTATCTTCTGCATATCTTCCAATGATCCATTCAATAATTTCCAAACATCTTCCATTGGCGCATTGATTTCTATATGATGGGACCATGTTTTCATTAGCTTTACCTACAATCAAAAGTTTACCTTTATTTTAACATAACTTTTTTTGTTCAAATCGCATTTACTCCATGCACATCTTCATGAGAAAAAGTGTTTTTTTGTTTCAAGGACGTGTCGGTATTTAGTCGAAGATCCATCTATCCCGATCTGTCATTTGTACCGTACTTTTGGAACAACCTCTACAAAGTGGATTCTTTTTTGTAGTTAGTAGTGTGTAGGGAGAGGATAGGGGTGTTGCCTTTTCCAGATTCAGACAATTCCCTCTGACTTGCTAATACTTGTTACCTCCGAATTAATTTGCCTATCCAGTGCTTGAATTCGTTCTATCGCTTTATAGTCTTCAATTTTTTTATAATGATGATTTCCACCGGTTTCCTCATCTGCTTCATCAGCTAGATTTACAACCTGTTGTAATGGAGTTAACTTTAATTCTCCTTTTGGTAGATAAGAATCTGTATGCAGTAAAATAGCAACTGCAATTTCCTTCGCAACATGACGATCCTCACCAATCCGAATTAACAGCTTATGTGCACGGCTTGCTCCTTTGATTGCATGGATATCATTTTCTTTATATAGATCGTAATCCCATTCCCCATCACGATACCATGTATAGTGGCCAACATCATGGAGCAGTGCCGCTTTTGTAGCATGATCAGGATCAATTCCAAATCGTTTGGCAAAAATATACGCATACTCAGCCACAGCTACAGCATGTGCTATCCCTGATCTTTTTAAATATTTTTGCGTAATTGGGTGCATGAAAAGCTGTTCTAATGTCACGTTTCTCATAAGATCTCTACTCCTTTCTGAAATTAATTTTACTGACTATATCATGTTTTCTATATCTTTGCAATGGTTAATTGCCGAATTTCTATAATCTGAACCAATTTAAGCAAATATGGTAGTTATTGGTTTTTTTTGAATGAATTTGGTTGATTATTAACGAGGTTTAGTTTATACTATTTTTATAAATGGTTCCGAGGTGATGACGAATGTTAACTACGGAAAGACTAGGATGTATAGAAAAATTATTAAATGATAAGCAAACGATTACACTCAAGGATATAGAAAAAGCCACAAGCGCCTCTCCATCTACAATCCGAAGAGATCTGACAGAACTTGAGAGGCAAGGAAAGCTTGAACGGATACACGGTGGAGCAACACTGCCTTCAAAAAGTCTGGAAGAATCAAGTCTTTTCGAAAAATCAACCAAAAACCTTCAAGAGAAGATTAAGATCTCTCAATTTGCTGCTTCTTTGGTTGAAGCAGGTCAATGCATCTACCTGGATGCAGGCACTACGACAGCTCAAATGATTCCTTTTCTACAGGGTAAAGACATCGTTGCAGTAACAAATGGATTAAACCTGGCAGATTTATTAATCGAACACAATATTTCTGCTTATTTGACCGGAGGCATGATCAAACCCAAAACTAGTGCACTTATAGGTCCACAGGCAATCCAAACCATTCAAAATTACCGCTTTGATAAATGCTTTCTAGGAGTAAATGGATTTCATCAAGATTATGGCTTCACTACACCAGATCCTATTGAAGCAGATGTAAAGCAGACAGCAGCTTCTTTTTCCAAACATATTTACGTTTTAGCTGACCATTCAAAATTAAACAAAGTTAGTTTTGCCAAAATATGCAACTTAAACGATGCTACTATTATTACTAGCAAAATACCGAAAAAAGACTTTAAAATCTTATCAAATCTAACAATGATAAAGGAGATCGAGACATGATTTACACATGCACGATTACCCCATCCGTAGACTACACCACCTATTTACCTGAATTTCGAATCGGAGAATTAAACCGTAGCAAAGAGGTATACTTCTATCCGGGCGGAAAAGGGATCAACGTTTCCCGGGTACTTCAGCGCCTGGGTGTAAATAATACAGCGCTAGGCTTTGCAGGAGGATTTACGGGAAGCTTTATTGAGAACTATTTACAACAGGAAGGAATTCAGACTGAATTTATTCAAATAGATGAAGTTACTCGCATTAATGTAAAGGTTAAGGCAGATAGGGAATCAGAATTAAATGGGCCTGGTCCAACAATAACCAAAGCTCTTGAAGATAAATTATTAGCAAAACTAGAGAGAGTACAATCTGGTGATTGGTTCATTCTGGCGGGGAATCTACCTGACTCTTTAAATTACAACAAACTTGCAGTTATTTGCCAAAAAAGTAACGTTCATTTTGTACTGGATACATCAGGTCCAGCTCTTAAACAATTAATTAAAGCAAAACCATTTCTAATTAAACCGAACGAAAAGGAGCTTGGTGAACTATTCGGAACAACTATATCCACGAGAGAACAGGCAGCCCATTATGCAAAGCAGCTTATTGAAGATGGACTAGCGCACGTTATCGTTTCACTTGGCACTAAAGGGGCTATTTTAGTAACCAGTGAAGATGTATTAACAGCCGAGGCGCCAAAAGGCAAAGCTGTAAATACAGTTGGAGCAGGCGATTCATTAGTTTCTGGATTCATTGCCTCATATATTAAAAACCAGGATATAAAAGAGGCATTCCGTTATGCAGTAGCGGCGGGAAGTGCAACGGCTTTTCAATCAGATTTATGCAATAAAGATGATGTGGAAAAGCTCGTGGCACAAGTAAAAGTAAACTCTATGATAGGATGTGGTTCAAATGGAAATCACTGAATTATTAAAAGAAGATACCATTATTCTAGATCTGGATGCAGCCTCTAAACAGGATGCCTTGGAAGAATTAATAAGTAAGCTGGATTCTGCTGGGAAATTATCGGATAAAACCATTTATAAAAAAGACATCTGGGCAAGAGAAGAACAAAGCACAACAGGTATTGGCGAAGGTGTAGCTATTCCACATGCAAAATCAGTTGCAGTGAAAACCCCAGCAATTGCTTTTGGTAGATCTCTAGATGGTATAGATTTTGACTCACTTGATGGACAACCTGCACATCTTTTTTTCATGATTGCCGCAAGTGAAGGTGCAAATAATGACCATTTAGAAGCACTTTCCCGTTTATCTACCTTTCTAATGGACAAAAGATTCCGGGAAAAAATCTTAAAAGCAACGAAAACAAAAGAAATACTTGAGGCAGTAAGTGAAAAGGAAGTAGAATTAGAGGCACCTGAAATACCAGAAGCAGTGAAACAAGCTGACCAGCAAAGGATCCTTGCTGTGACAGCATGCCCAACCGGTATTGCTCATACGTATATGGCGGCAGAAAAACTGTCAGAAACTGCGAAGGAACTTGGTATTTCACTTAAAGTGGAAACAAATGGTTCTAGTGGTGTGAAAAACAGACTGACGGAAAAGGAAATAGAGGAAGCAGATGCTATCATTGTTGCCGCAGATACAAAAGTGGAAATGGCTAGGTTTCATGGAAAACACGTTATCCAAACAGCAGTTGGAAAAGCCATTCATGAAACGGAGGGTTTATTACATCGTGCTCAAGCCAAAGATGCACCTGTCTATACCCATGAACAATCAACAGATCAGTCTAAAGAAAAAGCTGAAAGAAGTGGCTTTTATAAACATTTGATGAACGGTGTATCTAACATGCTTCCATTTGTCGTGGGTGGTGGTATTTTAATCGCTTTATCTTTCTTCTGGGGAATCAACTCAAGTGATCCAGCCAGTGAAGAATACAACACATTTGCAGCCATGCTGAATACCATTGGTGGCGGAAATGCATTTTTTCTAATGGTCCCAGTACTGGCTGGATTTATAGCCTCAAGTATAGCTGATCGTCCTGGCTTTGCACCTGGTATGGTCGGTGGTCTGATTGCAATAACTGTTTCCGGAGTGGAAGGAGTCGATGGTGGTTCAGGTTTCCTTGGTGGACTTATTGCGGGTTTTCTTGCCGGATATGCTACATTACTAATTAAAAAGCTTTTATCAGGGTTACCCGATGCGCTAGAAGGTCTTAAACCAGTCTTATTCTATCCTGTTCTCAGCATTGCTGTTACTGGATTAGTTATGATGGTAATCAACCCACCACTTACTCAGATTTATACAGGTCTTACATCCTTTTTGGAAAGCATAGGTGGAACAAATCAACTGCTTGTCGGTATTATCATCGGTGCAATGATGGCATTTGATTTAGGTGGTCCTGTGAACAAAGCTGCCTATACGTTTGGAATTGCAATGCTCGATGCAGGAAATTATACATTCATTGCTGCTGCTATGGCTGCTGGGATGGTTCCCCCACTTGGTATGGCACTTGCAACAACAATATTTAAAAGGCGTTTTACTAAGCCCGAAAGAGAAGCCGGAAAAACGGCGTATGTACTTGGTGCCTGCTTTATCACAGAAGGTGTTATTCCATTCGCAGCAGCAGACCCCGCCCGTGTTATTCCTGCTTCAGTAGCAGGTGGCGCAGTAGCCGGTGCACTTACTATGTTATTCGATATCGGGTTACGCGCACCGCATGGAGGAATTTTTGTTGTTGGGCTTGTGGAAGGTGGATTGATTTCCATTCTGTTTTACCTGCTCGCTATCATTATCGGAATGATCGTTACCGCATTAATTGCAGGTATTCTTAAAAAGAAGTTAAGGGTTTCACAATAAAGTATATCTTAAGCAAAGGACTAAACATATAGGAATTAAAAACACCATGTGTGGTCTCAATACTCCCTGGTTTTAGACGACCAGACAATCTATAGGATGAGACAAACGCATTTCTACCTGAAATAGAAATGCGTCGTTCTTTTTTTAAAAAGGCTTTGTTATCATTAAAGCTATTACAATTAAAAATATTACATTTTCAATCCGCTCAAAAAAGAATAATTTTTTGGAAAGGGTATAATATTCTTCCGGAATTTTTTCACCTTCTTGTTCCTTCAACAATGCCTTAATTGGTTTTGAACGTGGGGATAGAACCATTGGACCAAAAGCAAGACCTACTAGAAATAAGAATAAACTTGTAATATACCAGCCTTGTGAGAAAAGATAAAAATTCAATAATCCCATCCACAATCCAGTTATTAACAGCAATGTGCCACCAACCATCACAAACATATGTAATCTGTTCCGAATCATATATGCATGTCGCAGTTCAGTCATCGTGGTTGATTTTGTAACAATATAAATCATTACAAATCCTGGACCCAGCCCTAGAATTGCAGAAAAAACATGGATAAAAACAAGTGTATTATATAATGTCATGGATGCTACCTCCAAATAATGAAATCCTTCTAATCTAATCCTATCATACACTATTTAGGTATCGCCCTGACTGTGACATTCCACACATATTTCATACAACTTTTATCAAAAAAGTGACAAATTTATTTCCTGTCATATCTTTTTTAAACTTTTTCTACTTTCAAAGCTCTAAAGCAACTGTTCCTAGCCGTACTTACGAAGACGTTACTATTTTATGTACAGATATTTCTCCATCCATGCTGCAGCGAAAATATCGTTCTCTTTTTACTTCGACTAGAGCCAATGCAGCAGCATCGCTATCTACATTACCACTACCGAGATCACAGGTTATAAATCCCTTAAGCCATTGAACATTGGCAGATGGGTTATGACCGCGATAAATCCGTTTTCCTTTACTCCAGATATGTACTTTCTGTTCATCCAGCTGCAATAATTCCTTCTTGTTCATCCAGACAATTTCACGAGGTTGACTTTTTAAATCATTCTCCACATCAATTCCTGCATGCGTATAGATACCATCTTCATCTTCATAAATAAGCGGCAGGGTTTCCAGCCAGGAGGCATAATCCTCAGCTATATCCCAGCCATTATCACAGCCATAGACCTTTTTAAAACTTTCTATCGTTTCATCTCCACCAAATTCCATCCAAATTGGGGAGAGCTCATTAATAAACCAAATCATCATTTCTTCATGATTTCCCACTAAAATATGTACATTACCTGGATAGCTTTTATGGTGGTCTCTTGCCCATTGCAGCATATGTGCACTTCTTGGCCCTCTGTTAATCAGATCACCGCCAATGATAATTTTATCCTTACCGGGATCAAACTTAATGTGATCTATTAATTTTTTAAACATACAAAAGTTTCCATGAACATCACTTATAAAAAAGGTTCGCATTTCATTTCCTCCTTTTTTACATTTTAGTATTTTACAAAATTTTACTACTTTTTAACTATTACGTAAATGATCCAAAATGGCTATTTTGGAGAATCTTACGCTTAAAATGATGCAGATCTCATGTTATTAAAATTATGTTTAAATTCTATTGTGCATCCAACAACTTTTCCATCCTTTTTCGCTCAAAGCTATCCTAAATCACAAGCTATACCTTTATATAGCTTCCAGTTTAAGTATAAATGAATGGGTTGAGAGAAAATGTGATGCACGTCACAATAATACCATTTCTTATTCATAATTAATTTTCATATCCCCTGGTTTTATCCAGCCTTTTTTACGTAAGCTCTCCGCAATAACGAGACTGATTAATGCTGGTGCGAGAACGTGCAAAATTAAAATACTCCAAAATACACTTATTGAAAAACCCATCGATTCGAATGTCATAATTTGACCAACAAAACCACTTGTCCCCATTCCGGCGCCTGAAGCATTGTTAGTCAGCTCCAACCAAACACTAGCAAAAGGGGCTAGCACTGCACCAGCAATCGTTGGCGGCAAAATAATCACAGGTTTCTTTAGAATATTGGCAACTTGAAGCATTGAAGTACCAATTCCCAGAGCTATAAATCCACCAATTCCATTATCACGATAGCTTGCAGCCGCAAAACCAATCATTTGAGCCGCACACCCTACAGTTGCTGCACCTGCAGCAATTCCATCGAGCGAGAGCATAATTGCTATCGCTGCAGCAGAAATTGGTGCGGTTAATGCCAGTCCCATAAGAACTGCTACTAATATACCCATAATAAAGGGCTGTTGTTCCGTAGACCAATTAATAACCTCTCCGAACCAAAGCATAAATGTATTTATTGGCGGTCCGATAAATTTCCCTGTTAAAAAACCAATGAATATTGTAACAAGTGGGGTTATAATAATATCCACACGGGTTTCTTTATACACCAGCTTCCCAAATTCTGTTGCCAAAAGAGCAGTGACATAGCTTCCGGCAGGTCCGCCTAGTTCCGCACCATATGCCCCGGCAAATAATGCAGAAAATAATACTAATGGCGGGGCTTTCAACCCATAAGCTATCGCTACCCCAATAGCTCCCCCCATTATTTTTGTCTCCATTGCAAAGCTTCCCATTTCCATTAACGTAGTTCCGATTGTTGGTGCAAAGTTAATTACGATTTCTTCACCAGCCGTTTTAATAATCAGACCAATAATTAATGATGAAAACAACCCTAATGCCATATAGCTTAATGCTGTAATCAGATATTCTTTAATAGAAAGTGTTACCCCTTTTCGGATAAGAAATGATTTCATTTTCGCCCTCCCAGTATGTGTATTATTTCACAAGTTAATAAAGGTAGTTTTATATAAAGTGAAACTTCATTTAGTGGTAGGTTCTCTTCCTCCCCCACTAAATGTTAGTATCTCATCGTATGACCTAAAGGCCCTTGAACAGAATCAGGAAATTTACGTGCTGTTTATACCGCAAGGGTATGACACAAGGCCCTTGAACAGAATCAGGAAATTTACGTGCTGTTTATACCGCAAGGGTATGACACAAGGCCCTCCTCCACCTTCACGTTTGGAATTTCTCACGCTTGGAGGTGGGGGTATTACTGCCCGTTAATGCGTGATAAATTATTAATTTCTATTATTACGCTATTAGTCTGCCAAATCAAGTCTTTTATGATGATTCGTTAAGTTTTAACTCAACTATCGCAGCGTAAAATGAACACATAAGTCTTGAAGGAATAAGGAAGGCTGAAAATACACTACTCGAGTTGACTTTGGTTTACCGGTTCGTATTTGCTATAAGATGTGTAACAAGTTAGAAGGCAGAAATGTGTTATAATGCCGCTGCGGAAATACATGTCGCTTTCCGTGGGCGGCTGATGAGCCTCCTCGAGCTAACGCTCTGTGGGGTCTCATCCAGGCCTCTGCTCCCACAGGAGTCTCCATGTATTTCCTCCGCTGATTTTTAATTTTTTCTTTCGTATTCACTGTAATGCAATGCTTAACAATCGATGTTGCACTGTACCCGCATTTGATTGGAGCGGAGGGCATTGACTCCTGCGGGAAAAGCACGAGTCTGAAGACCCCGCAGGAAGTGGTTTTCTTCCGAGGAGGCTGAGGCCGTGCCCGCGGAAAGCAACTGCCCGCTGCGGAAATCAAATGCGGCAGTAATTGCACATTTTATACTTGTGTGTACAACGATCTTTTATGTTTATCAAGGTTGTCAAGCCAACAATTAGAAACATTTTGGGTTGATCAAAGTTAACTGTTTGAGCTTATTTTATTGGTGCGAAAGTTGAGTAAAGAATTAAAAAATAAAGATACCAATTTTTAAAAATGCACCTGAAAAATAAGGAGAAGTTTATCTTTCAGATGCCGAATATGGGTTAAACGCAATGTCAAGGCTGTATTTTAAATTCTACAAGCACTTGCATACCTTAGGCTGACTACGATTTTGTCGGTGCGAAAGTTGAGTTTTAATATAAGTTATTTATTGTATTGCAAACGGTGGACTGTGGGATTCTGCTTAAGGGGGACTTTTCCTTGTGGATGTGTGACCTTTCAGGGCAAAGGTGCACAGTTTTCAGGCGGGCTTGACATTTGCAGACGAGTGCAAGACTCTCGGGCGAGGGTGCACAGTTTACGGACGGGATCAACTTTAGCTGGCGGCTATGCGATATTTCGAAAGACAGAACTGGAAGAAATATAATACATTTTAATTTTAGGTGATCTTTAAACTCGGGCGCAATTGCCTTTTCCTAACTAATCAGCTACAATTCAATTGATATCAATTAGGAGTGTCTCGATAGATAGAGCAAAGGGGAGGAACATTATATGGAACAAGGAAAACGACAATCTGAATTGGCAAATATTATCCGTGAACGCCGGGCAGTTAAAAAAGGATATAATAATAAAGAGGTAACCGAAGAAACAGTAAGAGAATTATTGGATGATGCCATATGGGCACCAACACACGGGATGCGTCAGCCATGGAGATTTATATTTGTGGGAGCAGACCAAAAAGCTAATTTCGCAAAAAAGATTGCAGCAACGTACCCGGAAGAAAAACGGCAAAATCGCGAGGAATACTTAAATGAACCAAATGCATTCTTGATTGTTGTTATGGAAGAGCCAGAAATTCAAAAGCAATGGGAAGAGAACTTTGGTGCTGTAGCTGCAATGATTCAAAATTTCTGGCTACTGGCATGGGAGAAACAGCTTGGTATTGTGTGGAAAACTAATCCACATATTTATGAGCCTAAAGTAAAGAAAATTTTAAACATTGAAGAAAATGAAAAAATTGCAGGATTCATTCATCTTGGCTATTTCGACAAACAGCCGATTAAAAAGAATCGTATATCAGTTGCTGATAAATTTACAAGATTTAATGGATAATAAATGGTTGTCTTTTAGAGGTTGTTCAAAAAGACCGGTAAAAATGACACATCTAAGGGGATCTTCTAACTACGTACCGACACGTTCTAGAACTTCGCTAAAGCTTGCTCCAGCGAAAACCATGGGACTGTGCCAAGCAAGGCTCACCCATCGAAAACCATTGTGTCTAACGTAGAGTTCCCACATCACATGAGAAGCTCGTTGGCTTGCATTTTTGTTCCTTGGAAAAGAAGCATCCTTTTCCTGCGTGCTAGAACGTTTGCTCACGTATTAATTGCATACGTTTCGGTACGGGAACTACGCTGCCTCGAACTTCTCTGTCCTTTTTATCCTCCCTTTTGAACATCCACTTTTAGGGAGCAATTCCTCCACAGACAACCTTCTACTAATTATCCCACACTGTATTTCTCAATGAACTATCTCTTTCATGACGCTCAATTGCAAGTTCAATCAAACGTTTGATCAAATCAGGATAGTTGATTCCACTGATTTCCCACAGCTTCGGATACATACTTATTTTTGTAAAACCAGGCAATGTATTTACTTCATTTACATAGATATCTCCATTTTTGGTAAGAAAGAAATCTACCCTTGCCAGTCCCTCGCATTCTAGTGTTTCAAATGCTTTGATAGCTATTTCTTGCATTTCCTTCGTAACTTCATCTGATAATTCTGCAGGTATGGCAAGCTCTGCACCTTTTTCATCGATATATTTTGATTCATAGGAGTAAAATTCAGTATGTGGCAAAATTTCACCGAGCAATGAAGCCTTTGGATCTGTATTTCCTAGTACCGAGCATTCTAATTCTCGTCCGACAATATTTTCTTCAACGATTAGTTTATGATCATATTGAAATGCAGATTGGATACCTGCGTCAAATTCCTTTTTGGAAGATACCTTGCTTACACCTACAGAAGAACCCTGATTTGCCGGTTTGATAAACATTGGTGTACCTAAATATTCTACTGCTTTTTCATAGGTGATTTCATCTTTCTTTGCACTTGTAAAATTCAGCCCTTTGGCTACTTTTATTCCCGCATCTTTCAGAAGACGTTTGGCAATATCTTTATCCATACAAATAGATGAACCAAGAACACTTGGGCCCACAAACGGAAGATTAGCGAGTCGCAGCATTCCCTGCAGACTTCCATCCTCACCCAACGTTCCATGCACAATTGGAAATACTACATCCAGTTGTTCCAGCTGAACAGCATTTTCAGCATGAATAAGCTGTTTATCCATTTCACCTGGAACAATTGCAATCGGATCATTGGATTTATTCAAACGAATGCGCTTTGGATCTTCAGCATTCAGTAAATAGGAGGACTGATCATTCAAATGCCATTTTCCTTTTTTATCTATTCCTATTAAAAAAACATCAAATTTTGTTTTATCAATTGCTTCAACAATATTCTTGGCGGACTGGAGAGAAACCTCATGCTCTGCTGACTTTCCACCGAAAATAATCCCGACTTTTTTCTTAGTCATTTTCTGACTCCCTTCATTTAAAAAGCTATATATTAAAGATAGCATAAAACGGCTTGCTTTAAGAAGAAAAATCCTGTTTTCGATGGATAATATTTTGAAACATATTGTTCAACCTTATTCCCGCTGCTTAGCTGCTCTGTAGCTTAAATTCAACCTAAAAAAATTGCCTATATAATTAGTGCCGCAGCTGTCTTCTTAGTTTTACTAATTAGCTCACTTTCTAATTCCCCTGTGATTTCAGCCGCAATTTCAGAGATTCCAGTGCTATCTAAGCTATTCAATACAAAGCCATTAGACGTGATAATTACTGAAGGATTAGAAGAAGATAACTAAAATGTCTCCTACATTGATCAAATCGGAATATCTTTTATCCCAGACAGAGTTGTTACTATCAACATTTCTGGTGAAAGTATTATAAAAAGTTATCTTGAATCCGAAAAAATTGCTTCAATTAGCGATGTAGAATATAACATCGTCATATACAGTAAAGATGAAAAACAAATTAACTAAAGGATATAATTCCCTTTGGGTATTGGTTAGCAAAACGTAATCTAGAAATTCAATTCCAACTAATTTGTCAGCATCAACTAAACCTACGAGTTACACTTATATCTCCTTATAAAGGTGTAGTGAACCAATGGGATGATTATGAAAGCGAATTATTGAAGCTACGTTTTTAAGTATAGCTGACTTAAAATTTTTTTAGAAAATTTTAAGTCAGCCCTTGACATTCTTTTCAGACTCTTCTATGATTAAAATCACTAATTAAATTAACTTGAGCGTCGAAGAAGAAGAGTAGTCTATTTTGGACATTACAGAGAGCTGGTGGTTGGTGCAAGCCAGTGTGATCTAAGTAGATGAATGGGCTTCTGAGCTTCCAAACCGAACCATACATGCAGTAGGCTTTGGCGAACAGGTCTCATCGTTATACGAGACGAATATTATGCAGGAATGCTTGATATTGCTAAAGCGGCTGTTTTTCAGCTAATAAAGGTGGCACCACGGTCCCTCGTCCTTTTCGGATGGGGGTTTTTTTGTATTCTTTTTTTCAGCTTAATAGGCAAAAATTGTGGAGTAAGAGGAGTAGGCATAACTAAAGCGTTACAGAGAGCTGGTGATGGTGGAAGCCAGTACGTGACTTATGCTGAATGGACTTACGAGAGGTTTCTTGAACAAAAGTAGGGAAACTCGGGGATTCCGACGTTATACGGATAGGATATCGATTCATTAAACCCTGAATCCGTATCTGAACAAGATGATAAGATGTAAAGTTCTTTTCAACAGAGGTGGTACCGCGAATTATTCGTCCTCTATAAGCACATTAATATGTGTTTATAGAGGATTTTTTTATTTTCCAATGAAGAAAGGAGAAATCAAATGAACCAACCCGCAGTCTTTAAGTTCATTAAGTTAAATGCTGATACGCTAACACCAATAAGCATTTTTCAGCGTTTATCCGGTAAGAAGAGATTTTTGCTGGAAAGCACATTTCTGCATGAGCAGAAAGGAAAATATTCATTTATCGGTACTGATCCGTATCAGGAAATCATCGGACATGAAAATAAAACAACTGTAAAGACCTTAGAAAATGACAAAACCGAAAAACATAACCAACATGCACTGACTTATATCCAACAGCTTTTACCAAAAATAGATATAAATCTCCCCCTCCCTTTTTATGGCGGGGCTATCGGATACATCGGATATGATGCAATCCGGCAATTTGAGAATATCGGAAGCCCTTTGCCAGATGAACTGAATATGCCTGACATTCATTTTATGATCTATCAAGATGTAATCGTTTATGATCACACAAGCGAAATGGTCTATTTAATAGTGATGAACCCTAATCAACAGCCTGAGTCTATGTTGGACGATCGGTTAGAGCATCTGAGAAATAGGCTAATGACACATGCTAATACAACAGAGGATTCTCTTTCCGGCATCAATTTCCGACCAGAATTAACGGAAGAACAATTTAAAGAGAAAGTGGAGATTGCTAAAAAACACATTCTTCAAGGCGACATTTTCCAGGTCGTCTTATCCCAACGAATGAAAGCAACTATCGATGGGGATCCGTTCTCTTTTTATCGGAAGCTTAGGAAAACCAACCCTTCCCCATATATGTTTTATATCGACTTTGAGGACTATCTCTTATTGGGGGCATCACCAGAAAGCTTGATTCAAACGAACAGTCAGCATGTCGTTACAAATCCAATTGCAGGGACACGAGCACGTGGGAATACGCCTTTTGAAGATGAAGCACTTAAAAATGAATTGCTTGCAGATGAAAAAGAAATTGCTGAACATCGAATGTTAATCGATTTAAGCAGAAATGATCTTGGTCGAGTTTGTGAAATTGGCAGCATCAGCATTCCAACCTATATGAAAGTTGAAAAATATCAGCACGTTATGCACATTGTTTCTGAAGTTAAAGGGAAATTGAAGGCAAACTTCTCCAGTATTGATGCCTTAATTGCATGTCTACCAGCTGGGACTGTTTCCGGAGCACCAAAGATCCGGGCAATGCAAATTATCAATGAATTAGAGGAAAAGAAGCGAGGATCTTACGCTGGTGGCATTGGTTATATTAATTTTAATCATGATGTAAATATAGCTCTTGCCATACGATCACTTGTTATCAAAGAAAACCAAGCATATTTACAAGCTGGTGCTGGAATTGTTTATGATTCTGTACCGGAAAAGGAATACCAGGAAACATTGCAAAAGGCCAAATCTTTAATGGAGGTGTACGACCTTGATCCTGTTAATTGATAACTTCGATTCATTCACGTATAACATTTATCATTATTTTTCAGAGGAAGGTATTGATATGAAGGTTATCAGAAATAATCAAATCACACTGGAGGAAATTGAATCACTAAATCCGGAAGCGCTTGTTATCTCACCAGGCCCGGGTTTACCCGCTGAATCGGGGATTTGTCTGGATTTAGTTAGAACTTTTTATACTAAAATACCAATCCTTGGAATCTGCCTTGGTCACCAGACAATTGCAGAGGCATTAGGCGGAAGGTTATTGAAAGCAAAGATGATTAAGCATGGAAAAACATCACTGATCACCCATAATGGATCGGGGCTCTTTAGTTACCTGTCCCAACCGGTAGAAGTCATGCGATATCATTCCTATGTTATTGATAAAACTTCACTTCCTGCACAATTAGAAGTTGTTGCTACATCAATGGAGGACGATGAAGTTATGGCAATAAAACACCAGATTTACCCTGTATATGGTGTCCAGTTTCATCCAGAATCAATCGGTACAACAACAGGAAAAAGAATTATTCGAAACCTTTTAGTGGAAATCAGAAAGGAGACACATCAATATGAAAAATTATCTTGAAAAACTGATCAAGCGAGAAAACCTAACAGTGGAGGAAATGAAGGAAGCAACTAATTATTGTTTTACTGATGATGTAACGGAATCTGAAATCGCTGCTTTCTTAACGGCACTGCAATCTAAAGGGGAAACAGCAGATGAAATTGCCGGAATGGTTGACGTTATCCGTTCCCAATCAACGTTTCAAACAACTACTATAAAACATGCGATGGATAACTGCGGCACTGGTGGAGATAGATCTTACAGCTTTAATATTAGCACAACATCAGCATTTGTCATCGCTGGTGCCGGAGTTACGGTTGCAAAGCACGGAAACCGCAGTATCTCCAGTAAAACAGGTAGTGCTGATGTACTGGAATATTTAGGTGTCTCCCTTACGTTTACAAACGAACATGTGGATGAAATGCTTCAGGAAAACAAAATTGCCTTTTTATATGCACCAAATGTCCATAAAGCATTAAAGCCTTTTTCAAAAGTACGAAAAGATCTTGGATTGCCAACCATTTTTAATACGATTGGTCCTTTAACAAATCCCGTTCCATTGGATTCGCAATTACTTGGTGTTTATCGCCGCAATATGGTGCAAATGCTTGGTGAGGCATTGCGTAAGTTGGGCAGACGGCGGGCAGTGGTTGTAAACGGAGCAGGCTTCATGGATGAAGCATCACTTGCGGGTGTAAATCATCTTGTCATCCTTGATGAGGGAAAATTGACGCCATTTACACTGAGACCGGAAGAAGTGGATTTGCCCACCTATCAAAATGAGGAAATTCGTGGGGGCAATGCCAAAGATAATGCAGGAATCCTAAGAGATGTTTTAAACGGTAAGAAGGGCGCATATTATGACACCGTGCTCTTAAATGCAGGACTAGGGCTTTTTGCGAACGGCACAGCAAAAACTATTAAATCCGGTATCAATATCGCAAGGGAAAGCATCGCATCCGGGGCCGCAATGGAAAGATTACAGCGACTGGTAGAGTTCAGCAAAAAAATCCCAAGTGGGGTGTTATAAATGTCAATTTTGGAGAAAATCCTTGCCCAGAAAGAGAAAGAAGTCGCACAATTAATTAATCAAACGTTTGATCAACCGATTCGCAAAAAGGTTGCTTCCTTTAAAGAAAACGTTAGAGCTTCCAAAAACATGGCAGTAATTTCTGAAATCAAACGATCTTCCCCATCCAAAGGGGCAATTGATATGAAAGTTGACCCGGTAGCTCAAGCCAAGAAATATGAAACATTCGGTGCTGCTGCTATTTCCGTATTAACAGATCAAACCTTTTTTAATGGTTCGATGGAGGATTTAACAGCTATAAGAAATGCAGTTGATCTACCAATTTTATGCAAGGATTTTATGATCGATCCAGTTCAAATTGATCAAGCCAGGTCTGCCGGTGCCAACATTATTCTGCTGATTGCTGCAGCTCTATCTGATACCGAATTGAAAGGTCTTTACGAGTATGCAAGGAACCGTGACCTGGAAGTTTTGTGTGAAGTTCATAATGAAGAAGAAATGAAACGTGTACTGAAACTTAACCCAGACATTATCGGTATCAATAATCGTAATTTAAAAACATTTGAAGTTAGCCTGGAGACGACCAAAAAATTAGCCTCTATGGTAACAAATAAAGAAACAATCCTAATCAGTGAGAGTGGAATAAAAACTGGGGATGACGTTGCACTTGTAAGCGAAGCCGGAGCCGATGCCATACTAGTCGGGGAAACATTGATGCAGTCAGCAGATTTGGCTCAAACCTTTCAGGATTTGCAAATACCTGATTATAGAACAGAGGTCGAAAGTAAGAGGTCGGATTGGTAGATTAGTAGAAATTGGCGGGTTAGTCATTTTCAATATGTAAGCTTCACCAGTTTTATTTTAAAAACACCAGGGTTTTAAAACACAATGATGGGATTTTTTAAAAAGGAGTGAATGAAACGATGCTAGTTAAAATTTGTGGCATAAAAACGAAGGATGCGGCAATCACTGCAGCTGAGTTCGGTGCAGACTTTATTGGTTTTATTTTTGCAGGGGGAAAGCGACAGATTACACCAGAAGCTGCAGCAAACATAGTTAAGACTCTCCCCTCTTCTGTCCAAAAGGTTGGCGTGTTTGTAAATGAATCTGTGGACGAGATGCAGGAGATTGCAGTAACAGTTGGACTAGACTTTATTCAGCTTCATGGTGATGAGCCGCCTGAAGTCGCAAAAAATCTTGGTTATAAAATTATTAAAGCATTTCCAGTGGATCCTGAACGCGTGAAGGATATCCAAGGCTACCCATGTGACTATTATTTACTGGATAGTCCATTTGGGAAAAACCGTGGTGGGAATGGCACAACATTTGATTGGAACTTAACGGAGAAACTATCAATTGACCCTTCAAAAGTCATATTAGCTGGAGGGCTGTCCCCGGACAATGTGTCTGATGCTATACACCTTGTAAAGCCAGCAGCTGTTGACGTGTCCAGTGGTGTGGAAACAAATGGTGTAAAAGACCATATGAAGATTAGAAGATTTATTGAAACAGCTAAAAGTACTGGAAAGGATGAGACCATTGACAGCATATACAATGCCTGATGAAACAGGAAGATACGGCAATTTCGGCGGCCGCTTTATACCGGAATTACTAATGCCTGCCGTAATCGAATTGGAAAAAGCATATGAGGAAGCAATCAAAGATCCTAAATTTATCGAGAAGTTAAATTACTATTTAAAGCAATATGTCGGCAGGGAAACACCACTATATTATGCGGAAGGAATCTCCAAGAAAATCGGTGGTCCCGCAATTTTTTTGAAACGGGAGGATTTAAATCATACAGGGGCACACAAAATTAATAATACTGTTGGTCAGGCTTTGTTAACACAAAGAATGGGAAAGGAAAAGGTTGTGGCTGAAACAGGTGCCGGACAGCATGGTGTAGCAACCGCAACTGTCTGTGCATTGCTCGGCCTGGAGTGTGTCGTATTTATGGGTGAAGAGGATATCCGCCGTCAAAAGCTGAATGTTTTTCGCATGGAACTATTGGGAGCAACGGTTCAGAGTGTATCTCAGGGTAGCGGAACATTAAAGGATGCAGTAAATGAGGCCTTGCGCTACTGGGTCAGCAATGTAAATGACACCCACTATATCCTTGGCTCTGTTGTTGGCCCACATCCCTTCCCAAAAATTGTTCGTGATCTGCAGGCAGTGATCGGAAAAGAAACAAAACAGCAAACCCTTGAGCAAACAGGTAGGCTGCCGGATGCAGTTGTTGCCTGTGTTGGTGGCGGAAGCAATGCAATGGGAATGTTTTATCCATTTATTGAGGATAAAGACGTGAAGTTATTTGGAGTGGAGGCCGGGGGTGTCGGTCTTGAAACAAATCAACATGCTGCAACATTATCCAGTGGGAATGTTGGCGTGTTACACGGCACATTAACACATTTATTACAGGACAGTCATGGACAAATTGAAGAAGCTTTTTCCATTTCTGCAGGACTGGACTATCCCGGTGTCGGTCCTGAACACAGCCATTTACATGAATCAAAAAGGGTTACCTATACATCCATTACAGATGAGGAAGCATTGGAAGCCTTTCAGTTTTTATCAAAAACAGAAGGAATTATTCCTGCCCTTGAAAGCGCACATGCAGTAGCATATGCTTTAAAGCTCGCTAAAGAAATGAACCAGGATGAAACACTTGTCATTTGTCTTTCCGGGCGTGGCGATAAAGACGTGGAACAAGTAAAAAATATATTGGAGGGAAAATAACATGGGTAAGGAAAAACTGGAGCATGCATTTCGTAAAAAGCAATCAGCCAATGGAAAATTGTTTATTCCTTATATTATGGCAGGTGATGGTGGTGTGGAAATTTTAGAAGAGCGGATTGCATTTCTGGAGGAATGTGGTGCTGCAGCGATAGAGCTTGGCATCCCATTTTCCGATCCAGTTGCTGACGGGCCAACCATTCAGGAAGCTGGTATCCGGGCCCTGAAAAATGGCACAACATTGACTGTAATATTGGATACGCTGAAAACCTTTCAGGAAACACGTACCATTCCAATCATTTTAATGACCTATCTAAATCCGATTTATAGCTATGGGATTGCTGACTTTGCTGCCGCCTGCAAGGAGTCTGGTGTTGATGGGATCATTATTCCCGACTTGCCAATGGAAGAAGAAGGTATAGTTGCTGGTGTATTGAAGGAAAACAGTATCGCTTTTATACACCTTGCTGCAATGACCAGCCCAGCTGATCGTCTCAAGGAAATCGCAAAAAGATCTGAGGGCTTCCTCTATGCGGTTTCCGTAACCGGCACTACCGGGGCACGCTCCGTTCATGATGAAAGCGTAAAAGACTATCTTCAGCTGTTGAAGGAGAACAGTTCTGTTCCTGTACTTGCGGGCTTTGGTGTTTCTACAATTGAGCAAGCACACGGGCTTGGAGCAAATTGTGATGGAGTAATTGTTGGCAGTAAAATCGTTGATCTGCTTCATCAAGGAAAGGAAGAAGAAGTCAGAAAATTGATCAAGGGAAGTGCAACTGCTGAATTTGTTTCTTAGGTAGGTTTTCGGCGGAACCTTGATTAAATTGGTGAATGCACAACTTCAGGCGGGTGATTCACAACTTCTAGTGATGGTGCACGACTTTGAGTGAATGTGGTTGTTGAGAGGAGTTCTCACGGACAGTGCGAGCTTGGATTCGGGCTGTTTTGTCCATG
Source organism: Oceanobacillus sp. NCCP-135 (assembly GCF_059698015.1). NCBI lineage: Bacteria > Bacillati > Bacillota > Bacilli > Caryophanales > Bacillaceae > Oceanobacillus > Oceanobacillus sp. NCCP-135. The sequence goes on along the minus strand of NZ_BAAKSZ010000004.1, from coordinate 147,611 downwards.
AGAAGTGTTCTCTTGGACAGTGCGAGATGGAATCTGGGCTCGTTTGTCCGTGAGAGGCGTTCTCACGGACAGTGCGGCTTGGATTCGGGCTGTTTTGTCCATGAGAAGTGTTCTCACGGACAGTGCGAGCTTGGATTCGGGCTGTTTTGTCCATGAGAAGTGTTCTCTTGGACAGTGCGAGATGGAATCTGGGCTCGTTTGTCCGTGAGAGGCGTTTTCATGGACAGCGCGGGCTTGGATTCGGGCTCGTTTGTCCGTGAGAGGCGTTCTCACGGACAGTGTAGAAAAACCGGGTGGGTGAATATAGAGAATGGAAAAAAAGAATGAGAGAATAATGAGTGACAAACCGCAATATGAGGAAAAGTTTCATCCTATTTTTTTGATACGTTGGTTGCAGCAACAAAAGTTGTGACAGATGAAGAATTTGAGTTATTTTTCTGATTATATCACCATGAATTAAACATATTAAGAAAGAATTCTTACTACAATTCAAGAGATTGCAAGTACGGAATTCTTCGAGAACAGGGATTCCGTACGATGACATTTCACTCAAGGTTACCAAAAACTGATACTGGAAATATGAGAATTATATTTAAAATTGATGATAACGAGAAAATTATATTTTATTTCGTTGTTGGAAAACAGATAACCAAAGACCCAGATCCGCAGAAGATATTTATTCCAAAGCTGACAGTGTTAAATGACATAGAAGATAGTAATTAGGACTTGACAGAAATGGAACATACATATAATTATATATGGTTCAATCACATTTTGCGGGAAGGGTTGATTAAGTTGCTTTATTCGGAACCGGTATAATGTGTTTTTAAAGAAACAAAACTATTAATTTCCCCGTACTTTGTGAAAGATCCTTATATATTAATGATATATAAAAAAACCAGTTGTCCCCAATATCTGGAGACAACCGGTTTTCATTATCTTGCTAATGAACGAATGAAGTCATAATCTAATGCTACTTTTTCTCTTTGCAATTGTTCTTCATTTTTTTGATAATAATAATCTCTGGTCTTTCTATTCAACATCAATTTAGTTTGATTTTTTTTACTGTTTACTTTTCTCAATCTCATCATTTTCACACCCTTATCTTTTTAAAATGACTAGTCAGTTTACATGATATTGTTGTATTTTTAATATTGTTACACACAGTTACATTATGTCAAATATGCAAACATTGCCGCTTCCATTTCTTTAATGCGTTTCTCCACTTTATCTTCGTCATAGCCAATCGTTGCATGTAGCCAAATACCATCATGCAATTCCCAGAACAGTGCAGCTGCTTTTTCGGGGTTGATATTCTGTTTGAATTCACCTGCATCTATTCCCTCTTTAATGATTTCCTCTGTCATTGAGAACATGACATCAAAGCGATCCGTAAGAATGTGCTGCACATCTGGTGAGTCTGTTGAATAAAGCCAGAACTCAATATGAACACGCATCATCTTTTTCTTGTTTAAGTCATACGGAATATCTGTATTAATCCAATATTTCAGTTTTTCCCTTGGGGTATCCATCTTATTCAAACTTTCTTTAAGTTTCTCGAGGGATTTTTCTCTGTTCTCTTGAAGTAGATTGATAAAAATATCTTCCTTGCTTGCAAAGTAATTATAAAAAGATCCCTTACTTAATTTTGAATAACTCACAATATCATCCACCGTGGAAGCATAATATCCTTTTGCAGAAAAACACTCCAATGCAGCCTGAAGTAACGACAGTCTTTTCTCTTCTTTTGCTTCATCTGAAATCCTTGGCAATTTCTGCACCTGCTTCCCATCAATAGATTAAAACTGACTGGATAGTTTATATAAATTGTAGTCTATTTTGACACAATTTACAAGGGTTATGCTCCAAATAGTTGTGACATATTTTTGTCCGATTTAAAAGGCGTTTTTTTTGAATATCCTTTCTTTTCTATGTTATTTGTTAATTAAGCCTTTACATTAAATTTATTCATGTTACGATAGACGTAGAAAATTTCTATAGCAATATTAGCACTAGGGGAGCTGTTAAATCGGCTGAGAAGGACTGTTATGTTCTGACCCTTTGCACCCGAACTGGATAATACCAGCGTGGGGAAGTGTGGTCGATGTGTATATGTTACGTTTATTTTTGATGACAATACATACTAGTCAGACTGCATTCCCCAGGGATGCAGTTTTTTTATCGTCTAGGAAATTATAAAATTTGTGGCTGTGGATAACAAAACAACCGAAGCAGCCACGCCCAGCGCTTTTGTTCTAGGCAAAAAATCTAAAAATCGGTGTAGACAGGCACCTATCAAACTAGGAGGGGTTTCGTATGACAAATCAAACTTGTACTATAAGTGATCTTGCGGGGGTTAGTTTTTCTATTCATCCCATGACCGACAATTTTATCGAGATCATAAAAGGAGCATTGAATGAAGCTGACACAACAAAGGTATTTATGAAAACAGATGATGTGACGACAACGGTAAGAGGAAAGCTTGTCCATGTTTTTGACGTAACAAAGGCTATTTTCATGTATGCATCGAAAAGCGGTGAACATATAGCATTTCAAGCAACCTATTCATTAGGATGTCCAGGTGATTCGTCAGATGACATTTACATGGCAGAAGATGATAGCCCACTAAATGCTGAACGAATAAATAATATGAAGCAAACAGTTGCCTCCAAATTTTCACTCTACCCTCTAGGTGACGGAAATTATATGAATATGATTTATGAGCAGATCGAAGCAATGAAACAGTATGTTACAGTTTCCCCTTCTCATTACTCAACCCGCTTAGATGGAGAAGCAATTGCAATATTCAATGGTCTGGAACAAGTATTTAAAGCAACAGTTCAAGGTGGATCCAGTCATACGGTTATGACTGTTTCTATTTCTGCGAACAGTCCCTCACATAATGGAGAAGCGAAAAATGAATAACTGGCGTTTTAAAGAAATCGTTGTAATGTCAGCACTGTCAGTTGTTTTCGCAGTTGTTTATTTAGCCTTTTTACCTGTAGGGAAAATCCTTGTAGGCTTCTTCGGTCCAATAGGCTATGACCTTATTTTTGGTATTTGGTTTATTGTTTCCATTATCGCTGCATATATCATTCGCAAGCCTGGTGCAGCATTTTTATCAGAAACCATTGCCGCAATGATCGAAGTTTTAATCGGCAATGCCGTTGGTCCAATGCTTATTATTGCGGGTATGATACAAGGAATTGGTGCGGAAGCTGCTTTTGCTGCTACACGCTGGAAAAACTATTCTACATGGGTGCTTATGGCTGCTGGAGTTGGCTCCGCAATAACCAGTTTTATCTATGGTTATTTTATGAGTGGTTATGTCGCACTAGCTACAGGTTATGTTCTGGCAATGTTTGTAGCACGTCTCATTAGTGGAGCACTGATTGCCGGGTTATTAGGAAAGGCATTAAGTGATGGCTTAGCAAAAACAGGAGTCCTATCCAGCTATGCTTTAGGCAAAGAATATCGAAGGAAGTATTCCGCATGATACCATTTATTAAAGTCAATCACCTTTCCTTGCGATTTGAAAATCAACTAAAAAAGGATATCCTATCCGATGTATGCTTTGAACTAAATCACGGTGAAAGCATACTACTACTTGGACCAAGCGGTAGCGGTAAAAGCACACTGTCTTTTTGTCTAAATGGGATTTATCCAAGGGAATTAGACGGTGAATTCCAAGGTGATATTTTTATAGACGGTAAGAAAACAACAGACTACCGCCCTGGTGAACTAAGTCAACACATCGGTGTCGTATTTCAGGATCCCGAAACACAATTCTGCATGCTTACTGTAGAAGACGAGATTGCTTTCGGTTTGGAGAATATCCGCGTTCCCAATAATTTAATGGAAAAGAAAATTAATCGCGCTCTGGATTTGGTTCAAATGCTTCCATTTAAAAATGAGATGATCGCCTCTCTCTCTGGTGGGCAAAAGCAAAAATTAGCATTAGCCTGTATTCTCGCCCTTGAGCCTTCACTTCTTGTTTTAGATGAACCAACAGCAAATCTTGATCCTGTTGCAACAAAGGATTTAATACAGACCATTCACAATTTAAAAGAAAAAACCAATTGTTCCGTGATTATCATTGAACATCAATTAGATGGTTGGACGGAATTAGCTAAAAGATGTCTGCTTCTAAATAAGGATGGAGAAATTTTCTATGATGGTTCATTGAGAAATGCGATAAAAGATAATATTCTTCATTTCAATTCAGAAGGGATTTGGCTTCCTAAAGTCACCCAATACCTGTTGCAGCATGTACCGAATGAAACAAAAAATATTCCATTAACGATGGAGGAGTTTTCTGAGCAGGCTTATTTATGGCATCCAACAGAGTGGAAGGAGACTAGACAAATTAATCCTTTACGCACTCCTGTTTTATTGGATGCTTCCCATATTACCTGGTCCAGAAAAAACAAAGAAATTATTAAAGCTGTGTCACTTACGATTTATGAGGGTGAATTCATTGCCATTGTGGGTGCAAATGGTAGTGGAAAAACCTCCCTCTCTCGTTTATTGTCTGGAATTCAAAAACCCACTTTCGGTACCATCCAATTAAAGAAAAAAATGCTAAAACAATGGAAGGAATCCGATTTACGCAAAAACGTAGGCTATGTTTTTCAAAATCCAGAGCATCAATTTATCACAAATTCTGTTTTTGATGAGGTGGCATTTGGGTTAAGACTACAGAAAAAAACAGAGGAAGAAATTAAGGAAAATGTAAATTCTATATTGCAGATCTGTGGTCTACTCCAATACGCAAATGAGCATCCATATACATTAAGTCAGGGGCAAAAACGCCGGTTAAGTGTAGCAACGATGATAATCGATAATCAGCAATTGCTTATTTTGGATGAACCAACCTTTGGACAGGATGCCCATTCAATCATGGAACTAATGAAGCTTTTGCAGGAGCGCTATTTATCTGGAACAACCATCGTTATGATTACACACGACATGGAGCTCGTGAACGACTATGCCACAAGGGTTATTGTAGTGAACGAAGGAGAACTATCAGCTGATTGTACACCAGCAGAGTTATGGAATACAGCTTCTGAAAAACTGAGCGAATGGCAATTGGAGATCCCTATACCGATACAACTCAAAAATAAATTTCAAAAGGAGACCAGCTATGTTTTTACATCATCTTAATCCAAGTATAAAAGCACTGACCATTGGAATAAATGTTATTCTGCTGGCGCTCATTTTCGACCCTGTTACACCTTTTGTTTTTCTGTTATTTACTATCGGTCTGACATTTACCTGTGGCAGGATTAATATTAAAAAATATCTGTTCTATTTTATTCCGTTTTCTATACTGGCCTTTGGAATGTTATGGACCACCATTGCCTTTGCTGATACACCGAAAAATCCAGATGATATCATCACAGTTTTTGGTTTGGCTTATCCAAGAGAATCACTGTTGACAGCAATCGCACTTTCCTTACGAGTGTTAAGTGTAGCTGCTTTATCATTGTTATTTATTTTTACGACAAATATTGTTGATTTTATATTAAGTTTGATCCAGCAGCTAAAGCTTCCACCAAAAATTGCCTATGGAGTCTTGGCTGGCTATCGATTCTTGCCAATGATGAAGGATGAATTAACAATCATTCATGCAGCACATCGAATACGTGGTGTTAATCAGGCGCTCACGTGGAAGGAAAGGTTGAGCCAATCTAAACGCTATTCGATCCCATTATTAGCCAGCGCCATCCGTAAAGCTGAAAGAACTGCAATTGCTATGGAATCAAAAGGTTTTACTGGGGATAAAAACAGGACATTTTATCGTCGTTTTACCATTTCATCAAAAGATTTCCTCTTCCCCATCATTATGTTTGCCGCTTTTGCAACAGCTGTTTATACATCAGTGCAACTTGGCTATTTCAATTGGTATAACGGAGAGCTTTAGGATGATCCAAACGATTTACATGAAGGAGGGAATTATGTGAAAGAGGAATGGGGTTTTTTAGATACAGGATTTCAAAATGCTGCTGAAAATATGGCACTGGATGAATCTTTGCTCAATTGGCATAGCGAGGGGAAAATCCCTCCCACCTTACGAATGTATGGCTGGTCAAAACCAAGTCTTTCCATTGGGCATTTTCAATCCGTCGAAGCAATTAACTTTAAAGCATTAGAAAGGCATAACTGCCAATCCGTCCGGAGATTAACAGGCGGCAGTGCTGTGCTTCATGATGATGAACTAACATATAGTATTGTGATTTCTGAGGAACACCCAAATATTCCGGGTTCCATCAGGGAAGCTTATTACAGTTTATCCAAAGGACTTCTGGAAGGATATAAAAACTTAGGTATCCATGCTGATTACGCATTACCAAAAGGAAAATCAGATAAATCCGCAGTCTGTTTCGAAAGAGCTTCCTTCTATGAGCTGATGGTTGATGGGAAGAAGATATCAGGAAATGCCCAAACAAGAAAGAAAGGTGTTTTGCTTCAGCATGGTTCAATCCCAATTACCATCGATGAAAAGTTGTTATTTGATTTATTCCGATTTCCATCTAAAAAAATTTTAGAGAACAAACGTATGGAGTTTTTTCAAAAAGCCTCGGCGATTCAACAGCTTACAAATAAAACGCATACGTTTGAAGAGATAAAGGCTGCTTTTATGGAAGGCTTTCGAACAGGATTAAATATAACTCTGCGGCCAATTACATTATCTGAAAGTCAATGGCAAGAAATTTACGAATTAGCAAGGACGAAATACGCATCTGTTTCATCAACTATTTCAGAAGGGATTGAAAAAAAGTGAAAAAGCAGCAGGAATACATCCGAAAACCAGACTGGTTGAAAATAAAAATTAATACAAACAAAAGCTATACCGGATTAAAAAAGCTGATGCGCGATAAGAAACTGAATACGGTATGCGAGGAAGCAAAATGTCCAAATATACATGAATGCTGGAGTGAGCGAAAGACAGCTACATTTATGATTTTAGGTGACACCTGTACACGTGGTTGTCGCTTTTGTGCTGTAAAAACCGGTCTGCCGAATGAATTGGATTGGGGAGAACCACAGAGAGTGGCAGAATCTGTAACCATTATGGGATTAAAACATGTCGTAGTAACTGCGGTAGCTCGTGATGACCTAAAGGATGGCGGTGCTGCGGTTTTTGCAGAAACTGTCCGAGCAATTCGCCATGAAAATTCAGGCTGTACCATAGAGATACTTCCTTCCGATATGAAAGGAGATTATGAAAGCCTGCACACATTAATGGACAGCAAACCAGATATTTTCAATCATAATATTGAAACCGTCAGACGATTAACCAAACGGGTACGTGCTCGAGCGATGTACGACCGGTCTCTGCAGCTTCTCAAACGCGTCAAAGAGATTGCCCCAGCCACTCCAACGAAATCGAGCATTATGGTTGGACTTGGTGAAACAAAAGAAGAAATCATTCAGGCAATGGATGATTTACTAGCACATAACGTGGATATAATGACAATCGGGCAATATTTACAGCCATCCAAGAAACATCTTTTTGTGGAGCGCTATTATCATCCAGATGAATTCGCTGAATTAAAGGAGATCGCCCTGGAAAAGGGATTTCGCCATTGTGAATCAGGACCACTTGTCCGTTCATCCTATCATGCAGATGAGCAAGTCAGCCAGGCATCTGCACAACGCAGAATTAAATACATGAAAGGTTATGAGAAACAGGAAGATAAAAGGATTGACTTTAAATTTTAAGGATCTTTCACAAAGTACGGGGAAATTAACAGTTTTGTTTCTTTAAAAACACATTATACCGGTTCCGGGTAAACCAATTGAACCAACCTTCCCCGCAAAATATGATTGAACCAATTTTAATTATATAGTATAAAAAAACAGGCAAGCTTAGCATCAGCGTGCCTGTTTTTCATCAAAAGGAGTATGGGTAAAATCATTTTTATTAGTTGGTCTCTGGTATTGCTGCATTCATTTCTTTTTCCTCATTTACACCACGCTGTTTATATCTCACTAAACGGATAGCATTTAAAATTACAATCAATACGCTCAGTTCATGGATCAACATTCCTGATGCCAAGAATACTTTGCCTAGCAAAACTCCTGCTAACAGCAATGCTACAGTTCCTACTGCAAAGAACATATTCTGTTTCATATTGCGGACAGTTGCTTTTGCCAAGGAATAAGCATATGGGATGTTGTTCAGTTTATCTGCCATTAATACAACATCTGCTGTTTCCATTGCTGCATCTGTACCTGCTGCACCCATTGCCAGTCCGACATCTGCCAGGGCTATTGCCGGTGCATCATTAATTCCGTCCCCTACCATCGCAACACGGTATCCTTCAGCCTTCAATCGTTTAATATGATTCACCTTATCTATCGGAAGCATTTCTGCAAAGACCTGATCGATGCCAAGCTGACCAGCTACTTTTTTAGCTGTATGTGGATTATCCCCTGTCAGCATTACCGTTTGTTTTACACCTGTAGCTTTTAATTCTCTTATTGCGTCAGCCGCTTCCTGGCGAATTTGGTCAGCGATGGAAATGACGCCTGCTAGCTTATTATCAATTCCCACGAATATCGCTGTGTTACCATTCTTTTCTTCCTGAACAGCATAATTTTCAATGTTTCCTGGAAGCTGGATTTCATTTTTATTCAATAGCTTACGGTTTCCGATAACTACCGATTTTCCAGCAACAGTTGCATACAATCCATGCCCTTTCTCAACGGTGAAGTCTTCTGGTTCATTTATTAATGTGAGTCCACGAAGTTCTGCTTCATTAACAATAGTCCTACCTAAATGATGCTCAGAAATTATTTCAGCTTCTGCTGTTATTTTTAAAAGTTCTGCTTCTTTCATTCCAAAAGCTTTCAATCCTGTTACTGCAGGTTTCCCTTTAGTAAGCGTGCCAGTTTTGTCAAAAACAATCACATCGATTTTTGCGAGATTTTCCATAACCTCGCCACCTTTTATTAATGTACCATTCTTGGCCCCATTACCAATTCCGGCAACAAGTGATACTGGAGCAGAAATAACAAGTGCTCCAGGACATGCTATGACTAAGAAGGTGATAGCTAATTCAACATTCTGTGTGAATACAAAGACTAAGACAGATAATACAAGGATTGCTGGAGTGTATACATTTGCAAATCGTTCAAGGAATTTCTGTGTTTTTGCTTTCGCTTCCTGTGCTTCTTCAACCAATTCAATGATTTTTGCAAACGTTGTATCATCTCCGACTTTTTCTGCTTCAACTTCGACATATCCATTATCAATAATTGTTCCACTAAAAACCTGATCTTTTAATTTTTTACTTGCAGGAACAGATTCTCCTGTAATTGCCGCTTCATTAATAAATGCTTGACCAGAGACGATTCTGCCGTCAATGGCAACTTTTTCACCTGATTGAATCAGAATGCGATCCCCTTCTTTAATTTCGTCGACAGGCATGATCATGCGTTCACCATTTTTAAGTACAGTTGCTTCAAGTGGTGCCATATCCATTAATGTTCTAAGTGATGAGCGTGTTTTTTCCAATGTTCTTGCTTCTAAATATGCCCCGAACAAGAATAGAAATGTTACTGCTGCTGATTCAACATATTCTCCAATAATCAAAGCTCCGATAACTGCGATTGTTACAAGCAGTTCAATACTAAATGCTTTCATCATGACAGACTGGATTGCTTTTTTCGCAATGGAATAACCTGCTACAAACGTTCCGGCGATAAGTGCTATGTTTTCCCAAATTTCCATATCCAGAAAATGAAACATAAGTGCTAAAGCTAATAATATTCCCGAAGCAATAACGACATGAATCTTTTTGATTTTACCCATTTTAATTTACCCCTTTCGAAAAATGTATGAGCTGCTCCTGCTGCAGGGGCAGCTCTGTAAACTTAAGCTGTCTTGCTTGATAATACCGGATAACCTAATTTTTCAATGGTTGACTGTAATTTTCCTGCTGTAACATGATCTTCATCAAAGGTTGCTTTTACTTTGCTGGAATTAAACATTACCTTTGCTTCTTCTACTCCATGCATTTTCCCTAAATTACCTTCGATTTTTTTAATACAGGATGGACAAGTTAATGGTTCTAATTGAAATTTAATTGTTGTCATTTTGTTTCTCTCCTTTGTTTTGTTCTATCTTCATTGTAGATGCTGTTCTGAGTTGATTCCTTGACGTAGGTCAAGATTTAACTTTTATGTGGAATTTGACGAAAAACGACTAATCCTTTTTACTTTTGCCTTTCTTAGTCGAAAGCATTTACATTAAAACATAAGTGCCACATAATACTGAATGGATATTCAAAAAAAGAAGTGGAGGCATTTTAATATTGTATATGCAGGAAAATTTAATGCAATCGATTAACAAAAAAAGACAAGAAATGATTAAGTTAGCCTTTAAGAGGACGTTCAAAAAGTCCGGTCCTGTTTTTCCTCATCCCTATCCTGTTTACGTATTAAATCGATTATACGACCTGAGGATAATATAGTTAAAGTACGTAGCTAGTGGACCTTTATCTGGTTCGTATATCTCGTATGCATTCCACATGGCAAATAAGCCTTCTTGGTAAATTCCTGATGCGTGTCTCTTATGTTTAATCTGTGGATGTGGTAGTGAATTCTAGTTCATTCTGCTTGAAAATTTCTTCGAATGTTACTTTCTTTTTATCCATTTGCCACCTCCTGAGCTTTTTAGATCCTTCTTTGTATCTACAATTTGTATTAACTTTTAATTTGGTGGCATAAATTATATCGAACTAACGTCTGTATATCTCTATCTGCCATCCTAGGTAAAGTTAATTTGCTAGTAATTATCCATTATTTTAGAACATATGTATCTATATATAAAGTACTTTATCAGAATTCCTGGAATAATACCGCTATTTTTGATTGTATTAGCGAAAGAGGGATCATTCTATAAATTAGATATTCATAAAGTATAAATCCTAGATCCAGTGACAGGAACAGATACATTTCTTAATGAAAGCATTGGAATTATACGAAAAAGTATTTGAAATCGAGCGTGCGAAGATTACAGATTTCCCCAATGGTAAAAATGAAATCATCTTTAGGGTATACGGCGTACACCTTCACATGCTGGATAAAAATCTAACTTTTGAGTTGAAGCACCAAACTCAAATGAACCTCAAACAATTTGGTTTAACATCACTGTCCCTGATGGCTTTACAAGTCTTCTAGCCGAAACTTGGATTAACATGTCCACTCCGGTTGAATCCTCATCCAATTGGCAATCATGATAACAGATTATTGGATTGGAGTGCTCATATGAATTTTATAGCATTGGCAGTAGAACTAGTTACCGGATTTGTTGTCCTGTTTATTTTAATTAAAATACTTGGCAAAAAAATCATCGATCAGATTACACCGTTTACCTTTATCGCAGCGATTGTTCTGAGTGAGCTGCTAGGAAATGCACTGTATGATGAGAAAGTCGGAGTCGAATATATTATCTTTTCCATGACATTGTGGGCAATCATGATTTTTGCTGTGGAATTTCTTAGCCAGAAGTCCCTGCTGTTCCGAAAAATTTCTGAGGGTAAGCCATCGGTGTTGATTCACAACGGCATTATCAATCGCAACCAGCTGAAAAAGAATCGCATGAATATTAACCAGCTTCAGAGCCTCTTGCGCCAGTCTGAAACTTTTTCAATCCGCGAAGTTGCGTATTGCTATCTTGAGGCAAACGGATCCATCAGTATCCTGAAAAAAACACCGAAGCAGAAGTTGCAGCAGGAGGATATAGAGCTTCCGCCGAAAACGGTGCATGTTCCAGTGACGCTAATTCGTGATGGGGAATTGCTACATGATGAACTAGTGGAAATCAGGAAGAGCTCTGACTGGTTAAAAAATGAGCTAAAAAATCAGGGAGTTGATAATTTCCGTGATGTTTTCCTGGCTGAGTGGTTGGAAGGGGAAGGACTTTTTGTGCAAACTTTCAAACAGGTATCAGGTGAGTACTAACGTCAATGATATTAGAACCCTTTGGATTGTAATATCAAATGATACTTTACGAAGATGTGAACATTTGGGAAAGAAAGAGGAATACTTTTGAATGATTTTCAAATTATCTGAAGAGATCCAGTAGTGTATATTTCAAGATATGGCGTAACTAGTAGAGAATATGCCTTAGCACTGGCTTACTTGGGCATCGATATTAAAATTGAACTATATATGGAATTTCCCATAGAGGAGGATTGCTACAAAAAAAAATCACGAAAAAACCCTGACAGCTTGTGGCAGGGTTTTTGTAGTATGAGCTTAACCTTTACTTTCTCTACTATTTTCCAGCATTCCTTATGGTGTAGTTGTCGGTGGAGTTGCAGGTGCTGGTGTTTCTGGTGCTGCAGGTGCTGGTGTTTCTGGTGCACCAAATACAGTTGTATTAGGTGTTAGATTTTGAGGATTATTAATAGTTACAGGACCTGTTTGCTCACAGCGGCGCTTATTCAGATCTTTAAACTTGCCATTTCTTTCAATGCCTTGACGAAGTACTGTAATGTGAGTACGCACAATAGCTTTGAATAAGAGTAAATTAATAACAGTTCCACCAGTAGCATCTGTAGCTATTAAATCCTGGAAGAATTGTGCTTCAACCACCGGAGCAGTTTCAATTACTTGATCACCAGGACAGAGTCCCTTAACATCTGTATGCTCCTGGAAGAATACGCGGATTGGAATACGCAGCCCTATTACCCCAAGAGCGGTTTCGATATCAAGTGTAGCAGGGATATATCCTAAATTAATAACTTTATCTTTAATAACGGTTACCTCTTGCACAATATTCGTATAGTCTGGTGTTACCCGAACATTCACTAGTCCCCCTACGAGACCACCAATGAGGTCAAGAATAGCAGTAGGATCAAGTGGACCGCCTGCCCCGAGGGGACCAACGGCAGCAGGTAATAAAAATTCTGCAGTTTTTTGTACATCTTTTGAACATATTACCTTTTCAACCAAGGCCCCCTGTTGACATTCACATTTTTCCTTCCCGCAGCTATTACAACAATGATGATAGTGTCTTTCATCATCTTCATAATACTTATTCACATTATAAAAATTTCTTCTTTGACTCATTTATCCATGTCTCCTCCTTTTAAGTTATTAATAGAAGCTTTTCTGCCTATTAATTGCATTTAATCTATTAGCTAGAAAACTTCCTTACGCTAATATATATATGTTATTATTTTGCTTTTGAATAGATAGATGTACCTGTACAAGCGCACATTTCTAATATATTATTTTTAAATATGCTTTTCTAAAGACCAAAAAAGCCAGTGATCAACTGGCTTTTCTAGGTAAGAGTATATTCATGGGTAAATCTACTACAAGCTTGTATCGATTTATATTATGTTTATGCATTTGATAATAAATTGAATCAGCGCAACTACCAACGTATACACACATTTTACTATTTTTTTAGGACAACTAACTCATTTTTAGTAGAAAATAGACTATTATACAATCTTTACTATGTACATTTCATACAGTAATAGTGAATTAACTATACTGAATAAGGAGAGAGATTTTATGGGTAATTATAGGAATAGAGAGTGTTATAAACCTGAAAAAAAGAACGTAGATGATTGTGTATGTGATGTAGTAAGGAATATTGTTGAGGTACAGGATGAAGTGCTGGATAATTGTTGTGCAACCGGATGCGATAGCTCCATTCAACAACTGCGCGGTACAAAGTACGGACTTGATCCACAAAATACAACGGTTCCATTCATGCTTTATTGTAGCGGTACTTGTAAACCATTTGTAGGCAGTGGTGTATTTCGATCCCCCGCAAACGAAGAATCATTCTTCGGCTGTGCAGAGTCTCCTGTTTTCAGGGCAAAACATTTTGTTAAAGGCAGTGACTGCTGTGTAAAATTAGAGCTTTTATTACCAGTTGCAAAAAAATGTGGAATTGTAGCACCTGTCCTGGATAGCTGCAGCAATTCGATTTGTTCGTTTTTCCCAGCAGATGATCATGTAACAGACTTTCTTGCGACAGGAATTTGTTTAACAGTCAATTTAGAACATTTTATTGGTATTACTTGTTTAGATCCTATTACACCATTACCAGCCAAAGAATTCCCCCATTCCAATAAGCATACAAACTACTAATTTATCCTGCCTCTAGGGTAATTAAGTTTTTTCATTAATAAGTGCTGCAGTATAACTCTTCTATGTGCGGGAGGCATATTATAATAAAATGAAGTAGACTTCCTAATTGAAGAGGTCTACTTCGAATTTTTTCTGTCTTTTTTTAGCCTGATTATGTTAGAATTGCGGAAACATATGATATGGTATAGGTAATCCGGTAAGAAAATTAGATCTAGAGACATCCTAAATTGTAGTAAACACTATGCATACTAGGAACCCTAATTTATTGCCATAAAAACAACATTGGGAGAATTAAAACATGAGCGAATTTAAGGAACTAACAAGTATCGGCATGGTAGAAAGCTTCATTGAAGACAACCAACTGGCATTTCTTTATATCTCACGTCCCAACTGCAGTGTCTGCCATAGCTTACTGCCACAGGTTCAGAAATTAATGATGAAATACCCAGAAATATCACTTGGTCATATAAATGCAGAGGATGTAGAAGAAGTCGCTAGCCGCTTTTCTGTATTTACTGTCCCAGTACTATTGCTTTTTGTCGAAGGAAAAGAATATATACGTGAAGCACGAATTGTTCACATGGATCTTTTTGATGAAAAAATTAATAAAATATATGAAAATGTGGTTGGATAATCATTCGAATATCTTAGAAAACTTAGCATTCGCCGTAAAGGATCGCACTCTAAAGTATAAGGGTTTCTAATATTTTTGATTGTATCTTTCATCCCTAGCCTCTTGTCCAATGACACTCCAAAATTTCTGATCTTTTTCTCCTTTTGGAGGCATACTCCCATATAAAGATAGTAACGAATTTTTCTTTACATTACTATAATTTCTTCTGTTTCTTCATGATAATTAAAATCCACTTTATCACCAGGTTCAGCATATAATTTTTCCCTTATTAAGATAGGTACAGTGATTTGATTTTTAGATGATAACGTGGAATAAGTGGTTTTTAACTTCCTCTTTTCACTTTTATCTTCAAGTTTTGACATCTAAATTTACACCTTCCCTTCTTTACTTATATAAAAAGTAAAGGAGCAACAATTTTCATACATTTCCTCGTGCAATTTGAAATGCTACCTTGCCTTCAATAAAAAAACCACTGACCAAAGAAAACCGTGGATCTAGCGTGACTATTATTCATATCCATGATGCTTTTCCAAAATATACTTTCTTTACAGCCAAGCACATTTTTATTTGTAGATCACACTAAATTCTTCACAAACCACCAGCATGTCCTCATTGAATTCCTTATCCAAATTCACTAATTCATTTGTGAAAAAATCAATATGAACCCTTCTCCAGTATGCCAAGCTTTTATCCCCTTCCCCCTCTTTTGCAGCGAATTCGGCACTGACTTCATTAAAAGGCAGAATGCGCACATCAATCGTTTTAGTGATGACTTCAGCCTCCCCCTCCCAATCTATAATGATATTGAATTCACCCGCTTTTGGGATCGGTTCTTTTTCAATGTCATATAGTAAATGCAGTGATGAGGTAGCTGTCTTTTCTCCTGCTTTTACTAAATCAGCAAGCTCTTTCGCCATTTTAGCATCAGACCCAAATGGCCATGCAGTATATGTTTTATTTGACCTTTCACCATCATCCAATGTTTCCAGATAGTTATTCCACATTTTCTGAACTGAATATTTCTCCATCATGACTCTCCTCGTATTAAAGATAGTATCATTATAACTGAAATTCCGAATGCAAACCAAAGGAACACCCAATGAAATCCACAATAATAAGAGCATTGCAAATAGCCTCTGCCAGGTTATTTAGTTCATAACCTGCGGCGATTGCAATACTCTAATTAAAAGTAAATTTCTCGTCTCATTGCCTTTAAAACATCAATTTGCGTAGCACGTTTTGACGGACGCATACCCGACAGAATAGTAACAATCAGACAAATCCCAACTGAAATAAGGATTAAAATACCTGGAATTGCTGAAAACTGTAAGCCTTCTGGAAGTTCTTCTTTAAATGCCATTTCAATAATTAACAGCAATCCAAGGTTAACGAAAAAGCTGATTAAGTAAGCTGCTACTGTACCAATAAATGCTCCGATTATTCCAATACAACTGCTTTCCAAAAGGAAAATCTGTTTAATCGTTTTTGGATTTGCTCCGATTAGCTTTCATGATCCCAATATCAGGAGCACGTTCTGTTACAGCCATTGTCATTGTATTATAAATTCCAATCGATGCGATCAAAATAGCTATCGTTCCAACAAGAATCAAACCTGCCTTTGCAATAGTAAAGAGCATATTAATCTGCTCCATTTCACTGACAATAGAATAGGTAGCATAATTGGCTTCATCTAACTTGTCTGATATAGCTTTAACCTCTTCCAGACTAGTTGCATAGACTTTCACTACATTTGTATGATGATCAAGGAGAGTTGAAAGAGGAATATCGATACAAAACAACCGTAACAATTTCTCCTTTATCTACTTCAAAAGATATATCTTTTAGGACAGATAGGGTTGTTTTCTGACCCTTCTTTCCTAAAATAAAATAATGGTTTAACTTTTTTACATGAATCAAAACTTCCCCCCGTTTTTACTGAAACATTATTTCATTCACATATAATTCATAGCCAGCAGATGCAGTCTTTGGATTTGCCACTTCAATAATACCTTCATAAACTACTTCCCCTGTTTCCAACTCAATTATTGCAATGCCTCCAGGAGCCTTTCTGTCACCAAAATAGTTTGCTACATACATTTTTCCCTCATGGATGTTCATCACTAATCCATTATTTTCCCTTTTCAATAACAGATCAATACTTTGACTGGACACTATTTCTTCGCTTTCTATATTATAAGCAAAAAGCTCACCGCCAGCTTCAGAATCCTGTCCAAAATAAATCGTTGTACCAATTAACACAGCATTATGACTTTCTCCATTTATTTCATCAGGTAGTTCAGTGCTTTTCATTTGCTTTGTTTCATGATGATAGGTAATTAATTCTTTTGCTACCTCTTCTGAATAAATTTCCCCATTCTCTCCTTGCACGTCTTCCAATATCGTTTTTACAAATGCAACATATTTATTTTCTTCTTCAGAGGTGTTACTGCTGGAAATCAATTCAGTGTATGACCAGCCAGTATCTGTTTCATCCTGATAGGAAGTGATCAAATCATCACTAATTAGTTTTTGCGCAGAAACATCAAACCGATACACGTGAAATTCGTTCTGATTCGTCCGCTTTACGCTTTGACGGGTTATAACTTTTAATTCACCATCTGTCATTTGCACATCTTCCACGTAAAAATAGTCATATTTATTCTTTTCCGGTACTTCAAGCTCAAATGCTTCTGTTTCATCAGAACCCTTTTCTAAAACCTCAATGTCAAAAGTGAAGTCTGTATCAATGATCATCGACCCCCAATCAACATCTGCATATACTAAAAGTTTCTCGTCTTCATAAAACGGAGCAATATTATTTTCCTTTCCACGCATAAAACTGCGAAATTCCTTTTGCAGTCTCTTTATTTCTGGGTCGATGTAATAACCATTAATTAGCTGCATAAAGGAAAGGGCATTTGAAAAATCTGTTCCATCCGTTTGAATCATCACTGTATCACCTTGCTCCCCTTCATAGTAAGTACCTTGAAGCATCAGGTTTTTCACAGCTTCTTCATCACCGCTTTTAGTTGTAAAAGTGAAATCAGGATACTTATTCTCTGCTAAAGCTGATTGGATATAAAACGCCCCAATAGCAAGAATGCTAATGATTGTAATCGAAATTATTTTCCAATATCGCATCACTTTCTTTCCCTCCCCTTAAACCGTTATTTTTTTCTTTAATAGAAAATGGCTCGTCCAGATGGATACACCGATAACCACCAATCCTAAGATAATTTCAAGAATAAATATTTCAATTGGATATAAATAATACGTCTGCAACATTTCCATGATCAGAATAGGTGATAATAGAACTAATACTGAAAGTCCACTAAAAACGGCACCTAGAAAGACACCTTTTAAACGAAAGCTTCTTTCAAAAAGAATTGCAGTAAATATGATCAACACTGCCATCATGCCGGCACCGTAATAAAGTACAAATTCGATGAATGTACTTGGAATCAGGGTTTGTAAATAACCTAAGTTCTGAATGATCTCTCCAGCAGTCATATCCGTACGATAATCCAGTGGCACAAGCCATTTTAAAATCAAGCTTTCAAGCGGAAATAAAATCAGCTGAACCGCCACCAGGCCGAAAACCATTAGTAGAATTGATACAGCCTTAGACAGAAATATATGTATCCGTGCTGTCGGCAGCATCAGTAGACGGTAAATAAATGTATTTTTTCCAAACCAGTCACGGTACCAAATAAAGAAAACATAAAATATCAATGCTGCAATACATAAGGCAATCGGTCCCATAAACCAGATGCTTCTGGTCACATGAAACATACTCATGAAGCCTTCTGTTGCAAAAAACTCCTCTTTTGGAACTAAGTCTTCATACAGTGCCTCATTCGCTCTAGCAACATAGCTATTTGATCGAATAATTACCCCGGCAATTTGCGATAGGATCGTTATTACAATTAAAGCTAAATAAATTTTCATAAAACGTCCCAGCTCAAAATTAACCAATTTTAGAAAACGATTCATGTGCGAAAAACCTCCCTCATGACATCAACTACAGATTTCCCTTCATTTTCGCGAATTTCCTCTGCATTGAATTCTTTTATAACAGTACCTTCATCCAACAAAATTACCTTATCAATTAAATGCTCAATATCGTTGATTTCATGTGTTGTAATAATAACGCCACGATCCTCAATTAAATGGGAGGTAAACACCTCAGCGATTTGTTCCCTGCTGAAAATATCAATCCCTGAAAATGGTTCATCCATTAATAAAAAGTCAACATCCAGCGCCAGCCCAAGCAAGAGATTCACTTTTGCTGTATTTCCTTTAGACAAGCTAGAAATTTTGTCATTTTCCTTTAGTTTAAAAAACCCAAGTAATTCCGTTGCCCTCTCCTGATTCCAGCTCTTATAAAAATCCTGCATGAATTGCATTGCTTCAGCGATAGTCATTTGTGGCAGCATTGTAATTGCGTCAGGGATAAACGTAATCTTTTCATAGCTTGCTTTACTGATTTTTTTACCATTTATCAATATTTCACCACTATTTACAGGGGTAAGTGCCATAATAGCGTTTAGGATGGTTGTCTTCCCAACACCATTGATCCCGATCAGACAGCTGATCTCCCCCTTTTTTGCTGTAAAAGAAACATCATTTAATACTTTTTTTCGCCCATATTTTTTTGAAATATTTTTTACTTCAATCATTCAAAGCCCCCCTCATCCATGGTTTCCTCCTGGTACTTATCCTTTATCAGACCAACAATCTCATCAAGTGGTACATTAATTGGACGTATCGCTGCAACAAACGCATCAACCGCCCCGGAAATAAGTTCCCCACGCACTGCTTCCAATGTTTTCTTTTCACTTGTGATTTTACTTGGTAAATTCCCCTCTGTATGAATCAAGCCCGCCTCCTCCATCTCTTTGTAAGCTCGTTGTGCCGTATTCGGATTGATCTTCAGTTTATTTGCCAACTCCCTGCGTGACGGGATTTCCTGTCCCGGTTCCAGTATCCCTGTTGCAATTTGTTCCTTAAAATGACGAACAACTTGCACATAGACGGGATCCCTGTTATTAAAATTCACATTCATAAGCACAGCTCCTATTTTCATAGATGAACATTTCTAATGTGTATCAACCTATTAATACACATTAGGTAAAAACATATGTGTATTAATCGATCGATACATCTGACCTGTATTATATACGTGATACACTTTGAAGTCAACACTAATTTTCAATCGACAAATAGTGAGCGGAGCCTGCAAATAGTTTCATTTCCCGGGAAATATTTCTATATATTTCTCATTATCCATTAGAAACTCAATCATTTAAACTGAAAATATGCTAAAATGAACAAACAAATAGATGCAAAAAAGGGGAAGAATGTAAGCATGAAGTTAGTGTCTTGGAATGTAAATGGCATACGAGCATGTGTAAAAAAAGGATTTCTGGATTACTTTCATGAAGTGGATGCAGATATCTTCTGTCTTCAGGAAACGAAATTACAGGATGGTCAATTGAATTTAGAGCTGGAAGGCTACCATCAATATTGGAATTATGCGCTTAGAAAAGGATATTCTGGAACAGCCGTTTTTTCAAAGCAAAAGGCCCTAAGCGTAGAATACGGGTTAGATAAGGCAGATACACAGGAGGAAGGCCGAATCATAACATTGGAATTTGAAGATTTTTATTTAGTTAATGTTTACACACCTAATTCCAAAAGGGATCTAACAAGATTGGCATACCGGCTGGAATGGGAAGATGAGCTATTCAGCTATTTAAAAAAACTCGATGCCCAAAAGCCAATCATCTATTGCGGCGATCTAAATGTTGCGCATCAGGAAATCGATCTAAAAAATCATAAAACCAATCACGGGAATTCTGGATTCACTACAGAGGAAAGAGGAAGAATGACTCGATTATTAGAAACCGGATTTATTGATACGCTTCGGCACTTTCATCCCGATACGGAGGGGATCTACTCGTGGTGGTCGTATATGCATACAGTGAGAGAGCGCAATATTGGATGGAGAATTGATTATTTCATCGTATCCAATAGATTAAAAGATCATCTACAGAATTCTCAGGTTCATTCACAGGTAATGGGCAGTGACCATTGTCCAATTATGCTGGAAATCGATACACCAGATCAGCATGTGTAATCAACTGTTCATCTTCTATTCATAAAGATAACTTATCCTAAACTTATAGAATGATTAAAGGAGAGGGATTTTTTGAAACATTATAGCAAAATACTACTTCGATTTTCAGCGGTATTCGCACTTATAGGAGCTTTTTTAGGTTCTCACATGGCGGGTGCCGGAGGATATGAATTTCGTACAGTTCACGCACATATATTAGTTGTTGGCTGGCTTTCATTATTTGCCTGGGCTGTATATTACAAAATCTTCACCCCATCAAATAAAATTCTTGCAGCACTGCATGTCTGGACGGCAATTATTGGTGCCATTGGTTTAACAGGCGGTATGTGGCTATATTACCTGCGTCCATTCGATTTGGGTGATACGCTGACAACAGTACTTTTCATTGTTGGTGGAACTATTTTACTCTTAAGCTTTGCGTTTTTCTTGATTTTGACATTTTTGAAGACGGAAGATGAGAAGTAGAAGCACATGAAACTGTCAGCTTAAAGGTTGACAGTTTCGTTATTTAAGAGCTTCTTTTATTGTGTGATTAAGTTTTTCCACATCAATACCTTCCACTTTTTCGTTTGCCACATTATATTTCCTTTTCAGTTCTATAATCCTTCCAACACTTTCATCAATTCTGTCTTCTGTTATTTCTCCATTTTCCACTGCCAACTTTATTGCCTCAAATACAGACACACTATTTTTATAGTCATGGGCCACTAATAGAAGATCACTGCCAGCTTTTACTGACTGGACAGCTGCACTCCCAATATCAAAACCATTTGTGATTGCTTCCATTGTCATATCATCCGTAATAACGACTCCATTAAAATGATAATCCTTTCTTAGCATATTTGTGATGACTTCTTCAGACATGGAAGATGGTAATTCAGGGTCAATTTCAGGCAATAGGATATGGGCAATCATCATAACGTCCGCCCCGTTTTCGATTGCACGCTCGAACGGAATTAGCTCGAGCTCCTGCAATTGCTCAAAGGTTTTATTAACAATTGGCAGCTGCAAATGGGAATCAACTGCTGTGTCACCATGTCCAGGGAAATGTTTTAAGACAGATATAATATTCTCTGCTTGAATCGCCTTCATTATTTCCACTCCAAGCCTGCTTACAATTTCAGGATTTTCCCCGAATGAACGTGCGCCAATTATTGGATTATCCGGATTACTGTTCACATCCATTACAGGTGCAAAATTGAGATTAAAACCAAACGCTTGTAATTGCTTGCCTAATAGTGTTCCGATTTCATAGGCGAATTGCGTATCATTTTTCTTACCGATTTCCCCACTTCCAGGAATAGGAACGAGCTCTCCCGGAAGTCTGGAAACTTTGCCACCCTCCTGGTCAACACCAAGTAATACAGGTAAAGCATTTTGTTTATTCACTTGTTTAATTTGATTTAAAAGCTTAACTGTTTTATCAGGACTTTCCATATTATTAGCGTATAATATGAATCCGCCAACATGGTAATCAGTAATTAATTTCTTCATTTCTTTTGAAAACGTGGTGCCGGAAATTCCGCTAACAATCATTTGTCCGATTTTTTCATCCAAATTCATCTGTTGGATAATTTCATCCAAGATTTGACTGTTTTCTGAACTGCTTTCTTCAAGTTCTGAAGACTGATTTAATTCAGAGGTTTTTTCAGATTCTCCAGTTAAAAATTGAATCCCGAAAAGTATGAAAATGATAAGTACGACGATAAATGCTGTTTTTTTAACCATACTAACTCCTCAATATTTTGCCTTTACAAATTAGTCAACTATGTTTCATTTTATCCATTATTTCCCTTTTGTATAACTATAATGGAAACGAATAGATTTAGCGTACTTATTAGAAAACACCAGTACCTTATAAATACTGGTGCCCTCCTGTTATTGTTTTATCTTCTTAAAATAATCGATGATTCCAAGGGAGCTTACCTGCATATCCAGATTAATCAAAATAAATACTTCGTGATCATCGCCAATTCCAAGCTCCTGAAGATGATGTTTCACTCGTCCCAACAGTCGCATTGCAAGTTCTTCATACCCTTTCCCCTCTGCAATAACCTGTTCCCCTTCTTCGACAAAAACATCAAGCCATTCAGATACGTGACGAAGTGCCTGGTCAGTTTCCATTGTCATTCCAAAATGGCCGAAATAGATTCGATCCAAATTCATTTCAAGCATGCGGGTAATGGATACCTGCATCGCTTCAGGATCAAAATGATTTGGAGAGGTAGTTGGCAAAAATAGACTGACACCATCCCGGATTAATTGTTCATAACGAATTCCCACCGTATCTCCTGTAAACATCCCATGACTAACTGAATCATAAATACTGAAATGATGCTTCGCATGTCCCGGAGAATCTAAAAATTGAAGTGTGCATTCAGGACCAATCTTGAGTGTATCTCCTTCTCCCTTAATTGACAATCGTTCTTCAGGAATTGGAATAATCGGATCAAATAACGCTGAAAAGCTTTCACCGTAAATAGCTCTGGCTCCAGCTGCCAGTTTTGTGGGATTAACCAAGTGCCTCGCTCCACGTTCATGAACAATTACGTTAGCATTGGGACATTCTTTCAGTAAAAGACCTGCACCACCGGCATGATCAAGGTGAATATGTGTAACGATTATATGCTTTACCTGATCAAGCGAGAAACCTAGTACTTCCAACCCTTTTTTAATATATTTTACAGATGGGCTTGGACCGGTTTCCACAATAGTCAATTCTTTCTCATCAATAACATACGTACCAGTGCGCATCGGTACATCCAAATCAAAACCATCAATCAGATGAATTCTATCATCTAATTGAATCGGATCCTTCTCATGCATATCAAGACCTCCCTTTCCTTTTTTAAATTTACAGAAATTTTCCCCTATTGTTATTATACAGCTGCATTGATGATTTTTCTAATATATACAAATTTCAATTCTGAAAATGCTGTTAAAACAAAAAAGGAATCAAAGGAAATAACCAATCCCTCTTCAGTTTCAACACGAAATTCAAAATCAGTTGTTTTTCTTTAAAAATTCCACGATTCCATTTATCAATCCATCGGCTAATGGATGATCTGGATTTGTATATGTCTGCATATTTCCATCACGATTTGCTGGAGCTTCTTTCAAAACATGATTCATTTTTTCAATAAGCATAAACTTGGCAGCTTGTTTTGCTTCATGAAGCAACTCTGCCTCACTAGCAGGAACTTGCAAGTCATTTCCACCATGAATAATAAGTGTGGGAACTTCCAGTTTCTGAATTTCTTCTGCCGGGTCATATTGCATCCATGATGAGAGGAATACTTGAACCGATGGACGAAAAACACTTTGCAATTCCTGGCTGATTTGCTCTACTTGTTTACCCTCTTTTAACTGCTGCAAAATATCCCTACTCTCTTTTAGCAAATTCCCTGTTAATTGTTCACTAAGTTGATTATGTAATACTTCATTTATAGGTTGACCAGCTCCAGCCAATGATACAAACGAAGAAACATTACTATCTTGAGCAGCGAGCATGCCTACTAATGAACCTTGACTATGACCGATGACCCCTACCTCCGAATAGTTATCCGCTTTTTCAAGTAACTCTACCCATAAGATAGTATCATTAACCATTTGGTCAAAATTCATTTCTTCCTCTGGTATTGCAGCTTGTATATTTTCCCCTGCACCTCTTTTATCGTAACGAACACTGGCTATTCCATTTTCAGCAAGCTGTTTTGCCAATAGTTTTAAACTATTATTTTGAATCCCTGGGGAATTCCCATTACGATCTGTTGGCCCTGAACCAGGAATAATAATCATAACCGGGAACGGGCCATCACCTTCAGGACTTGCCAATTCTCCATAAAGGGTTCCAAGATCTGTTTCGACCTGAAGGAATTCACCATCTTCCACATCATTGTTTCCCACAGTTGCTCCTCTCACTAATTCAAACGGAAATGACTGTCCATTCTGTTTAAATGTGCCGACAATCTTTTCATCTCCCAAGTCACCATCAAATGTAATATATTGACCTTGGATTTCCATTGTGAATACAATATTGTTTTCCTCAACTTCAATAGTCGCTAAAGGATAATTTTGTACTCCTTGAACGGGAATACTAATTTTCCCTTCCAACTCATCATTATTTTCAAAATCTACTTGAATGTTAAGGGGCTCCTTAGGTATTTCGATTATGCCTGACCAAGACCCTGGCAGAATTTCCATTATTAGATCATCCTCTTCGGAAGTATCAGCTTTTTTATTATCATTATTGCATCCGGTTAACATAATGAATACAACTAAAATTAACATTAAACTTTTTCTCACAATTGCCCTCCTTACAGAAGATTATAGTTATGATACGAATAAAGTCTTAATAAGGTTTCAATCCGACAAGAACAAGTGCATATGCTTTATTTTAAATTCATTTCCAGAACAGTCTCTCCAATAGCTGCATAACAATCCAACTTGTCGAATAAGTACCGGAAATTGCACATCATTGAACAGAATCAGGAAATTTACGGGCTGTTTTTATCCCACCTTCACGTTTGGGATTTCTCACGCTTAGAGGTGGGGGTATTACAGTCCGTTAATGCGTGATAAACTTCTTGTGAAATTAACTATTACAATAGTTTTTATATGAGATGAAGCACAATGGTCAAAAGCTCAAATGGCATTACTTTTATTGGTATACAAATAATCGATTATTTCGAGTGAATAAGTTCACCAGTTATGTTCAAAATAACATTGACTATAATAAAGGAGGTAATTTTATTGCAAAATCAACAACAAAACCAAAACATGCAGGGTTCAACCCAAATGCCTGCACAGCATAGCCATGGAGGTCATGAACTTTTTGATGCACATGAAGCAATCGGCGGATTAGTTGGAGGATTGGAACAGGGTTTACTTTATGAACAGCATATTCAGGATCCTGAGTTAAAAACGATGCTACAAAATCATAAAGCATTTTTAACGCAAACTTACAATACGATTGTAGAGACATTGAAAACAGGACAGGAGCCTACTGTTAAAACACAGACGTATAATATGGCTGGGGGGAATAATGTAGTATATGGAATGCAGCCATCTCAGCCAAAATCTCCTGCGCAGACTGTAAATGAACTAAATGATGAGTGCATCTCCAGTTTTATGATGGGAAATTTAAAAGCATGTGCTTCAGCTTTTACCATGACCGCATTGGAGGCAACAAACCCAGTATTAAGAAGGGTATTTGCTGATAGTATTCCCAATTTAATCGAAATGGCTTATGAAGTATTTTTATACCAGAATAAAAATCAATATTATCAGGTCCCTCAGCTGAAACAAGAGGATATGCAAAATTATATCAATAGCTTTGCACCAGTACAAGGTACACTGCCACATTAATGTAATAGGATTTTAAGGTCGGAAGTATAATATTGCTGGATTAATTAGAAAAATTGGTTGTCAGCAACCCCTTATGTGAAAGCCAAATTCCGAACTTATACAGTAAGAAAGAGTTTTTCTCCTTTCTTATCTGCCAAGTGAAATAGCATACCAAATTCAATTGGTATGCTATTTTTTATTTGATAACATGTTCTATTGGTCGATTCTTTAGTTACTCGTGCTGGAATCTATGTGCCCGAACCCTTTGTATTCAAGAGTAGCCGGGTAAAACCGAATACGTCCCGGGAAAGTTGAGAGACGAACGGACAAAGTTGAGAGAGAAATGGGTATTGTTGAGAGAAATTCCAGCAAACTTGAGAGATAAGTGCTAATATTCCTTTTATCTCTCAACATTTCACTGGTTTCTCTCAACATTTCACTGGTTTCTCTCAACTTTCTTATGGTTTCTCTCAACTTTTCACTCTTTCACTCCAACTAAAGACTAATCCAACAAGCGATTATTTTCGTCTACTGACATGATTCTTGCTGATCTCGCAGCATCAGACTGGGCATAGATCCCATCTCCATTACAAACACTGCACTTATATTGCCAGCCCTCGTCATCGGAGAGCATTCCTGTTCCTTCACAAGCCTTGCACATATTCTCTCTACCTACCATGGACATCTTCTCCTTTATATTATTGTTTTACCTTTCGATCTTTTACCCAGTTAATAATTCCACCTTTTACCATAATTTCTATTTGCCGTTTAGACAAAGTATGACTTACTTTTATTTGCTGATTTTTACCTTTTATATTGATAGTAAATTCATTTCCCGTGCTAACTTTTGACCTTAAACCAGAGACCTCAATAATGTCACCTTGCTTTAGCAGGTCATAATCCTCTTCATTTACAAAGGTTAATGGGAGTACACCAAAATTAACGAGATTTTGCCAATGGATGCGTGCAAAATCCTTAACCAAGGCAACCCGCAGTCCAAGATATCTTGGTGCAAGTGCTGCATGCTCTCGACTTGAGCCCTGCCCATAGTTAAATCCACCAACGATTGCATGACCACCTTGTTCGACTGTTTCTTTTCCTCGTTTATAATAGGTTTCATCAATAATCTCAAACGTAAATTTACTGATTTCCGGAAGATTACTGCGATATGGCAGTACCCTTGCTCCCCCGGCTAGTATCTCATCTGTAGAAATGTTATCACCCATTTTCAGTAAAATAGGAATCTCTATCTGGTCAGGCATTTCATCCATTTTAGGGATGGAAGCAATGTTTGGTCCTTTTTGTAATTGAACTTTTTTAGCTTCTTCATATGGCAATGGTTTATCCAATAAATTCACATCTATTGTTGGATTCTTTGGATTCTTTATCTTTGGATAGTTTCCATCAACTGTTCTAGGATCTGTGATCACACCTGTTAATGCCGATACTGCCGCAGTTTCAGGGCTGCATAGATAGACACTATCTTCTTTTGTCCCAGATCTGCCTGGAAAATTTCTCGGTGTTGTTCGTAAACTATTTCTCCCGAATGCAGGAGCTTGCCCCATACCAATACATCCATTACATCCGGCTTGGTGCAGGCGACCTCCTGCCTGAAGCATGCTTGCAATATGACTTTCCTTCACCAGATCTGCCAGCATTTGTCTAGATGTAGGATTAATATCAAAGGATACACCGTCAGCTATATGCTTATCTTTAACAATTTCTGCAGCAACCGCAAAATCGTGAAAACCTGGATTGGCCGAGGAACCGATATAGGATTGATATATTGGCGTTCCTGCGATCTCTGCAACAGGCACTACATTACCAGGACTGGATGGTTTTGCAATGAGTGGTTCAACATCAGACAGATTTAGTTCCTCATTAATATCATAGGTTGCGCACTTATCTGCAATAAGTTCTATCCAATCACCCTCCCGGTCCTGTTCTTTTAAAAATCGCTTTATTTCTTTATCGGAAGGAAATACTGTACCAGTTGCTCCAAGCTCTGCTCCCATATTTGCAATCACATGTCGATCCATTGCACTCAGATGTTTTAATCCGGGTCCATAATATTCAATAACCTTGCCCACTCCACCCTTTACATCATATTTGCGAAGCAGCTCGAGAATCATATCTTTTGCACTGACCCAATCAGGCAGTTCCCCGGTTAATTTTATCCCCCATACTTTAGGCATTTTTACATAGAAAGGCTCACCAGCAATGGCTAATGCGACATCAATCCCCCCTGCGCCCATCGCTAGCATTCCCATACAGCCATTGGCACAGGTATGGCTATCTGAACCTAGCAGGGTTTTTCCTGGTTTTGCCAACCGCTGCATATGAACAGGATGACTGACACCATTTCCTGGTCGACTGTGGTATAGGCCAAATCTTCTGGTGGCACTATGTAAAAACAAATGATCATCCGGGTTTTTATTATCTACTTGAATTAGATTATGATCTACATATTGGGCTGATGCCTCCGTTTTTGCCCTGTCCAGTTCCATTGCCTCCAGCTCCAGCATTACTAATGTACCTGTTGCATCCTGTGTCAATGTCTGGTCAATTTTAAGTCCAATCTCGGTTCCTGGCTCCATCTTTCCAGAAACCAGATGATCTTTTATTAATTTTTGTGTGATATTTAATGGCATAAAACAACCTCCTTTTCCTTAGTATATGAAAGTACGATATAATTATTTAAAAGCAACTGAGAAAACGCTAAAGCGTCTTTTCAAAGGTCAGAGATCAGAAGTCAGATTTGAAGAAATCGGCGAAAGGACCGATTTCAGTTATACTTTCTTTAAAAAAGTGAATCTGTTTCAGAGATCAACTCGTAGAAATAAAGAAAAATAAGATCAAGGGAGCTGGAGAAATGAATAACCATGAAATTGATTACAAGCTTCACGGTGATGACATGCAATTTGTGGAAGTTGAGCTCGACCCACAGGAAACAGTAATTGCCGAAGCGGGTAGCTTAATGATGATGGATGACCAGATTCAGATGGAGACAATTTTTGGAGATGGCTCTGAAAAACAGGGAAGTGGAATTATGGGAAAACTTCTAGGGGCAGGCAAACGTGTGATCACTGGGGAAAGTCTGTTTATGACAACATTCACAAACCAAGGTACAGGTAAAAAACACGTCTCCTTTGCCTCACCATATCCAGGTAAAATCATTCCCATGGATTTAAGTGAAATTGATGGAAAATTAATTTGTCAAAAGGATGCTTTTCTGGCGGCTGCAAAGGGAGTCTCTATCGGAATTGAATTCCAACGTAAAATTGGAACAGGATTCTTTGGTGGCGAAGGTTTCATCATGCAAAAGCTGGAAGGTGATGGGATGGCTTTTGTCCATGCTGGTGGTACGATTCATAAGAAAGTGCTCGAGGTAGGAGAAACATTACGTGTTGATACAGGGTGTCTTGTCGCAATGACTGGTAGAATTGATTATAATATCGAATTTGTTGGAGGGGTAAAAACAGCATTATTTGGCGGAGAAGGTTTATTTTTTGCAACGCTTCACGGTCCTGGAACTGTTTGGATTCAATCTCTGCCATTCAGCAGACTGGCAAGCAGAGTATTTGCAGCAGCACCTGAGAGAGGCGGCTCCAAAGGGGAAGGGAGTATTGCCGGAGGATTATTTGATATCTTAGGTGGAGACCGAAAATAACATTTTTTCAGATGTGGTAAATTATTTATATTTACACATACTATCCATGCAAACTACTTTAAATGAGGTGGGATGACATGGGAAGAGATGAACACAACAAGTCAAAAAACAGCTTTCTTGCACAGACTCCTGAGCATCAGAAGAAACAAGCTGGAACTGATGTGGAGTTTGCAGAGGAATTTGCTGACACGGAGGACAAAGAAGCACAAGCAAGAAGTCGTGCAGCAGCTAAGCGTGTGAAACGCAGCTAATGAGAAAAACGATAAAGCGTCTTTCCTGAGGTCAGAAGTCAGATTTGAAGAAATCGGTTAAAAGCCGATTTCTTTCTTTACTTTTTATACAAGGCAATTCATATTGTAGATGAATTGCCTTTTTCAACTGTTAAAGTGTGAACATTTGCTTCAATCCATAAAAATTCGTACAATTAATGATAGAAGAAGTAAAAAGAGAGGCATGAAAATGAGTAATAAAAACGTTGATGATTATCTAACAGAAGGAATATATGGAAAACGAAGACCAAAAGAGGCTGAGCGGCAGCAGTTCTTAGGTACACTTAGAGAAAGAATCGTACTTGCCCTAACCATCGGCCAAGTGATGACAGATAAAGGAATTGGTAAACTGGAAGAAGCGATGAAGGAGCATAAGGGTGCTAAATTACTTATCAATGGGCATGTATCTTATCGATTTTTAAAAGAAGAGAAAGAATTAGCCAATAAATATAACATTACACATACTACTATTACAGATGAAGAAAACAAGACTGATATTGGTGCTGTCTTAACCTATGACTATGCGATTGACAAAGAGGATATTTTTATTGAAGAGGAAGAAATAATAGCTGAAACAGACGAAGAAACAGAAAAAACTGCTAATTCAGCTACATTTCTGTCTAAACTAAAACAGTGGTTCACCTAAGGAAACGGACGAATACTAACCTTTATTCGTCCGTTTGAAGTGAATCGTTATTTTTTCCTCGATCCATGTTCTGTTCTCGCTATTTTGAAAAAGGATACGCCCATTAACAGGATGACAACGGAAAATGGTAATGCAGCAATTATAAGCATATTTTGCAATCCCTGTGTCCCCCCAAAATAAACGATAATTGCTGCAACTGCTGATTGAACAAGTCCCCAGGTGATTTTTACAGAATTCGTCGGATTTAACAAACCATTGGTACTAAGCATTCCAAGTACAAATGTTGCTGAATCAGCAGATGTGATAAAGAAGATCGCAACAACTAAAATCGTAATAGTCGACATGACTGTTCCTAGTGGATATTCAACAAGCACTCCAAATGTTGAAGTTTCCAACGAGAATTCGGAGATTTTTGCAATCCCATTTTGTTCGAGATTTAATGCCGATACCCCAAAGACTGCAAAGAAAATAAAACAAACGATCGCAGGGACAAATAGCACCCCAAGCATAAATTCCTTCACTGTCCGCCCTTTTGAAATACGTGCTATAAAAATACCTACAAATGGTGCCCATGATATCCACCATGCCCAGTAAAAGATAGTCCACCCGTTGATCCAGCTTCGATTTCCCTCATCCAGTGGGGCTAATCGAAGACTCATATCAAAGAAGTCTGATATATAGCTCCCTAATGTATTTGTAAACATATTCAAAATGTAGAGAGAAGGACCTACAATAAACAGGATAAGCAGTAAACTAAAAGCCAGTCCCATATTAATATTACTCAAATATTTTATTCCTCTACCAATACCTGACCAGGCAGACCCAATAAATAATCCAGTTGCAACAATTAATATAATCAGTTGATTCGTGAAGGATTCGTCTGTTCCAAATAAAAAGGATATTCCACCATTAATCTGTGCAGACCCAAAGCCAAGTGTTGCCGCTACACCAACAATCGTTGCAAAAACAGCAAGTGTGTCGATTAACTTCCCGGAAATTCCCTCCATACTTTTTTCACCAAATAATGGGACCAATGTTGCGCTAATTAATCCAGGAGAATCACGATGGAATTTAAAATATGCCAATACTAATGCAACGATTCCGTATACTGCCCAGGCATGAACACCCCAATGGAAAAAGGAATACTTAAGCCCTTCTCTTATTGCTGCATCTGAACCGGGTTCAGCTGTTGGGGAATCTATAAAGGCATGTGAAATTGGTTCCGCTGTTGTCCAGAAGACAAGCCCCATTCCCATCCCCGCACTAAATAACATCGCAAACCATGATAGCAAACTGAATTCAGGCTTATCATTTTCTTTTCCCAACTTTACCCTGCCATACCGTGAAAATATTAAATAAACACAAAAAGCCAACATCATTACCACAATTAACAAATAATACCAGCCAAAGTTTACCGAAATTACTGATGTAATTGTTGACGTAAATGATTCTAATTGGTTTGGAGCAATTGAACCCCAAATGACTACTGCTATACAAATAGCCAGGGAATACCAGAATACTCTTGTTACACTTTTCATTTGTATGCACCTACTTATGTATTTTATTAGAGAAGGTCTAAAAAATCCGGTAAAAATGATACATCAATGTTTCTAGTTGGCTTACTACTTCGCTACTCACGTATTACCCGCATACGTTCCAGTTCATGGAAAGGAAGATCACCTTTCCTGAGAACGATGCAAATTCGGGGTAGCCTTCCTTATGCTCCTACACCTCCTCAAACTTCTCCTCCTTTGAACACATATCCATAGAAAAACCATTTATTACACTAGCAAACTTTATACCCATAATTCAAGGATTTGAATAATTTTTTATAAAGGACGTCAATCTAGGAATACTATAGGTTGGAGGTGTTCGCAAAGTGAATCAACCATACAGATGTCCTAATTGCAAAACAAACCGTTCACGATTTAACATGATTGAACAAGTAGCAAAACCCGTTAAATTAGACGCTGAGACGGGTGAAGTAATGGAAGACTATACAAATGCAAATCCAGAAGCATTTCACATTTCTTATAATGGCCCTCAGTACAACATTCAATGCGGAGTTTGTGGTCTAATTGAAAATGAACAGTCCTTTGTAAAATTTGCAGAATACAAGCGAAAGTAATTATGAAGCCACAACAATTCTACTAGAACATCACTCAAATGGAGTGATGTTTTTTTATACATGATTTTTATCATTTCAAACATAAAATGTTGTATGTTATTCCGTTTTTACGCAAGTGACAGGCTTTGTTTGCTATCATAAAAGAAAATGAAAGGTAGGTGTATGTATTGCTGACAATAATGAATGTGAAAAAAGATTATGGAGCGATTGAAGCATTAAAGGAAGTCTCTATTACCATTCCAAGTGGAAGCTGCTTTGGTCTGGTTGGTCCAAACGGGGCCGGTAAATCAACATTAATAAAAATACTCGCTTCCATTATTCATGATTATAAAGGGGAGGCACGCATTGAAGATCGTATCCTTAATCAAGAATTAAAAGAGAAAATTGGGTATATTCCACAGGATATATGTTTAGAGAAGGACATTTCAGCAATTGGCAATTTGAACTTTTTTGGGAAACTGTACGGGCTAAAGGGAAGAGAATTGCAGCAACGCACACAAGAAGTGTTGGAGCTTGTCGGCCTCACCGATCGCGGAAAAAATAAAGTATCAACATTCTCCGGGGGAATGAAGCGTCGACTAAATATTGGCTGTGCCCTGATGCATCATCCTGAGCTTATCATTATGGATGAACCAACCGTAGGGATTGATCCACAATCACGAAGGTACATTTTCATGATGATTGAAGATCTGAAAAATGCTGGATGCACCATTATTTATGCCAGTCATTATATGGAAGAGGTTGAGGAATTATGTGATCATGTCGCATTCATTGATAAAGGGGAAATTATAGAAAATGGCTCTGTATACGAGCTGCTGCAGAAGTATTCCATTCCTTCCATTTTTATCAAAGGGGTCGGTATTACCCCAGAATTGTTTGAAAAAATGGGAACGGCTTCAACGAAAAAGGGCGGATATTTACTGCAAACAAAAGAACCCTTACAAGTAATGGAAGACATCATTTTATATTGTCTTGAAAATGAACTCGAATTGGAGCGCTTGGAGCTCGTGCAGCCACGACTGGAAAATGTTTTTTTTACATTGACCGGCAGTAAGCTTAGAGACTAGTTATAACGAGGAGGAATATAATGGGTGCTATCATGATCATTGAATTAAAAAAACATATACAGGACAGAGGTCTACTCTTTTGGATGTTGATTTTACCGATTATTTTCACTGTTTTATTTATTGCCATGTTTACCGCAAATACGGATGATGCAACAAGCCAACAGGTCATCCTGTCTATCGTTCCGGGATATGTAGTTATGTTTGTATTTTTCATTATGATTTCCATGGTTTCTGTATTTATTAAGGACAGAGATAAAGGAATGACTTCCAGAATTGCAAGCACACCAATCCCCCCCTATTTTTATCTGCTTGGAAAATGGATTCCGTTCATGTTTATTGTCCTAATTCAGATAATTGTGTTATTTTTATTTGGGAGGCTTGTTTATGATGTTCCATTAGGTCAACCGTTCATTCTGCTGATTCTTTCCATCTGTCTAACATTTACAGTTACTGGAATTGGTCTGGCAATGGCTGTGATTGTAAGAACAGAAAACATGGGATTAGCCATAACACAAATCGTCGCACTAGGTGGTGCAATGTTAAGCGGACTATGGGTACCACTGGAAATGATGCCTGATTTCATGCAAACGATCAGTCGTTTTCTGCCACAGTACTGGGCACATCAAGCTTTTCAGGACGCTATGGCAGGTAATACTGTATTCACTGAGCTCCTGCAGACACTGCTTATATTATCTGGTATTGGTGTGGCTGGTTTTGTTATAGCAATTCTTCGTTATCCACATTTTTTAAAACGTTCCGTAAACTAGTGGGAACACTTGCCGAAAACTTTAGGGGGAAGTTCATGAAAGTAAACATTGATATTGATGATAAATATGAAGAAACTTCGATAACGATACAAGCCAAGGAATGGACCGAGGAGCTTGAAGAGATTGTCAAAGTAATTAAAAAAAGAAAGCAGCAGCGTTTATTTGGTATTGATGCTGATCAAACAGTCCTGCTTGATCCTGGGGAAATCGATTTTGTTTATGCCGAAAAACGAAAAATATTTGCAGCTTTAAAAGATCCCCATTTTGAAATAAAAATGAAGCTTTATGAAGTAGAAGATTTCCTAATTCATCATGGATTTATGCGTTTTTCAAAATCGGTTATTGGCAATCTTAATCGCATTGATCGCTTCGAATTATCATTTAACGGGAACCTTTGTGTTTACTTTCAATCAGGAAATAAAGAATATATTACGAGGAAATATGTTGCACCAATAAAAGATAAACTGATCAAGGGAGGGCAATAACATGGTACTTGAAATAATAAAACGCAGCATGATGGGAATAGCTTTTGGCGGTATATTTACATTTATTGCCCTTACCATAATGAAAATCAATGGTTTTGAGTCAACAGTCTCCGAAATTTGGATGCATATGGGAGCAAGTTTTTTAATTGGCATCTACTTTGGCATCTCTTCACTTATTTTTGGAAATGATGATAGCAATATGCTAAAAAAGACAGTTATTCATTTAATTGCTTCTCTTACAGTTTGGTATATTATTGCTTTAAGTGTGGGCTGGATACCATTTACAATTGGATCCATTATGATTAGCACCCTAATATTCATATTCATGTACATGTTGAATTGGACTGGATATTATTTATATTATAAAAAAGTGGAAGCTTCGTTAAATGAACATTTGCAGAATAAGAAATAGCGTGAGGGTTTATGTAGATTTGCAAAGTTGAGAGAAACTAGCTTTAAGTTGAAAGATAACCCGAAAAGTTGAGAGATAAATGTATTTAGTTGAGAGAAACTTAAGTAAAGTTGAAAGATAACCCTGTTTTTCAGCCTTATGTCTCAGCTTTGGACGTGGTTCTCTCAACTTTACAATATTGTCTCTCAACTCAGAGCAAATAGCTCTCAACTTCAAGTAAATCCTTGCCTGCCTGATAAAAGCGTAAGGTATCGAAAAAAGTTAATACCTTTGTTACACTTGACCCAAGGAGGAATTTTCATGCGATTAAAAGATAAGAAAGTTATTGCACTTGTTGAACAAGATTTTGAAGACCTTGAGCTTTGGTATCCTGTCTTGCGTCTGCAGGAAGAAGGTGCACAGGTAGATCTAGTTGGCAAGGAAGCAAACAAAAAATATATTGGAAAATACGGCGTACCCGCAGAATCGGCATATGCATTTACAGATATTAATATAGATGATTACGATGCTATTCTTGTTCCGGGTGGATGGGCTCCGGACAAATTAAGACGCTATCCTGAGGTGCTGGAATTTATCCAGAAAATGAATGATGCAAAAAAACCGATCGGACAAATCTGTCACGCAGGCTGGGTGCTTATTTCAGCAGATATTTTAGAAGGGAAAAAAGTGACGAGTACACCTGGAATTAAAGATGACATGACTAATGCCGGTGCAACGTGGAGTGACGAAGCTGTAGTAGTTGACGGACATCTTATATCAAGCCGCCGACCACCAGATCTTCCACCATATGTGAAGGCATTTGCGGATAAACTGGCAGCTGGCGCATAAGAAAAGGTTGTATCAAAGTACATCTTTGATACAACCTCCACATTATTATCCATTATCTCGATCTCTCTTGTTTTTCTTGTTATCTAAATTAATAAATTCACTTTCCCTCGAAAACTCAACATCTCCTCTTTGCTTATCATGTTTATTCTTATTATTTTGTTTCCCTTTATCTTTATTGCGATTTTTATTTTGATGGGACATGATTCTGGCCTCCTTCATTAAAAGTTAGGTTGTCCTTTTCAGAAAAAATAATTCGATAAATACTTAACTTTACACTTGTTAAGCGGTTTCATATAATAGAAGTAACATCATGATTTTATAGGAGGGGTACAATGAGTCAAATTAAAGAAGGCACTTTATTATGGGAGCCTAACGAAAACTGGAAACAGCAATCAAATATTTATGACTATATGAACTGGTTAAAAATACATAAAGGCAAGAAATTTGAAGATTATCATTCCCTGTGGGAGTGGTCGGTTAATGATATTGAATCATTTTGGGAATCGCAGTGGGAATATTTTGATATTCAAGCAAATCATTCATATGAAACAGTTTTAACATCACATCAAATGCCTGGAGCTAAATGGTTCCCTGGGGCAAGCCTCAATTATACGGAGCATATTTTTAGAAATAGACAAATGGATACAGCGGCTATTATCCATAAATCAGAATTACGTGATATATCTGAAGTAACATGGCAGCAGCTATATGAGAATACAGCGGCACTACAGCAGACCTTAAAAAATCTTGGAGTACAAAAAGGTGATCGTGTTGTTGCATATGTGGCTAATATCTATGAATCTATCATTGCTTTTTTAGCTACAGCAAGTCTTGGGGCAATTTGGTCCAGTGCTTCGCCTGATTTCGGAACGCAAAGTGTTATTGATCGATTTCAACAAATCGAGCCAAAAGTAATGGTAACAGTTGATGGTTATAGCTATGGCGGAAAAAGCTTTGATCGTACAGAAGTTGTCGAAAAAATCCAATCAGAACTTCCAACATTAAAAGCTACCATAGCTATTCCTTATCTTCATGAAAGTCCAAATTTCAGCAATTTGAAAAATGTTATTCTCTGGAATGATGCCATTCACCTAAATAAGCAACGCTCGCTCACTTATGAATATGTCGAATTCAATGATCCGCTTTGGGTATTATATTCCTCAGGAACGACCGGAAAGCCAAAGCCAATCGTACAGAGCCAGGGTGGAATTTTACTTGAACATTTAAAAGCGCTAACGTTTCATGCAGATTTAGGAGAAGATGACCGATTCTTCTGGTATACAACAACAGGATGGATGATGTGGAACTTTCTTGTTGGTGGTCTGCTTACAGGCAGTACGATTGTTCTTTATGATGGAAATCCAGCCTATCCAGATAAAAAGATGCTCTGGAAATTTGCAGAGGAAACGAAAATGACACTCTTCGGAACAAGTGCAAGCTATCTGACAGCATGCATGAAGGATGGGGTTAAGCCTTTGGGTGAATTTGACCTTACACATTTAAACAGTATCAGCTCAACAGGTTCGCCACTACCGCCGGAAGGTTTCAACTGGTGCTATGAAAATGTGAAACGAGATTTATGGATTGCATCTGTCAGTGGAGGAACGGATGTGTGTACGGCATTCATTCTAGGAGCACCAATTTTGCCAGTTTATGCAGGTGAATTACAATGCCGTGGACTTGGGGCAAGAATTGAAAGCTTCCAGGATAATGGTCAACCAAAAATAGAGGAAATTGGCGAATTAGTACTGACGGAGCCCTTCCCTTCCATGCCAATCTATTTTTGGAATGATGCGGATGGCAGTCGCTTGCACGAAAGCTATTTCGACGTTTTCCCTGGGATCTGGTGTCATGGAGATTACTTAAAGATTACCGATCGGCATACATGCGTTATTTATGGCCGATCAGACGCTACCATTAACCGAGGTGGAATCCGAATTGGCACAAGTGAAATTTATCGTGCAGTCGATCAGATAAAGGAAGTTTCCGATAGCTTGATTGTCGATATTCCAATAGATAATGGCGAATCCTTTACCCCGTTATTTATCGTAATGAGGGAAGGCTATACATTATCGGAAAAAATTAAACAGGCAATTAAAAAACAGATCCGTACACAATGTTCCCCACGACATGTACCAACAGGATTTCACGAGGTTTCAGCTCTGCCAAAAACATTAAATGGGAAAAAATTGGAGATCCCTGTTAAGAAAATTTTAATGGGTCAACCGGTTGATAAAGTAGTAAATAAAGGATCACTTGGTAATGAAGATGCCTTAGAGTTTTTTATTGAATTTGCTGAGAAACACGCTAAAGCGTCTTTCTAAAGGTTAGAGATCAGAAGTCAAATTTGAAGAAATCGGCGAAAGTGCCGCTTTCGTTTATATTTTCTTAGCTCTTGAAAAGACGAGAAACTAATAGAATAATAGGAAAAGTGTTCTCGCTCATGAGAACACTTTTTTATTTTTTATACCAATCTCTTCTGTGTCCCCATACTAACCACCACATACGCCACAAACGAAACTGCCACAGGAAGAACCACTGAGTGTAATCCTAAAGGCTGTGGGAAAAATGTATCTGATAATATATATAAGCCAACACCAACAACCATGGAAGCAAGTGCACCATACTTATTTCCGTTGCTCCAATAAAGACCCATAATTATTGGCCAAATAAATGCCGCTTCCAGTCCACCAAATGCAAATAAGTTCAACCAAATGATCAAATCTGGTGGATTTAGAGACATTACAAAAACAATAATCCCTAATATCGCTGTTACTCCAATACTTATTCGCTTAACACGTTTATGCGATGCTTTTGACTCAACATAATTTAAATATACATCCTTCACAACAGTGGAACTCACTAATAACAATAATGAATCTACTGTCGACATGATCGCCGCCATTGGTGCAGCCAATACAATACCTGCAAGCCATGCTGGCATAACCTCCAGCGCTATTAGAGGCATAACCTTATCGCCAACCTCAATTCCTGGCAATATGGGACGAGCAAACACACCAATCAAATGCATATTCAGCATAATAAAACCAACAACGATTGTTCCGATAATTAATGCACGATGCATGGATCTGGAGTTTTTATAAGACATTGCACGAACAGCTATTTGCGGCAGGGCAACAACTCCTACACCTACCAGGATCCAAAAGGATGATACATATGTTGGGGTTAAACTACCATCTGATCCAAACGGAGTTATTAGATTGGGGTTTTCTGCGCTGAGATCAGAAATTATCTGTGGCATTCCTCCTCCGGCAATAATCACAGCAATTAGCAAAACTAAGGTACCCAAAAACATGATGCTACCCTGAATTGCATCTGTCAGCGCAACAGCTCGGAACCCGCCAATTACTACATAAACTAATACGGATACAGCAAAAATAAATAATGCCGATAGGTACGATAGACCTGTCAGGGATTCAATTAGCCTTGCCCCGCCAATCCATTGGGCTGCCATTGCCGAAAATAAAAAGATAATAATACTAATTGCTGAAAATAGAACTACCCATTTTGATCGATACCTTTCCTTTAAAAAATCCACCATTGTAAGTGCATTATATTTTCTTGTTACGATTGCAAACTTTTTCCCCAAAACCATCAAAACGAAATAACCGGTTGCAACCTGAGTCATGGCCAATAAAACCCATCCCAAGCCCTCATTATATGCAGTCCCTGGGCCACCTATAAAGCTGCTTGCACTTCCGTACGTAGCAGTCATCGTCATGGCCAAAACAAACCCACCCATAGTTCGGCCGCCTAAAAAGTAATCATCCAAAAATTTATTGGATGATTTAAGGTTTCTGCCAGCCCAAATTCCAACTGCAAAAATAATCAACAGAAAAATAAATAAAGGTATAATTGCCTGTACATTCATTTGGTTTCTCCTTCTTCATCAAATGGAATAGCTACAAAAAACTTTTTAACTAGAACCGTTACTAATACAGCCATCACAATAAAACCAATGACACAACTATAAAAAAACCATGCAGGTAACCCGAAAACATACGTATATTCAGAAGGATCCCTGCTACCCAAACCATATGCGAACACATACCACCAGATGAAATTGAAAATAACCAACCCAACACCGATCAATGCTTCCCGATTTGCAATCTTCAAACGATAATCACCTTTTTTCATCTTAGACCTCCTCCTATTTCATTTAGATACATGCAGGTATTGGAAAAACCTACAAAACTCTATGACTTATAAGGGCTCTTCTATTCTACTATGTTTGCTTTCCCTTATTCACTAAACCTCTTCGATATGCTACAACTATCAGTATAAATCTTGTTAGAGCAGCTGTTAATCCCGCCCAATAGCTGTCTGTTATGAATAACCTATACCAATTAAAAGCAACACACCTATTAGTATATCAATCAAAAGCTTCCTATGGCACCCCTTTAAAATACTTATAAATAATATATCCTACAACGCTAGCAGATGTAAACAGAAGAGTTTGAAAACAATTTATACTTACTGAGGTTTCCTAAGATAACCAGCATGAAGCAGCATTTTTCAATCCGTTTCCTTTCAATTATTTACCAATCCATGTATAATATATAGGTTACTCTATTTAAATTTCATTCTCTTAGAGGTGAATTCGTTTGTTATTTATTATTGGATCTATTACTTTATTTTTCCTTCTATATTATCTCCTGAATAAGAAGGTTATTTTGGTTGAAACCGCTTCAGCCGCAATTGTAATGGCTGTAGGTGTATTCAGTTTGAATGTAGGACCTAGTTTTAATATTGATACTGTCTGGGTTAAAATGATTGCTTTAATTGCTATATCAATTTGGGCATTCTTTATGGTCTCCTACATTACTTCATTAATTATAGGAAAATTCACCACACTTCATTACAACCATTTAGTCGGTCGATTTAGAATTGGCACATGGGTGGCAAGTACTTCCGTTACAGTTATTATTATAAGCAGATATTTTCCTATATTCGAGCGAATGGTTTTGCCGCTTGTAGTGATTAATTCTTTATTGTGGCTGTTCTTTTTTGTTATATCCATTAAAAGTATGCTCACTATTTTCATGGAAAAGCTGGGCAAGAATTTAAATGGTATTTTATTTTTAACGACCGTTAGTACGCAGTCATTAGTTCTGATGTATAACAATATCTGGGATGATTTTAATCTTTATATCAATGAATTTTTGATTATCGCTGGTTTTCTGTTTTATCTGTTAAGTATTTATATGATTTTCAAACGTTACACAAATTACAGCTGGTCCCTAATAGATGACTGGCGAGCACCAAACTGTATGTTTCATGGAGCGCTGTCGATTATTGGTTCATCTATGGTTATCTCCGACATTTTCACTCCTGCATTTACTCTGGCATTCTGGTTCATCGTTCTTTTTATTTTCATTGCCCATGAGGTGATTGAATTAGTCCGGGGTGTTATCAGAGTAAAGGAATATGGATTGATTAAGGGACTTTTCGTTTATGATCATTCACAGTGGTCTCGGATATTTACATTCTGTATGTTTTATACATTCACATTAAAAATGAA
This sequence comes from Oceanobacillus sp. NCCP-135, assembly GCF_059698015.1. NCBI lineage: Bacteria > Bacillati > Bacillota > Bacilli > Caryophanales > Bacillaceae > Oceanobacillus > Oceanobacillus sp. NCCP-135. The sequence continues at coordinate 105,554 of NZ_BAAKSZ010000004.1, read as the reverse complement.
TACTACGAATATAGTTCAACTTGACTGGATAGCCTTCAGTCAGCAGGCTATCCTAAACAACGGAAAATGGATTATCGCAATACTACTGATCATTGAAATCAGTTTATTATTCAATAATATGTTTTCCTCACAGCGCATTAAAGATACCGCAGTTACGTCAACTATCTCTTAAGCACAAAAATGCAAGGCGTCTGTTTAACAACTTACAAACTGGGGCACTCTGTTACTGCACTATGCTCGTCTCACCAAAAAGAGTCTGCTATGGCTTTAGTGTTGGAGCTGGACGTGGCTGATTCGGTTGTTTTGTTATCCACCATAAATTTTATAATTTCCTAGACAAGAACAAATACATCACCATGCTCTAATACCCCTGATAATGTGACAGATTGGCTAGCTTCAGTAGCACCATTACTACTCTACCTGATAGCTAGATAAATCTACTGCACTTCCTGTACCGTTGTAAATTTCAATCGCTTTGTTGAAGAAGCTGCCTTCCATGTACTCTGAAATAAATAAATCCTCTGCAACTGCTACATCACCACTCTGGGCTGAAGCCGCGATAGCAAAAACGTTAGAAAAATTCATAAAAACAAGCATGAAAATAAGGAAAAGATTAATGACCTTTTTTACAGTAGAATCTCTCATTAGTACCTTCCATTTTTTTACCGTATTATATCCTGGCAAAATTATAGGACACACTATTTATATGGCATATTATGAACCCTCAAACAATTAAGTTTTTGTAAAGTTATAGTAGATTCAGACTAATTTTTAGGCTTTTTAATAAAAACAGTTATTTTGACCTAAAGCTGTTTTTAGTTTGTAAAACATTAAGGGAATCTAATTAGCTCATAAAAATGTTATAATATAGGTAGACATTAAATAACAGGGTGGCTAATAATGACTATTGAAAAACAACTATTAAGCTTAATAAACGCTACAAAGGTATTGACATCCACTAGAAATTTGGACGAGGTATTACATTTAATAATTAAAGAGGCCTTAAGTGTTTTTAATTGGGCAGATGCTATTGTGCTCTTTTTATATGATTCCCAAAAAGGGTACTTAAGAGCAAAATCATCCATTGGCTTCGATATAAACTATTTGAAAGAAGCAACCCTGAAACCAGATGAGGCTATGTCAGGGAAAACCTTTCTATTAAGAGAAGCCCAATTATATACTTCTAAAACAGAAACCGGCAAAGGAATGGCCAATATCTCAAGCGAAAACCTAAACTGGTACCAAAAAGCGTTAGGGGAAGATAAAGTTCCCACAAGTACCATTTCCGCACCATTAATGAGCAAAAACGAATGTTATGGTGTACTGACAATAGACAGTTATTCAGAAGAAGTCAAGTTTACCTTGGATAATTTAAAACTACTGCAAACATTTGCCAACCAGGCTATGATTGCAATTGAAAATGCCACTCTTATTTCGCAAAATAATCGTTCCAATCACATTCACAAGGAATTAACCAAGGTATATATGTCACACCGGGGGCTTTCTGAAATCACAAACACACTTTCAAGGCTTACCGATAAAGAATTTTGTGTTTGTAACGAATTTCTCGATGTTTTATCATATACTTCCCCATCTACTAAAGACCTACTGATCAACAAAATGGAAGAGGAGCCATTATCAGTGAAAGAAATTTTTTCCGTGGAAAATGTTGCCCACCAACAAGCTGTTTATAACGGGCAACCTTATGACCTCCATTTGTTTGCAATAATAATTGAATCTGAAATCACAGGCGTGTTAGTGGCGATTACAGAGGAGAATAATTTTCTTGATTCCCTTGATATATTTGCTATTGAACAGGCAACTGCTGTTTTTGCGTTGGAAATGCAGTCACATAATCACTATGTATCCAGCCAATTTCAATATGAAGGTCATTTAGTGAAAAAAATATTAAAAAACCCTGAACAGGGAAACAGGTATCTACAGTTAAAAAATCTTTATAACAAAAGTAATCACTATATCGTATTGACTATTGAGATCGCACACGAAATGATGGATAGCAAAAAAACACATAGGGTAAAACAGAGTTTTTCAAGATTACTTCATCGCCATTTAAATTCGTTTCTACATCGGTTTCTGATGAAGGAAGATTCAATGCAATATTCCATCTTATTTATCAGGGACGAACGTATTAATGAAGAAGAAATGAATAAACGACTACATGACTTTGTGTCAAATATTATAAAGAAGTTCGATTATGCAATTTATGCTGGTGTCGGTAGGAGTTTTCGGGAACTAAAGGATTTAAACTATTCATTAAATGATGCTGAAAAGTGTATAGAATTTTTAAAAGTGACGGATTACAACAAAGAAATGATTACTTATATAGAGTTAGGCGGATACCGGCTTTTTCTTAATTTGGATACTGATGAGATGGATAGTTTCATTAGAATCAGACTCCAACAAATCATTGATTATGATTTGGAAAACAATTCAGAACTTGTGAAGACACTGAAATTGTATTTGCATTTTAACAAAAGTATCAGAAAAACCAGTGAGGAGATGTATGTTCATGAAAATACAATCAAATACCGAATCAATAAGATCAAACAATTGATGGGAATTAAAGAAATGGATGGGGATCTGACTTTTGAAATTAATTTGGCGATAAAAATGATTACATTTTTAAACAGGTATGATTTGTTGAAGTAAGACAAATCATACCTGTTTACTTTATGTATTTAAGACATATCAATTATTATCAGAACCCTATATAATATTCCGTATAAATAAATAAAAGGAAATGATTTTAATAATCCTAATATTTTAATGTGCACACATCCATTTAATCAGATGGCTGAGCAATAAGGAGGAGGGGGGATTTTTCAATGATTCTTCTTGCACTTGCTACACCAATACTAGCCTATGCCGGTATTGCAATCGGTCGATCATGGACAGATTTTATGCAACTGGGATGGAAGACAATTATAGTTGCCAGTCTGGTATTATTGGGTACTTTTCTTGGATCAGCACTAATTGCGGAATTAGTACTGCAGATGCAAGGGTTAATTTAGTAGATTAATATTTTAATTATCATCAAGACAATCTAACTTTCAGAAAGGATGAGATGTTCATGTCACAGATGCTTGCGTTGGTCATAATTATTCTATGTTTGTTTATTGGTGAAATTATTGCCATTAAAACGAAGGCTTGGATTCCATCAGTATTTATCAGCGCCGTTCTTTTTTTAATCGGCTATTGGACATTTTTCCCGACAGACATTATTGAACTAGCCGGTATTCCATCTGCTGTAGCAGTAATGATGATCTATTTGCTGATTACAAATATGGGGACATTACTATCTGTTCAGGAACTAAAGGAACAATGGAAAACAGTTTTAATTGCCGTAGCAGGAATCTTGGGCGTTATTGCGATTTTATTTGGACTGGGAATCTTACTGTTTGATTTTAATACAGTAGTCGTTGCTATTCCTCCATTGGTCGGCGGATTAGTTTCTTCTTTAATCATGGCAGAAGGAGCATCAGCTGCAGGGCTTACCAGTTTGGCGGTATTTGCAATTGTTATTTATGTATTGCAAGGCTTCGCCGGTTATCCATTAACATCAATTATGTTAAAAAAGGAAGGTATCAGGTTATTAAAAAAATATAGAAATGGTGAACTGGAAGCACAAAATCTAGTTAAACAGTCAACTGCTCCCGAGCATAATGAACCCAAGCTTTTTCAAAAAATGCCTGCTAAATATAACACGGATTATTTTAAATTTTTAAGACTGGCTTTTGTCGGTTTTCTAGCGTATATTGTTTCAACATTACTGGGGCCAATAGTTGAGATTAGCCCTTATGTGCTTTGTTTGCTGTTCGGTGTTATCGGACGCAGTGTAGGTTTTTTAGAAAGACACACTCTTCAAAAAGCCAACGGTTTCGGTTTTGCAATCATGGCACTTTTACTGTTTATTTTTGACGGTTTGAAAAATGCCACGCCAAGCATGATGGTGGACTTGTTATTCCCTTTAATCGGTTGTATCGTACTTGGAGTTATTGGCATGTATATATTTTCGTTTATTATGGGAAAAGTTTTACAAGTTAGTAAAGAAATGGCCTTTGCCGTCTCTTTAACCGCTTTTTACGGTTTTCCAGCAGATTACATTATAACGAATGAAGTTGTTAATGGGCTAACACAGGATGAAAAGGAAAAAAGCATTTTGCTTAGTCATATGTTGGCCCCAATGCTGGTTGGCGGGTTTATTACCGTAACAATCGTCTCTGTAATTCTAGCCGGCACCTTTGTTGGATTTTTGTAATTTGCTGTTATTAGATTATTCATTTTAAGAGGAGGATTTTATGTTACAGAATCATGAATTAGATGTTTTTAAAGCTTTAATGCAAGAATACAACCATAAACTTGATTATGCTGGTATCAATGGAGAAAGGATTGCCAAACGTCTTCATGAATTATCGCAAATTGGCGCTACATCCGATGGTGGAATAATGAGGTCTGGCTTTTCGGCAGAAGAAATAGAAGCCAAACAATTGGTGAAAAACTGGATGAAGGAAGCTGGATTGGAAGTGTCAGAGGATGGAGCAGGTAATGTTATAGGTCGACTAAATGGGATTAACAACGGTGTTCCTGCAATTGCATCTGGTTCCCATGTGGACAGTGTGCCAAACGGGGGGCGTTTCGACGGACCTGTTGGGGTTCTGGCTTCACTTGAGGTTGCTGCTGCCTGGAAGGAAACCAATTATTTAGCGAAGAAACCATATGAGGTAATTGTTTTCTCAGATGAAGAAGGTTCAAGGTTTAATAGTGGATTAACCGGAAGTATGGCAATGACAGGTGAAGCTGATTTCACGAAAAATAAAGACTTGATTGATTATAACGGTGATTCATTTGAAAATGTACTTCGGGTATATGGCAGCAATCCTCAAAAATTCCAAGAAGCAAAAAGAGATTTAAAGGAATTAGAAACGTTTATAGAAGTTCATATTGAGCAAGGGAAAAAACTTGAAAAAGAAAATATTTCGGTAGGTATAGTTAGTGGTATTGCTGGACCAGCATGGTTGCAGGTGACTTTTATTGGAGAAGCAGGACATGCCGGAAACACACCAATGATTGGTCGCAAGGATCCAATGGTAGCTGCTGCTGCGTTTATTCAAAGCGTTGAAAGTTTCCCGCTTAAAGTAAGTGATACCTCCGTAGCAACAGTTGGTAAAGTAAACGTTTACCCAAATGGGATAAACGTAATACCGCAAAAAGTGGAACTAAGTGTCGACATCCGTGATATACATGAGCACACACGCAATGAATTATTGGAAATGATTGTTCAGGAAGCTGAATCGATTGCAGACAAGAGAGGGATTAATTGCAAGATAAATCAAACAACAAAAATAAAGCCCATCCCGATAAAAAAAGGGCTGCAGGATAAATTAGCCAATGCTGTAGTGAAAAATAATATCAAACCATTGTACATACCAAGTGGAGCAGGCCATGATGCAATGATTTTAGGAAGACATATTCCCGTCGCAATGTTGTTTGTCAAAAGTAAAGACGGAATTAGTCATAATCCGAAAGAATGGTCTGCACTTGATGATATTGTAAGTACAATACATGTATTAAAAGATTACATCGAATCCTTGATGGATGCCTAATATTGAATCCATCAGAGCGCTTTAGGCTTATTATAAATATAGGCATTTACTAACTTTCGATCCAAAGTTAAGATAGTGTTTAACGCCTTTGATAAAAATTATAAAAAGTAATCCCTCAAGTCCTTTAGCAGATACGTGAGGGGTTATTTTTTATACGAAAATGGGATTTCCATATATTGCGGTGTCTGTCAGGACATGGGGGCTATGAACATGTACTTATCCTATATAAGATAGTATATTCTTGTGATTATTAAACGATTTTTCTATTTAGCAATATATGATTGAAAAGTAATGAATTAACATATATAATGTATATTTGTACGGGGCATTAGCTCAGCTGGGAGAGCGCTTCGCTGGCAGCGAAGAGGTCAGCGGTTCGAGCCCGCTATGCTCCATCCAATAACACTGCAACCTGATTATATAGGAAATGCAGTGTTTTTTTGTGTGGATTTACTGGTAGTTTTAGAAATATCTTTTGAGGTATAACAAAGAAGTCATCACTTGAGGCTGCACCAGTTTAACGTTTCAATTGCACCAATTAAAACATATCTGTATGATTATCTAATTGAGACTGCACATGCTTAAAATTACTTCTGGTTTCGGTCATGAAATTATCAAGTTTCTCATCCATTCTATCCATCTTTATAGAAAAGTTTGCTTGGTTTAATGCAAGAAGCTCTAAGCTTGAAGCAAACTCATCCTGTTTAGAAGATAACTGTTCCAGATTTGAAGCAAACCCGTCCTATTTAGAAGATAGTTGATCATGACTTAATTCAAGTCGTCTTTGATTTGATTCTAATTTCTCCTGATTTGAAGCGAGTAAACGTTGACCTTGTTTTAATTCTTGCAAATGGTCTATAATAATATTTATTTTTTCCTCCACTTCACGCTGCACCTCCTTTCATTTCCTATATTATTTCATTATTTTCTTAATATTTCATCAAGTCATTCGCTTTCTTTCTGCATTTTTCACTAAACTAACTACATACTTATCCATCCGCTTTTCCATCTGCTTATTCGTAAGGTCTGTTACCCCAAATGCCTTCCATCCCGGATACACTACCGGCGGTCCATAAAGCACATCAATCAGCGAAACTAAATCCCAGTATGGATCATATAAAAATTCTGTTCCCGCATACCGCTGATAGGCTTCTAGAAATTCATCAGCTGTTACAACATCATATAGCATCGCTAGATTCCACCTGCAATGACCAACATCAATTCCAGCAGGACCTATGCAAGCATTTCCCCAATCAACTACGCCACTTACAGTACCACTCTCCCAGAGTACATTAGCAGGATGAAAATCTCGGTGAATAAAACATTCCTTTGCATTTGGCGGTGAGCCTTTTACAACTTCAAATACCTTTTTCCATATGTCAGGAACACTTGACCAGCTCGGCATTTCTATCTTATTCACATCATTATATCGAAAATACTTCCACGTAAAGTCACTACCATCAACTGCGTGTATTTTTACTAACTCCTCTGCTAAACCACTAAGCCACTCCATCCTGTCTTCTGGTTTTAATACAACTGAACCAGGTAGCCTTGACATTAATACAAGCGGATCACCACATACCTCTATATTTTCTTCATATGCAATTATTTCTGGTGCAGTCAACCCTTTAGCTTTTGCCAAACGCAAGCTTTCCGCTTCATGTAGGGCTAGATCCGGCTCCTCCTTCAGCCACTCTCGGTTATCCAATTGCCGAAGTATTACTTCTTTAATCTCATCATTTATTTTAAGGATTAGTTTATGTAAAATAGAAGATGTACTGCCTTTTAACCGTTCTATTGAAAGAATAGCTGCATTTGTGTCAACTGAATTTACTACCCATTTCTGTACACTTTCTGATAGATATTCCATTAAATCCACTCCATCAAATTTATATTTATTCCCAGGAAATTTCCCAATCGACTACAAATCTACCATTCACTTTATCTCCGTGGAGAACAATATAATATTCCCCATCATTTAAAGCTTTATATTCCAACGCTTCTTCGCCTTTTTCCTTCATCGGCAAATGATCACCTTTTGTATTTTCAAAATGATAGCCCCAACCACCATTTTCATCATATATATTTACTTGAAATGTAATTACTTCCCCTTTTGAGAGCTCAATTGGTATTTTATGCTCCCCATGGAAATAGTCAAATGTTGATGCAAATCCGGATGAATTCCTTTTTTCCACCCAATTCTCCTTATCTGTGAAATCTACGGTGGAAATAAGTGTAAATATTACTGGTAGAACAATTGCGAAAATCAGTGATATCGGAAATCGCTTTTTAAATAAAACGATGCCAAAATAAAACAACACAGCGGCAATTGCCCCAATCGACCCAGCGATAAGGAAGAAAGCGATATGCTCCATTGGAAAAGCAAAAATAATACTACCAGCAAAAATATAAAGTAAAACAATCCAACGTTTAAGTTTTGTCCACCCCCTGATGATCCCATCAATAATCATAGAACAAGGAATAGCATACACATAAAACGCAGCCCAAAATAAATGATTCGATAGTATTTCAGATAGCTCAAACATATCAAAGGAAATTAGAAAAAGTATGCAAAAAACAAACACTGAAATAGAAAAACCCGCACCGATAAACTTTGTATAAAAATAATAAAGGAGCTTTCTGTTGTTTCATTTACCCATTACTTCTGACCTCCTTCCCTGTTCATTCACTATAATTTATTTTAAAGCACAAGGAGCCTGAATACAATTTCTTCCTTAAAAATACTACATAAAAGGCAAATCTCCGTCCATATCGACCACATCTTGTATGCGTATAAGATAATTCTTTATTTCATTATTCTTCCAGCTGTGTCATTAAAAATTATTAATCAAACGTTTGATTAACTTGATACAAACCGATTTAAAGGTTTATTTCCAAATCATTACAAAACGAAAAAGTAATCTAGGTGCAACTATACAAATCTACTTTATTTTGATATGCTTGTAATGAATTGCATATATGAATAAAACTACTAGGGGTGCCCAATTGACGGGCTGAGAGGAAAGCACTACATGAGCTTTCCGACTCTTATGGACCTGATCTGGTTAATGCCAGCGGAGGGAAGTAGTCGGACAAAAACGTCTTTCCTATTTCAGCTTACTCGAGCCAAATCCTAGTTTTTCGGATCTGGCTTTTTTTGATATTCCCCAATATGAAGGGAGGTTACAAATGAATCGAACACGTTTACTAACTACCATGGCTGTTTTTGTAGCTATTGGAACACTAGGAGCACAAATTCTCTGGTTCCCTGCAGGAATCGCTAGAGCTTACCCTGTGCAACATGCCGTCAATGTAATGGCAGGAATTATGCTTGGTCCAGGTCCTGCCGTAGTGATCGCCTTTATGATCGGTTTACTCCGCAATTTACTAGGACTTGGTACATTATTAGCATTTCCTGGTGGCATGATCGGTGCATTTCTAGCTGGCTACCTTTACGTGAAATTTGGAAGAAAAGGATGGGCTGTAGTTGGTGAATCACTAGGCACTGGGATAGTTGGATCACTTTTCGCAGTTCCATTTGCTCAATTTCTTATGGGAAGTTCTGTTGGCGCATTTGCCTTTTTACCATCTTTTCTAGTAAGTAGCATCACTGGTGCTTTCATTGGCTGGTTTATTGTTTCAAGAGTTAAGCAGAAAAATTTAATACGAGTTTAACAGGAAACTACTAGGGGCGCTATCTAAGGCTGAGAAAAGGAATATTCCTTAGTCCCTTGGAACCTGATCTGGTTAATACCAGCGGAGGGAAGTAGTCGAGGGTAATTCTTAGATAATATTCTATTAACCTACTGATATCCCCTTAGTAGCTTCCAACACAAAAATTAGGAGGCTTTTAAATGACATTCACAGATGATTTACGAAAAGAAAATGAAGATATTTTTCAAATGATAGTTGACCATCCATTTGTTGTCGGGATTGGAAAAGGCGACGTTCCAAGAGAAGCAATTGCTCATTATATTAAGGCAGATTTTGAATATTTAAATGCATTTATGCAGATCTATGGAATTGCACTTTCAAAATCTTCGAAGCGGGATGATATTAGTTACTTTCATGAAAAGATTCAATTTATTCTACATGATGAGATACACCCACATCATAATTTTTGTGAATACATAGGATCCAGCTATGAAGAATTACAAGGGCATCCACTTCCGCCTACTGCTGATCATTATATAAAACATATGATGTATCATGCTCAAATGGGGACTTCAGGTGAAGTATTGGCTGCGTTATTGCCTTGTCCCTGGACCTATTATGAAATTGGTAGGGAATTAATGATACAGTATAAACCAACAGAAAATCATCCCTTTTATGATTGGATCAGTTTCTATGCAGGTGAGAGTTGCGAAAATACTACGAAGGATTTGCGGAAACGTTTGGATAACCTTGCAGCCAATGCTTCACTAAAAGAGCAAACCCGTATGAAAGATGCCTTTCGTAAAAGCTGTCAGCTTGAATTAAAATTCTGGGAAATGGCATTTACTTGTGAGGAATGGCCGTCTGAGGAGGTAATTATTCGATGAAACGAGTTCCATGTGCCCTTACGATTGCTGGCACCGACCCAAGTGGTGGTGCTGGTATTCAGGCAGATTTAAAGACTTTTCAGGAATTAAAAAGCTACGGAATGTCTGTTATTACATCCGTTGTTGCCCAAAATACAACAGGTGTACAGGAAGTTTATCATTTACCGGTTAATTTTATTAATCAGCAGCTGAAATCCGTTTTTTCTGATCTGCCAATTCATGCATTCAAAACAGGAATGATCGCTAATGAGGAAATGATGAAAGTCATCGCTGAACAAATATCAGGACTGGGTGTACCCTATGTTATGGATCCCGTAATGGTTGCTACCAGTGGGGACCCTCTTATCGCAAAAAATGCACGCTATTTTTTACGACAGAACCTTTTGCCGTTAACATCTCTAGTAACACCAAATATTCCTGAAGCAGAATTCCTTACCGGAAAAACGATTGATACAGTTGAAGCAATGAAAGATGCTGCTGTAATGATTGTAGAGGTTTTTGGCGCAGGTGCTGCACTTGTTAAAGGCGGACATATGAAGGGGAAAGCAGTTGATTACCTTTATGATGGTTCAAATCTGTACACTTTTTCTACAAAACGGATTAATACAAAAAACACACACGGCACTGGATGTACGTATTCTGCAGCTATTACTGCCTATTTAAGTCAGGGTGCATCTTTATATAATGCCATAAAGAGCGGGAAAGACTTTGTAACAGCAGCGATTCAGCATTCCTTCCCGCTCGGAGCTGGGAGTGGTCCAACGAATCATTGGGCAATACGAGAGGAAGGTGTAAAACGTTGAATTCCAACATTATTAATGACGTTCGGAATAACAGTCCATTAATTCACCATTTAACAAATCAGGTAGTTATGAATTTTACAGCTAACGGATTGCTATCTTTTGGGGGTACGCCAATTATGGCAAAAGCGGAAGAAGAGGCAAGTGAGGTAGCTTCCATTGCTGATGGTGTACTTATCAACATAGGTACGCTAACTTCCGATGAGCTTCCTGCAATGATCCTTGCAGGAAAAACAGCCAATCAAAAGGGAGTTCCGGTAGTACTTGATCCAGTCGGGGTTGCAGCTACTACATTTCGTTTTTCAGCTGTAAAGCAAATTTTAGCGGAAGTTAAAGTGACTGCCATTAAAGGGAATGCAGGAGAGCTTGCCCAGCTTGTACAAATCCCATGGGTGACTAAAGGAGTTGAATCAATTGATAATGGCAGCACTGAGGAAATTGCCAGAAAGGTTGCAAGAAACTATCAAACTACTGCTATAGTAACAGGAAGAAAAGATATAATTTGTACCGGAGACACTACTGTACATAATCAAACCGGACATCCCATTTTAGCGAAGGTTACTGGTGCTGGGTGTTTGCTTGGTTCTATTTTAACAGCGTGTTTAACAACAAATGAAACAGTGGAAGAACAAGCATTAACAGCGGTTGGATTTTATGGATTGGCAGCGGAATATGCAGCCTCTCAACGTGCGGTAAATGGCTCAGGAACCTTTATCCCCTCCTTCATTGATGCACTTTCACTTGATATCTCTGAATTAGGGAGGGTGCTAGAATGATCCTTTCATTATCAGAAAGTCTTCGCAAATATTTTATCATGGGAAGTCAAAATTGTGATCATGATCCTGTAGAAATTCTTAAAAAAGCTGCTAAGGCTGGAATTACAGCCTTTCAGTTTCGCGAAAAGGGCGTTGGATCACTAACTGGGAATGCTAAAATAGAATTAGGGAAAAAGTTACGTGCTGTTTGTCATCAATATGAGATACCATTCATCGTAAATGACGATATTTACTTAGTAGATCTTTTAGACGCTGATGGAATTCACGTTGGACAAGATGATCGATCCCCAGAAGAGTTGCGTAAGCATTTTCCTGATAAAACTATTGGACTTTCCGTTTCAAATGCCAGTGAAGTTGTGCATAGCCCCATATCCTCAGTTGATTATATCGGTGCAGGTCCTATTTTTGCCACAAGTACGAAGAATGATGCTAAAACGCCAGTTGGCTTGGCATGGATAACTTCATTGAGAAAACAGTTTCCCGATCTACCTATTATAGGAATAGGCGGAATCACGACAGACAACGCTGCCTCTGTAATTAAAGCTGGCGCAGATGGTGTTTCCGTTATATCGGCTATTGCCCATGCAGAAAATATTAAAAAAGTTGTAGGAAATCTGTAAACTGACGATTAACTTTACTGTACACTCAAAGAGAGGGGCAAAAATGTTTAGTGTTTTTGCCCCTAAATCTAAATTATTTTCAATTGTAGTAGTAAAAAAGACGTTCTACAACCATTACTTATTTCTATCTGCAAAAACAGCCATAGCATTACGCATGAATACGGCAAGGCCTTCACCAAACTGATCAATATTTTTAGTAAAACGGTCATCATCCACATACATTTGACCAAGCCCCATAAATGCATCGAGAGAATAGTTACCCATTCTGTTTAAGAAATCATACCATTCTTTAATGCCTTCCTGAGCAGCTGTCGAGTTCGGTGCTTCATGACGAATCTTAGCTAATTCCTTGTAGATCGAATGGAACTCATCACCCCATGCTTCTTTCTCACTTTCGGACATGCTGTTTATTTTGGCATTTGATTCATTAACGGCTTCATTTCCCCAACGGTCACGTGCTTCTTGTTCGTATGGGTTGCTGCTGAAATCAAAGCCTGCAAATTTTTCTTGATTACTCATTTCAATTTCTCCTTTCATGTGTTGAATGGTCTTATCAATCGTCCGGATCATCTTATTTAGCCTGCTTCTTTTTTCGAAGAGCAATTTTCGATGAAGTTCCAATGCTTCTGTTCGATCATAGGATGGACTACTGATAATTTCTTTTATTTTTTTCAAAGGGAAGCCAAGCTCTTTAAAAAATAAAATTTGCTGTAATGTCTCAAGATCGTTTTCCGAATAAATCCGATAACCAGATTCCGTTGTTTCTTCCGGGATTAATAACCCAATTCCATCATAATGATGCAGTGTGCGCACACTAACACCAACTAAATCAGCAACTTCTTTTACCTTCATAGTGTGAACCTCCCTTCACCGATTACTTTAAAGTATAACGTAACGTTAAAGTCAATAGGAAAATTATTTCTTTTACAAAAGATTGCTTTCGTATTATTTGTTACTGCAATGCGACCAAAAGCATATCCACATGGACATAATCACACGATTTCATGCTCAATTTGTCCATGAGAGCTCTTCTCTTGGACATAACTACACGATTTCATGCTCAATTTGTCCATGAGAGCTCTTCTCTTGGACATAATCACACGATTTCATGCTCAATTTGTCCATGAGAGCTCTTCTTTTGGACATAACTACACGATTTCATGCTCAATTTGTCCATGAGAGCTCTTCTCTTGGACATAATCACACGATTTCATGCTCAATTTGTCCATGAGAGCTCTTCTTTTGGACATAATCACACGATTTCATGCTCAATTTGTCCATGAGAGCTCTTCTCTTGGACATAGCGTTGGAAAAAGGCGTAGCTATTTCGAGAACTAAGTTATCCACAGCCCACAAATTTTATAATTTCCTAGACGACAAAAAAACCACTTTAAAGTATAAAACTTAAAGTGGGTTCTCCATTATTGCTCTTCAGAAAGAATAGTTTCTTTCTCTGGCACTGCACGATAAACAATAAAAGCCATGATAACAGCAACAACAGACATAGCAAAAGCAATGAAATAAACAAGTTCAACCCCTGCTACCATCGCATTATTAATCGTTGCCGGATCATCCGGGGTACCTGCATTTTGCAGAAAATGAAGCTGTCTTGCATTCATAATACTGATAAACACCGAAACACCAATTGCTCCTGCAACAGGCTGTAATGTGGTCATGACTGCCGTTCCATGCGGATACAATCGTTTAGGCAACTGATTTAATCCGTTCGTCTCTGCAGGCATCATGATTGCTGAGACAGTTAACATTAATAAGATATATCCAACGATTACAACCCACAGGGGAGTATCGACAGTTAATCTGCTCATCATAAACATGGTTCCGCTTAACACAATTGTTGCTGGAACCATCAATACACGAGGACCAAATTTATCAAAAAGATGTCCCATAAATGGTGACATGATACCATTTAAAATAGCTCCTGGCAGCAGAACCAATCCAGCTGTTGCTGCAGTTAATGCTAATGGTCCCTGCATATAGATTGGCAAAATAATCTCTGAAGCAAACATGGCCATGATAATAATTAAAAACATAATAACTGCATGTGTGTACATCGGATATTTAAAAACCCTTAAATCCATTACTGGGTCTTCAAGCTTTCGTTGTCTTAATGAAAATGAAAGTACTCCAAGAACACCTGCAATAATCGCTAGATAAACATTTGGACTGAAGAAGCCCGCTTCACTCTCCCCTACAGCACTAAATCCATATACAATTGAGCCAAAACCAATAGTTGAAAATAGAAGTGATATTATATCAATTTTTGGTTTTGTAACTTCTGAAACATTTATTAAGTACTTATAGGCAAATGCGATAGAGAATATAGCGAATGGAATAACGGTGATGAATAAATAACGCCACCCTAAATATTCCACAATTATTCCTGACAGAGTTGGTCCGATAGCAGGAGCAAACATAATAACCAGACCGATTAGTCCCATTACTTTCCCACGTCTGTGTGGTGGGAAAACTAATAGAAACACGTTAAAAATAATGGGCATTAACAAACCTGTTCCTACCGCCTGAATTAACCGTCCCATTAACAATACGGAAAAGGTTGGTGCCATTGCACTTATTGAAGTACCAATCGTAAATATAATCATAGTACTTAAAAATAACTGTCTTGTAGTAAACCATTGTAGCAATAAGGCTGATACTGGAATAACAATCCCCATGATCAGCATAAATCCAGTTGCCATCCATTGAACAGTTGGCAATGTAATTTCAAATTCATGCATCAGTGTCGTTAAAGCAATATTTAACAACGTTTCGTTCAATATTGCAAAAAATGCACCAATTATTAGTGACAGCATAATCGGCATAACTTTTACATTAGGGTTATCTGCCAAGTATTCATATTTCTTTGGTTGATTGCTTTTATCTGTCATATACAAATCTCCCTCTCTTCACGATCCATTTGCACTAAGACTCCATGGTGTAGCTTTAAAAAAATATTATACCTCTAGAAAAAAGAATGATAATGCTTTGTAATTTAGTGAAAACAAAAAGAGAGAGTTCCCCCTCTCCTCCTATCTTTTATAAGTTTTTCTTAAAAGGCAGACCAATTTCGAATACATTAAACAGGCAGAGTCCCGATGCTATTCAATTAGCCATGCAATGTTATTGGATTGCGAAATTTATAGAATGCCATTTTTATAAAACCCTCCAGAGTCAATTGTAGAGACTTATATTACCACTTCTTCAGCTGATTAGCAAGAGCTTTTTGGATCGTGAGTTTGTGCCCATTCTCGTTTAAATCATTCCCAAACTAGACTTGTTACCCATATAGTGAAAGGAGCAGGATTTTATACGAGGGAGGAAATAATAAGTGAATAATTATCATGATGAAAGGCAATTCAATTTACCTGGCTACTTATTAGACCAATTTTTTGGACCGGGAGGACAGCAATTCCCAGGAGGAGGATCCACTGGAGGGAACTTTCCGGAAGGCGGATTTCCTGGTGGAGGTTTTCCTGGTGGAGGTTTTCCTGGCGGGCCAGGTAGCCCAAGTGGCTCGTTTCCAAGTGGTCCAGGTGGTGGGCAAACAGATGGTCCACCAACTACGCCACCACCCGGTTTCACACCAGAACAACCGCAATTCCAAACCTTCGCAGTAGATCCCGGAGGAATACGTGGCTGCTTGTTCCTATTCACCTATATATGGCTGAGAAGGGATTCCTTTTGGTTTTTCCCAACTTTTGTAGGCAGAAATTCCATCGCCGGCTTCAGATGGACTGGGTTCAGATGGACATACTTTGGAATTGATTTGGATCGTATTGAAGCTTTCCAGTGTTATTAGATATCTACAATCCATTAATTGATAGACGTCAATACAAGCATAATTTTCACCTCCTTCATAAGGTATAGCGAAGGAGGGATTATGATGAATCAATTGGCCATACTTTTTCTCACAGCCATTCTTGCAGGCTTTGCGTTAATCATTATACCAGGACTTGCAGCGGGTTTCATCACTTCAACCGCCATAGCAAATTTATTAATAGCTGTGGGAGCAATTGCAGTAATTGTCTTTGCTGCAGCTCTTCTGTATCTGGCAGTCAGAGCACTTTTAAGAAAGGAATGGAGTTAACCAAAATGAAAGAGACCGTTACATTGAACGGTCTCTTTCTTTATAATACCGGTAACACACATAGGGAATATACGAAGACTCTACGTTGAACTAAGTGTCCGATATATTGGTAAAAACAATACAAATACAGTTTATTAAATAATTATTAAGTACTATATTTCCTTACCATAAACACTCTGATTGATCGTATTCGTGAAAAGAATGCCAATCTGAAAGTTTCATTAACATATACAAAAGGTAAAAATTAACAGGAAGGGAACTCACTTCAAGTGAAGGTTCCCCTCGTGATTACTTATTTACTTTTTTTCTCATTTCTCTTTCCCAAATAAGACCTTGTTCCAGCGCCATTTTCCTCGCTATTCTAGGCGCATTCCATAACGGAGGCAATAATAGCAGTGACACGGGAACTGCTGTGATTACGATTGAGTTCTGAATAGAAGCAATGCTGTCTTCACCAATCGAAAGTATCATGGCAGTTGTAAGTCCAAATATCATTGCCCAGAATACTCGCAGCCATCGTTTTGGATTATCGTTTCCGGTTAATGTTGCCGCAACTGTATAAGACATTGTGTCAACTGTTGTTGCAACAAATATGATGGAGACAAGCAAAAATCCTAATCCCACCCATAAGCCTAAAGGTAATTGATCTGTGATTGCCATAACTGCTGCGGGCATTCCACCTTCATTTAGAGCATTCGAGATCGATCCCGGATTTTCTCTTTCATAAAACACACCCGTTCCACCCACCACCGAAAACCAGAAGTTATTTACTAGTGGAGCAACAATTGATACGGCAACAACCAGCTCTCTGATGGTTCTGCCACGGGAAATCCGGCTAATAAATACAATCAGCATTGGAGCATAGCCGATGAACCAGCCCCAGAAGAAGATAGTCCATCCACCAAGCCATGCATTATCCCCGCGAAACAGACTCATCGTGAGAAAGTTTTGCAAGTGGAAGCCTGTACCCCCTACAAATGCATCGATTATAAACATCGTAGGACCGATAACTAGCGTCAAAACTGCTAAGAAGATGGTAAATCCTACATTATAACGACTCAGCGTGAGGATCCCCCGGTCTACTCCTGTTGCAGCTGAAATCGCAGCTACCCCTGCAAGCACCAGTACGACAATAATACTTACTGTTAATGTATTGGGAACATCAAATAAATGATGGAGCCCATATGAAATCTGTAATCCTAGGAACCCAAGCGGACCTAATGTTCCAGCAACAGTTGCTATAATTGAAACTATATCTGCTGATGAACCGAGTACACTTTTATGGTAAATTTTTTCACCAAAAATCGGATATAGCAAACCTCTCGGGCGTAAAGGCAAGCCCTTACTATAATGTACATACATCATAACAATTACAGCAAGTGTTCCTAGAATCGCCCATGCTGTGAAGCCCCAATGCAAGAAGCTCTGAGCAAATGCAGCATTTAGATTATTAAACTCACCACCACCAAAAAGTGGAGGTGTGCTCATGTAATGATACATCGGTTCAGATGCTGCCCAAAAAACCCCGCCACTCGCCAATAATGTAACCAAAATCATGGCGACCCAGCGGAAATAACTATATTTTGGTTTATCCTGTTTTCCTAAACGAACTTTTCCGTATTTTGAAAACGCCAAACCGAGCCCAACAAAAAAATTCCCCAGCAACAGTACTTGCCAGTAGGCACCAAATAAATTTGCAGCGTAATCAAATAATGTAGTAATTGTACTACCAACTACATCACTGTTAATGAATGATAATACAATAAATAAAATTAAAAAGCCACCACTTACGATAAATACCGGCCAATCTAACCTCTTGACTTTATTAAAACCCACGCTTTTCCTCCTAATTTTGTTAGGAACAAGTGTCTAAAATATTATCTATCACTTTGTCATTTTAAGACCGTTGGATGGAAGTTGATTATCACATTGTATTTCCTTCATAATAACCCTGACGAAAAACCATCAGCTTGCTCTGATTTTTAACACATTTATTTATTATAGGTGTAATTTAATTGATAGTCAAAAATTCGATTGTTTATAAAGACTGTACAGCTTTTATTTGTCGTTTGCTTGATTCTATATGTTCATTTGAATTTTATAGGTTCCTAAGCGAAAAAAAATACACGATTAGATCACTCAACCGTGTAATTCCTTATAAACAAGTCTATTCTTTTACTCATTTATAATCCCATCAACTGTTTCTTCCACTTCAGTTCGAGACATTTTTTCTTTGCCACTTCTCATTGCATTTAATGTACGTTTCGCCAATGCCAATGGAATCCTGCAAAATAAAAGGATGTTTCTGGTATGAATCGTTTCGATGTATTCATCTGCTTTTTTTAGGTTTTTTTCTGCATAGATAAATAAATCATTTCTATTCCAATCGTTAGGAATAAAATTGACCCCTCTGTCAGCATCCTCTTTCTGGTTTCTCAGCATGTTAACAGCTTGCAGACCTCTGCCATATCCAATCGCCAAATCCCGATCCGTTTTTGTACCATCATACCATTCCCATATATCCGAAAGCATAACGCCAACCAGTCCTGCAACATAATATGTATAATCATCCAATTCTTCTTCTGTTTTTACATCCCAGTCCTTTTCAATCCAATCAGCCATTCCATTTGCCATCACTGCTGTCGAATCCTTTACCTTTTTTACAATTTCCTTCGGGCATACGGAAATCCAATCACCCAGTCTGATCGTTACTTCCGGCAGGCAGGACACATATGGCTTTATCAGTTTTTGATAGGCAGTTTCATTAAATTGTGGTAGGATAAGCAACTCGCTCGTAGAACGAAGTAATTGCTGTTTTGATTCTGAGTCGAGTTCTTCATGATCTTCTATTTCGTCAATTGCTCGCATGCATAAATACGCTGACCCTACTGACAACCTTAATGTAGGATTTAATAACTTTATTGGAATATAAAATGTCCGGCTCGTCAATTTAAGTACATGCATTGCTTCTTTTTGTATTTTAGATTGATTGCTCAACGAATTTTCCTCCTTTAAAAACGTGAGGTACGTTAAGTATACCAAATACAGTAGAAAAATTCTTCTATAATCACGTGATGAAGTCTGTGGTTGTGTATGGAAATTTAATCTTTATGAGCTGTGAAGTCTTTATTGAAATATTTAATCGAAAACGTATATACAATGCTAATTTTCACAAGGAAAAATAGGACTGTCGTCAAATTGGCATAATAACCTCTTGAATTGGTCATGAAATGGGGGTACTATTATAAAGGTACTTTAAGTGTGCGTTCAAAATCCCCTAGTCTTCTCTGACATCGTCATCTATAAAAATAGGACTTTTTGAACAATTTCTTTAAGAAGAAAGGCGTTATGTAATGGATAAACGTGTTTATTTATTAACGATTATCGCGTTCGTTGTCGGGATGGTCGAATTAATTATAGGTGGGCTTCTCGATTTAATCGCAGCTGATCTAAATGTCAGCTTAGGGCAGGCTGGACTTTTGATTACTATTTTTTCCATTATATTCGCAATTGGTGCACCGATATTGCTCATTGCTACCGCAAAGATAGAACGAAAAGGATTAACATTAATTTCTTTATTTATATTTTTACTTGGAAATTTAGTCGCTGTTTTCAGCACTTCATATACAGTTCTATTTATCAGCCGGATTATTTCTGCAGCCAGTGCATCATTGTTGATCATACTATGTTTAACAATTGCTGCAAACATTGGTGATCCCAAATACCGTGGTCGCTCGATTGGATTAGTTTCTATGGGGGTAAGTGGCTCTCTTGTTCTGGGTATTCCATTTGGTTTAATACTTGGCAATATGTTTGGCTGGCGGGCACCTTTTGTATTAATTGCTATTTTGACGTTTTTTTCAATGGCAGGTGTATATTTCTTCATGGAAAAAGTTGCTCCAAAGCCACAACTATCGCTCAGAAGACAGCTTGCAACACTGAAGGATCGCAAAATCTTATTCGCTCATCTGACAACATTTTTATTTTTGGCAGGACATGCAATTCTCTATACCTATTTAACTCCTTTCGTTAAAACAACGATGGGACTTGATGGCACATGGATAAGTATAATTTACTTGGTTTTTGGAATTGCTGCAGTTAGTGGCGGAGGAATTGGTGGTACATTGGCTGATCGCTTTGGATCTAAAATGACAACATTAACCACGATAGTTATTTTTGGAATAGCATTATTTGCGCTTCCCTACACTACTTTCCTATTACCATTATTCCTGATCGTTATGATATTTTGGGGTATGATGAGCTGGGCAATAACACCAGCACTGCAGACTCATCTGATTGAAACTTCTCCGGAAACATCTGATATTCAACAAAGCTTGAATAACTCAGCACTTCATTTCGGAATTGCTTTTGGTTCATTAATAGGCGGAATTGTCATTGAACAGACATCAGTTATACAGAATGCAACCGTTGGCGGGGTTTTTGTTATTATCGCACTTGGTGCAGCATTGATTTCGCTGGCAAAAGAACATAAAAGAGCCTATATTTGATCCACCTTTCTTCCACTTTACTGATAAAGTGAAACTTCATTCAATGGGGATTTCCCTTCCTCCCCCACTGAATGTTAGTACCTCATGGTATGACCTAAAGGCCCTTGAACAGAATCAGGAAATTTACGGGCTGTTTATACCGCAAGGGTATGACACAAGGTCCTCCTCCACCTCTCGTTTGGAATTTCTCACGCTTGGAGGTGGGGGTATTACAGCCCATTAATGCGTGATAAAAAGAAGTAAAGTGGATATTTTTTCTACTATTACGGGGTAATTGCTGTATTTAATCAGCTCTTTTTAGTCATATTTCTTTAAATACCTTATCAACTCTGGAATTTTTAGTTTTATCACCTATTGCTTTTAGTTCTTACATAATGTGTGGAATATACTTCTTCCATATAAGGATTACCTGTTTTCGAAAACCGAAGAGGCTTTTTCAGCCCTTTCCCCCATGATTTATACACTGTAATGGATGGTTTTAAATTTTGTTCTTTCGCAAATTTTTTCAATGTTTTTAGTGTGTGATTCAGTTTTGCTAAATTCCCTACAGTGACACGTTCCAAATAAGATATCCGCTTGAAGCGCCAGTCTTCCACTTGTTTAGACGTTAGCCGCTCCATTTTAACCAGAAGATCAACTGGGCTGATGTACCCTTTTTCCTTCATTAACTCTGTTGCATGTCGATATACGCTTTGCTCAATTTTCTCCTTGCTCATAAAACATTCTTCTTTCTATTCGTATTTCAGGTTATGCTTTTTACAAAATTCAATCGCAATTTGCCTGTAGCGTTGATCTCGATAGGCAAACCAATCCTGCTCTAAATCTAAATCAAATATTTTGTCTTTAAATCTTCTAAAAGCACCTTTACCCCGGATTGCATGAAGCAGGGTATCTTGAACTATTCGATTTTCAACAGTAAAACAGAAATCTTCTATTATACTGTATTCATGTATATCAAATTCCGTTGGCAAACCTATGTAATTATCCTCATGCTCGATAATATCGTATGCAAGCTCTAATTGTTCTTGGTGCCAGTTGGGCAAGCCATCGATAGATTTACCATCTTCTGCATCCATCAAAAATTCCCTTAACAAATGAACGACTTCACCATTTTTAATATTGAGTAACCGAATATTGTCAAAGGACTGAAATTCCATTCCATCTATAATATCATCAAGTTTTACTTTTGTTCCCAAGCTTATCGGACCTCCTTGCCCTTTCAGAGAATTCTTTCACCCTACGAAAAACTAAAATATCACCTTTTTCAATTGCGCTTATACCCCTATTTTATCACTTTACGATAAAATGTGCAGCCAAACGGAAGCCAACTTCTCAAACTCTCCTTCCCAGCCATCAACTCTGCGTCTTTACAACCGTCTGAACAGCCATCTTCAACTGATTAGGATGATAACTGTATTTCTTAAGTAATATAGTACTCTTGTTCCCGATAAGACAGCAAGAGGGAAGTTACACGCTACAGAAATTGGAATTAGGATAGTAGTCATAAATCACAATTCAGAATGGCGCTTTAAATCGTTCATATCTGACGTCAGTCTTGAAATGAACCGCTCAAGTATAGCCATACGAGGGCTAGTCTTGGACCAAGCCAATGCCATACCTGGATAATCTTGTTCAAGGTTGGAAATTTCCACTGGAACTACTTGTCTGCTTATAACACAGGGATCATTTTTAATCGTGTAATCAGGTGCGATTGTAATTGCCAGATTTTCCATGACGGCGTTACGAATTGCATCCAGGTTATTGGTTGAAAACAAAATATCTACTCGACCAAATCGTGCCTGGAAATCATTTATAAATTCCCACATCCGGTCATCTTTATAAATTACCAGCATGTGCTTACGGATTTCCTTGGGGGTAACTGATTTCGCAAAAGCTAAGGGGGACTGCTTGCTAACAGCAACAATCATTTTGCCGCGGAGTATAATGTCACATTCGATACTTTCCTCACTCATTTCCTTTCCGTCCCTACTCAACCCAATAAGACCCATATCGAGATTCTCTTGTGTAATGTCATCTATAATTTCTTGTGAGCCCTTCTCTCTGATTTCAACTTGTATATTTGGATAATCATTTCTAAATGATGCGAGGGTTTTTGGTAAGTACATTAAAGGACTTGGAATTGTTCCTAATCTTAGTTTTCCACTCACCGAATTAAGATTCATATCGGTTTCCATTTTCAATTCTTCCAGTTTTCCTAATGTTTCCAATGCTCTCCTGATAATATTCTTTCCTATATCTGTAGGGACAGATCCTAGTCGCGAACGGGTAAATATTTTCACGCCTAATTCCGTTTCCAGATTTGTGATTGCTTGACTTATAGCTGACTGTGAAATATGCAATCTCTCCGACGCATGCGAGAGCGATCCCGATTTTTCTACTTCAACGATATAAGTCAATTGTTCAATGTTCATGTAGACACCTTCTTATCTATAAGTAATGCTTAACTATATATTATTATTATTAACTATACATTATATGAAAGCGTTTGTATAATAAGATTAGAAGTTTCAGAATAAATAAACTTATACAGAAGATAGATTTATAAACTGGAGGGTGCACTATATGAGGACGATAAAACCAAATCCATTTCAACAGATACCGCATTTTGAAGAAATCCATCAAGACCAAAATCCGGGCAGGCAGTTGCAAAGAATCAAAGAGACTGTTCCAGCATTTAAAGAATGGTTTAAAGCAACGGGAAAGGCTTCGGCGTTTTATTCGTTTGACTTAATTAAAATTCCATATCCTAAAAAATATGGGTTGTGGCGTGCTGGAAGAAGTCCGGTGCCGTATATATGGTTTACCAATCGTATGCTTATTGTCCAATGGAAGGCAAAAGGGCGGACCTGGACATTATTAAATGAGCCATCTGAAACGGAATTGGATGAAGGCACGCCATACTATTCCGCTTTAATTGAAAAATACGGCGATTTTCTAAGTAAAAGTGTTTTAACTAAACGATATGGAACAGTTGAGAGTTATTTGAATGAAGTTGGACTCAAGCCGGAAGATGTGGACTTCATCACATATGATCATCTGCACACCCAGGATGTCCGGCGGTGGTTGGGTACCACCAAACCACAAGCAGATTTAAGTCCTGATAAACCGCTTGAGGCTTATTTTCCGAATGCAAAACTAATTGTCCAGCAAAAGGAATGGGATATACTTCCATGTCTGCATCCGTTGCAAAAAATATGGTATCAGCCGGAAACCTATGAGGACATTCCGAAAGATCGTATATTATTTACCAACGACGATGTGCTCTTGGGACCCGGTGTGGCGCTCATGTATACGCCGGGGCATACACAAGGCAACCACTCCCTAGTTGTCAATACGGATACTGGAATATGGGTCAGTAGTGAAAATGCGATTGCGGCCGAATGTCTTGTGCCTGAAGAAAGCGGGATTTTCGGACTGAAGCAATACGCAAAACACACCGGATTTGATGTCGTTATTAATGGTAATACGCTTGAAAATACGTCACGACAATACAATTCACTGGTGCAGGAAAAGATGATGGCAGACCCAAGCAGGAAAAACCCTAAGATTCCACAATTTTTCCCGAGTTCTGAATTGACTCCCAGTCTTTATTCAATCGGAACCAGACCATCGTTTATGCATAAAAAAGTAGCATTCGGCTCGATTCAACGTCCCGAAAGCGAAGGAGATAAAGCATGAAAGCAGTTGTTTACGATTTTACCGTACCAAAATATTTGGCAGCAAAGGCGTTTGGCAAACATTTTCCCTCGCTCTATTATGGAAGACCGTCTGCATTGTCACTCAGCGACGTGGAAGAACCAAAGCTCATTAATGGAAACTGGCTGAAAGTAAAACCAGTCTATTCCGGCGTATGTGGATCAGATATGGGAGCGATTTTTTATAAAACTTCTCCATCACTTACCCCATTTAACTCATTTCCATCTGTCTTAGGGCATGAAGTGGTTGGTATTGTGACAGAGGTTGGCGATAATGTAAGCAAGGTCGAGGTGGGACAGCGAATCACACTCGACCCGTATATCACCTGTGAAGTCCGCGGACGAAAAGGCCTTTGTCCTGCATGTGAAAAAGGGCTGCACAGCTTATGCCGATATAAAGGCGGAATCGATACATTCGGCCCAGGGATGATTCTTGGATTCTGCAAAGATTTACCTGGCGGATGGAGCGAATCACTGGTTATTCATGAATCCATGGCCATCCCACTTTCGGATAAGATATCAGATAAGGTTGCAGCCATGACTGAACCGTTAAGTGTTGGATTGCACGCAATCCTCCGCCAGCCCCCCAAAAAGAGGGATCAAGTTCTTGTGATCGGCGGCGGGATGATTGCTTATGCAGTCATTGCAGCAATCCGCCTACTTGAAATTGATTGTCACATTACACAACTAAGTCTTATGGAATACCAAAAGGCGATGGGGCTGAAACTAGGGGCTGATAAAGGATTAACAAATCATAAGCAACTGGAAGATGCCGTCCTAAACATACCTGAAACATCAAGGCATAAACCTGCTATTGGCACAGATATTTTCGTTGGTGGATTTGATAGTGTTTATGATTGCATTGGCAGTAAAACGAGTCTTGATGATGCACTAAATATGGCTCGAGAACGCGGAAGGGTGACGCTGGCAGGTTGTGCAGGAGAAATAAAAAAGCTGGATTGGACTGCTGTTTGGGCAAACGAATTATCCGTATTAGGAACTCATGCTTATTCGAAAAAGGAATTTTGGCAGGGAAAAGAAAGAACTACACAAGAATTACTATTGGAACTAATCGAACAACATCGGAATTATTTACTCGAACAGTTAGTTACACATGAATTTACACTCGATCAGTATCAATCGGCAATTACGGCTAATTTGGATCGTGAGACATATCAATCCATTAAAACGCTATTTCATATTTAGACCGATAATAATCATATGATCTGCTTTTATATGGTTCAAGCATTTTAACCAATAATTTAACGACTGAATTTGGCGAATGGAATTATCCCCCATTATTGCCTCCTGCAATGGCAAATGTACTACACCCGCACCAGCACTTCCTGTGAGCGGGTTTCTGCAGTTTATTCAGCATAAAAATCGCTTTTGTTCAGCACGACTCTCGGTTCATTCAGCATAAAGCCTCTGTCCAGCATGATCACCGCATTAACTAGCACTATTATACATGGACACAGAGTTTCATCTTTTTTTTCGAAACAGAGCAATGGCTACCATTCCAGCACCGAAGCCAATCGCACCGCCCATTTCTAAACGATCTAATAATAATCCAACTCCTGCTCCAAGAAACAAACATACAACAAATGTAAGACCTGCACCTGCATACTCCATTCCGAACACCCCATTGTTTTGTATACTAACTAGTTTATTAGATAAAACGATTTTTGGTTAATCGTCTGCAGCAATTATTTTCCGAAACAATTAGATGATTGAAAGCGCTTTTATCAAAGAATCTAAAAATTCGCTATTGCTATACTTTGTTATTCATGTTTAAATGACTATTAAACAAAAATAATTTTTTATCAAAAACATTATGAGGTGATATTGTGGGAAACAATGTATCAATCGGTCTATTAGGTTTAGGAGTAGTTGGTTCTGGGGTAATTAAACTCATTGAAAATCATCAACAAAAGCTTGTCCATCAACTTGGTTGCAATGTAACAGTAAAAAGTGTACTAGTACGTGATTTGGAAAAAACACGTGACGTTAACATAGATCGAACGTTTCTTACAACGAATCCTGATGATGTTTTAAATGATCCGGAAATTGATGTCATTGTAGAGGTAATGGGAGGTATTGATGACGCGAAGCAATATATTTTACAAGCATTTACAGCAAAAAAACATGTTGTAACTGCAAATAAAGATTTGGTCGCCTTATATGGACCTGAGCTGCAAAAAGCCGCCAGTCGTAATAAGTGTGATTTTTATTATGAAGCAAGTGTTGCTGGTGGAATCCCTATTTTAAGAGGAATTACGGAGGGGCTTTCATCTGATCATATTCAACAAGTAATGGGAATTATCAATGGTACAACCAATTATATTTTAACGAAGATGAATAATGAAGGAATGAGCTATGAAGATGCGCTGAAAGAAGCACAGGAGCTTGGTTTTGCAGAAGCTGATCCAACTGCAGATGTGGAAGGCTTGGATGCTGCCAGAAAGATGGCTATCTTAGGACGACTTGCCTTCTCAACAGATATTAATCTGGAGGACGTGGAAGTATCAGGAATTAAAGATATCCCATTAGAAGACTTGGAATATGGTAATAAGCTTGGCTACACCATGAAATTGATCGGTTATGCAAATTTTGATAATCAGCAATTAGAGGTAAATGTGCAACCAACTCTTCTTTCCAAGGAACATCCTTTATCTGATGTAAAAAATGAGTTTAATGCTGTTTATGTATATGGAGCTGCAGTTGGAGAAACAATGTTCTATGGTCCTGGCGCCGGAAGTCTGCCAACCGCTACAGCTATTGTTTCAGATGTTGTATCTTTAATAAAGAATCTCCTGCTCGGTGTAACTGGGAACCAATTTGTGGAGCCACATTTTAAAAAAGAATTAAAAACACCTGCCCAGCGGTTTGGACAATATTATTTACGTTTACATGTAAAGGATGAAGTTGGTGTCTTTTCAACGATATCATCGATTTTCAATAAATTTGATATAAGCTTTAAAAATATATTACAAACACCATTAAAAAAGAATGAATTAGCAGAAATAATTTTAATAACACATCAAATATCATTGGAGAACCTTCGCAGAACATTGGAGGAACTTCGTAATCTAAATGTAGTGCTGGATATAAAACGCTATTATAAAGTCGAAGGAGATGCTGAAAATGAATTGGCCAGGACTGCTGAAACACTATAAATCTTATTTACCCATAACAGACAAAACACCTGAACTCACACTTCAGGAAGGAAATACACCACTTATCTATTTTCCAACTCTCTCTAAGGAATTGGGCATAGAGTTGTACGGTAAAGTGGAAGGAGCGAATCCGACCGGTTCATTTAAGGACCGGGGAATGGTATTTGCGGTTGCAAAGGCAATTGAAGATGGAAGTAATTCTGTAATATGTGCCTCAACTGGCAATACATCCGCTTCAGCAGCAGCCTATGCAGCCAAAGCTGGTATAAGGGCAATCATTGTAATTCCAAAAGGCAAGGTTGCAATGGGCAAGCTTGCACAGGCGATTATGTATGGTGCTGAAATTGTGGAGATTGATGGAAACTTTGATGAAGCTTTAACAATGGTAAGAAAGCTGAGTGAAAAAACACCAGTAACTTTGGTAAATTCAGTGAATCCATATCGTTTAGAAGGACAAAAAACAGCCGCATTTGAGGTCTGTGATCAGCTCGGAGCCGCACCTGATATCCTTGCAATCCCTGTTGGCAATGCCGGTAATATTAGTGCCTACTGGAAAGGGTTTAAAGAATATCATGAATTAAAGCAAACTGGTCTGCCAAAATTGTTTGGTTTTGAAGCAGAAGGTGCTGCTGCAATTGTTCAAAATAAGGTAATTGAACAGCCAGAAACAATTGCTACTGCCATCCGTATTGGAAATCCTGCAAGTTGGAATCTCGCAACAACTGCTAGAGACGAATCCAATGGAGCGATTAATGCTGTTACCGATGACGAAATAGCAAATGCCTTTAAACTGTTGGCAAGCAAGGAAGGTATTTTCGCTGAGCCTGGTTCCTGTGCTTCGATTGCAGGTCTTATTCAGCAGTGTGAAAAAGGGACGATCGAAAAAGGCAGTAAAGTAGTAGCTGTTCTTACTGGTAATGGATTAAAGGATCCACAAACTGCCATCGATCAGCTGAATGTCAGTCCTGTATCATTACCAAATGATGAAAAAGCAGTTATGGATTATATCGAATCCATGGTCAGGATATGAGTAGCTTTACGATTAAGGTTCCAGCAAGCACTGCAAACATAGGTCCCTGCTTTGATTCAGCAGGTGCTGCTTTAAATCTTTATTTAACATTAGATATTTCAGAATCAGTTCATTGGGAGTTTGAACAGCGCTCCCCTTTACTACCTGCTAATACACATTACGAGGAAAATTTTATTTATCAAATTGCTAAACAAACAGCAGAACGCCACGATAAACAGCTTCCAGCATGTAACGTAATTGTAACTAGTGACATTCCACTAGCACGCGGTCTTGGCAGCAGCGCTTCTGCAGTCATTGCTGGCATCGAATTAGCAAATCAGTTATGTAAGTTATCCCTAACTCCCGAGGAAAAATTAAACGTTGGCACCGAAATCGAAGGACATCCTGACAATATAGCCCCCGCATTGTTGGGCGGAATGGTCATTTCAGTGAAGACACCTGATAATGATATTGATTGGATTCAATTAGCTGAGTTACATCTGGATGTTGTTGCATACATTCCTAATATGGAACTTAAAACCGAAGAAGCAAGAAATGCACTTCCAGCCTATTACTCTAGGGAACAAGCTACAGCCGCTAGCAGTATCAGTAATGTTCTAATTGCTTCTCTCTTAAGCGGTGATTATGATTTGGCCGGAAAAATGATGGAGAAGGATGTATTTCACGAACCATACAGGGCAAATCTTATTCCAAATTACCAGGTCATTAAAAAAGAAGCGAAACTAGCTGGTGCATATGGAACAGTTATTAGCGGAGCAGGGCCGACAATGATTTCCTTCTTCCCTAAAGGAGAGGGACAAGCTACTGCGGAACATATGGAAACATTGTTTACGGATTATCAGGTTAAGCTATTAGAAATTGATCATGACGGTGTTCAAGTTATAAAAACAGTTAAGAGAGCTGCAGAATAGTCTGCAGTTCTCTTATATTGCGACGGAACTGAGAAAATCTTTTCCCTATGACAAAGTAAATGAAAAGTAAAGAGGTTTTTATAAATAGCTGAAACAGTTGAGAGAAACAAGCAGTCTGAAAGAAATACATATACTGCTTCCGGAAAGTGAAACTTCATTCAGTGAGGGGTTCCCTTCCTCCCCACTGAATGTTAGTACCTCATGGTATGACCTAAAGGCCCTTGAACAGAATCAGGAAATTTACGGGCTGTTTATACCACAAGGGTATGACACAAGGCCCTCCCCCACCTTCAAGTTTGGGATTTCTCACGCTTGGAGGCGGGGGTATTACAGCCCGTTAATGCGTGATAAATATACTCTCGTTAGATGGAAATATGCCCCTAAGAGTAGTATATCTCAAAAAGAATGGGCAGATATTCAGGAAGAAGCAAAATATTTAATCACAGGAAAACACTTAGGGCTAATATGAATTATATGCTTCTAGTTTATAAAAAAATCTGCTTTAAAGGATCAAAACAGACTCGAATTTTTCACCCTAGTTTCTTCACAACCAGTACTTTCAAGTAATTACCCTTGGGAAAATTACGATTCACCTGAAAGTCCGCTGGCAGAAAGAATTCCTCTAGAATTTTATATTTTACATTCATTTCAGTAAATGCCTTATCAACAAATGCTTTAAACTTCTTCATTCCAAATGTTGCATTGTTCGTGGAAGCTACAATAACACCATTTCTCTCCGTAATTTCGATTGTATCCATGATAAGTGATGGATAATCCTTTGCTGTACTGAATGTGCGTTTTTTTGACCGAGCAAAACTTGGTGGATCTAGGATAACCAGATCAAACTTCAAGTTCTTTCGTTTCGCATATTTGAAATAATCAAAGACATCCATAACGATAATATCCTGCTTATCAAAATCAATTCCATTTACACTGAACTGCTCAATTGACTTACTTTTACTACGTTTTGCCAAATCTACACTTGTTGTTTTCAGAGCTCCTCCTAGAGCGGCTGCTACGGAGAAAGCACCCGTATAAGAAAATGTATTTAGCACATTTTTATCCTTTGCATACCGATCACGAATTGCTTTTCGAACATCACGCTGATCGAGAAAAACACCAACCATTGCTCCATCATTTAAATAGACAGCAAAGTTCATTCCACTTTCCTTCACGATAATCGGAAATTCTCCGCGCACACCTTTTACAAAATCGTCATCAGCAATATATTTACCCTTTGTATCAAAACGCTTCTTCTCATAAATTGCCTGATAATCCCCAAGCTCATCCAGTACACGAATAACCTTTTCCTTAAAGGTATAAATTCCTTCACTGTACCAATTAATTAAATAAAATCCATCAAAATAATCAATAGTAAAGCCACCAATTCCGTCACCTTCCCCATTAAAGATACGAAATGCATTTGTATTTTCATCAGCATAATAAGCTTGCCTTTTATTCATAGCTTTTAAGATCATGTTTTTAAAAAAAGTATAATCAACCTTTTCTCCTTTGTTTTGCGCTATTACCCAGCCTAATCCTTTATTCTGTTTACCATAGTAACCTTTTGCAAGAAATTGATCGTTATTATCGAGCAAGTGGATAATACTCCCCTCCTTGGTAAGTGCATCAGGGTTCAATAGGGCATCTTTGCTGATCAGAGGGTATCCATTTTTATATTGCTTTATATAATTTGGTTTCACTTTTAATTCAATTACTGTATTCATGATTTCATCCTAACTCAATTTTCCCTCATTATCGCATGCTTATGGAAAAAGTAAAAGCAAAGACTGAATGAAGTACGTGGTGTTTGTTATCTTAGGTGATATTTTTGATCTCCGGGCGATATATTCTTTCTCCGGGTGATATTTTTGATCTCCGGGCGATATATTCTTTCTCCGGGTGATATTCACGTTCTCCGGGCGATATTCTCGCTCTCCGGGCGATATTTCCGCTTCTCCGGGCGATATTTTCATTCTCCGGGCGATATTTCCATTCTCCGGGCGATATTCTCGCTCTCCTGGCGATATATTCATTCTCCGGGCGATATTCCCGTTCTCCGGGTGATATATTCATTCTCCGGGCGATATTCCCGTTCTCCGGGCGATATTCTCGCTCTCCGGGCGATATTTCCGCTTCTCCGGGCGATATTCTCGTTCTCCGGGTGATATTCCCGTTCTCCCGGCGATATTTTCATTCTCCGGGCGATATTCTCGCTCTCCTGGCGATATTCTCGCTCTCCGGGCGATATTTTCATTCTCCGGGCGATATTCCCGTTCTCCGGGTGATATTCCCGTTCTCCCGGCGATATTTTCGCTCTCCGGGCGATATTTCCGCTTCTCCGGGCGATATTCTCGCTCTCCGGGCGATATTTTCATTCTCCGGGCGATATTCCTGTTCTCCGGGCGATATTCTCGCTCTCCTGGCGATTTATTCATTCTCCGGGCGATATTTCCGCTTCTCCGGGCGATATATTCATTCTCCGGGCGATATTCTCGCTCTCCAGGCGATTTATTCATTCTCCGGGCGATATTCTCGCTTTCCGGGCGATAATCTCGCTCGCTTCGGCTAATTTATTAACAATACAACAACTTCCATAAAAATACCATATATCCAGATCACCCGGGTATTTTTGCGCTGTTATTCTGGCCAATTTTCTATTATCTGATCCACAAAACCCAAAAACTCATTATTCATTAATATAACCTTCCACCAGCAGTAAATGTTGGCACTCTACAGGCTGTTCATAGGAATCATAGAATACCTATACGTTGGGGAGACATTCATCATATTAAAACAAGCTATATTTCGGATACTTGCGCTAACCCTCATATAAAATTAATCAAACGTGTGATTAAATATTTCGCAAAGCAAAGAAAAACGCTAAAGCGTCTTTCTAGAAGTCAGATTGGAAGAAACCAGCGAAAAAAACAATTTCTTCCAATCTGACTTCTTAAGAAAACCTATGATACCAAAAGTACTAGCCACAGGTTAAATCAAAAGTAAAAGTAAACTACAACTTTTCGATCAGCTCCAGCCTAAAATCCCCTACCTCATTCTCCTTATATAAATTCGTAACCGATGTTGAATAATTATAAATTATTGCTGGAAATTCGAGTTCCGTCTCAGGAATCTTAATCATAAAATCATTCAAGTAGAGTAAGGTGGTAACTTCATGATAATCTTCACTTTTTACCTTAAAATCAAAGCTTATTTTAATTAGTTCTTTTCCATCTACAACAACTATTTCTTCATCATAATTTATCACATTGAAAACCTTGTCATTTATAAAAATTTTCTGATCCATATTAACAGCACCTTCTTTTAGATTATTACCTACATCATTATCTTAGCAGTATGTAGCCTAAACCTGCTAACCATTTGTTTTTCTATTCATTTTCTTCCATATTGTTGCTGTACCTTGATATAATAAGATGGATTTACATAGCTTAATAGAATGGAGAAAAGTAATGGGGATCAATGAAATAATTGTTTTCATCGTAGTCGGTTTCCTTTGTTTGGGGGCAATCGATAAATGTTTCGGAAATAAATTAGGTTTTGGCGAGCGATTCTCAGAGGGATTTATGGCAATGGGACCACTGACATTAGCAATGGTAGGAATAATCTCTTTGGCTCCTGTTATCGCTGAAATTATAACCCCAATGATCGCTCCCGTTTATGGAATAATAGGTGCAGACCCGTCAGCTTTCGCGAATACAATACTGGCAATCGATATGGGGGGATATTCTATGGCACTGGAAATGTCACAAAGTCCAGATGCAGAATTATTCTCATGGGTATTTTTAGGAACCATGATGGGGCCAACTATCGTCTTTACAATTCCTGTAGCACTGGGAATCATCGAAAAAAAAGACCATGAATATTTTGCCAAAGGGGTTCTTCTCGGAATTATCACAATACCCATCGGCTGTATCATAGGTGGGCTGGTCGCTAATTTGGATTTATTAATGATACTTAGAAATCTATTGCCAACGATCCTGTTCTCCACCCTTATCGCAATCGGATTATGGAAAAAACCAGAGAAAATGATTATTGGCTTTTCGATTTTCGGAAAAATTATTGAGATAATAGCAATTATTGGTCTAACTGCTATCATTATTGAAACAATAACTGGCTTCATAGTGATCCCTAATCTAACACCGATAAGTGAAGGTATTCAAATCGTTGGAAAGATCGCTATATTTCTTGCCGGCGCATTTCCATTGGCTTTATTTATTTCAAAAGCATTTAATAAACCTTTAAATAGAGTGGGATATCTATTAGGAATTAGTGAAACTTCTACAGCCGGTCTCGTTGCCTCACTTGCACATAATATTCCGATGCTGACACTACTAAAGTATATGGATCCAAGGGGAAAAGTTATCAACGTTGCTTTTGCGGTAAGTGGTGCTTTTGTATTTGGGAGCCATTTAGGATTTGTGGCAGGAATTAATAAAGAAGTAGTTTTTGCCTTAATTGTAGGGAAACTTGCTGGAGGAATTAGTGCAGTCATCTTAGCAATAATTACAATGCAAAACTCTGTAAAATAATTCTAGCGACTTAGTCACTACTAAGTCTTGATAGTTTAAATGTGAAAACTAACTGGAGGTTAAAAACGATAATACCTTAGTACGAAGCAAATAAAAACGAAAAGCATTAAAGTACACAACCTCTCACCAGCAGTACTTGCTGGTGAGGACACAGTGGTACTCGTATAAATTCCCCTATCATATTATCGCCCCACTTTATTCCACATTTCTATTAAACCAACCTTTGATTAATTAATTCTGTTTCAGCGATAAAACTATAAAATCTATGGTATCGATCACACATTAATTGATACCAAAGGATGACTAGACCTACTCATTAATCAACTCAAGTCCAAAGATCATACCTCAATTTCCCTTCTTTTACTTGAAGATAATATGTTTAGTTGATCCCTATACTTGGCAACCGTCCGACGTGAAATGGTAATTCCTTCTTTTGTTTTAAAATATTCCGCTATTTTCTGGTCTGAATGCGGCTTGTATTTATTTTCTTTCTTTATTATTTCTTCCAGTAAAAGCTTCACTTTTGCTTGTGATTCGCTATTACCATCTGCGCTTTTTAATTTTGAAGTGAAAAACATACGAAAATCATAGTTTCCCTTTGGTGTTTGAATAACTTTATTCGTTGTTGCCCTGCTTACTGTTGATTCGTGCATTTCAATTTCGTCGGCAATTTCTTTTAATGTTAACGGTTTTAAACCAGAAAAGCCAAGGGTAAAAAAATCACGTTGTCTGTTTATAATAGCTTGCGTAACCTTTAAAATTGTATTCTTACGCTGCTCTATACTGTTAATAAGCATTTTATAGCTTTTATATTTATCCTGGATATAATCATTTTTTGTGTTCAGCATGTTCGTATATTGGTTATTAAAACGAATTTCCGGTAAATAGCCATCATTTAAATATACATCAAAACTATCCTCATTTTTTTCTACAATAACATCCGGATTCAAATACTCAGTTGTCTCTGAATTTAGCTTACATGGTCTTGGATTTAGAGAACGAATTAAATCATATGCTTCCTTCACATCTAATAAACTTATATCTAGAATTTTTGCAATTTCTTGCCATTTTTTATTTGCCAATTTTTCCAGGTGATCTACGATAATTCTTTCTGTTATTTTCTCCTGTGGAAAATAATTTCGTAGTTGTAATAATAAACACTCAGAAAGATTCCTTGCACCAATCCCAATTGGTTCTACCTGTTGTAATAGATTAATAGCCCGTTTTAGCAAACCCTCATCTGCATCAATCTGGGACAAAATTTCCTCTTCTTTCAATTGCAGATAGCCATTTTCATCCAAATTTAGAACCAGATACTTGAGAATAGATCGCTCTTTTTCTTCTATATCCATCCAACTTACTTGTTCCATCAGTCTCTCACGTTCGCCGCTCTCTTTACTAGCAATATAATCAATTGGATTTTTTGCGTCGTTTACTGATTTTTTTATACTGTTACTGGAAAACTTATCTTCTCTTTCAACCAACTCGATTAAAGGATTATCCACTTCTTGTTCAACGATGTAATGATATAAATCAATTGTTGAATACTGTAATAAAGCTATTGCTTGTCTTAGTTCAACGGTCATTACTAAGTTGAGTTTTTGGTTTTGTTGAAGTACGAGCTCCATTACAATCCCCCCCATGTATGCATTTAATAAATGTATGCGTTTACATGTAATTATAATACATTTTGGGAAAAAGTTCGATAGTAAATGTAATTTTAAGAAAACTTTTTTTAGAAAACAAAACTTTTCTGATTTATCCAGCCTTGCAATTAATTCCCTATCATGTAAAAGATGGCTATCCTCTTCAGGACAGCCATCCGGCATTATTTGATATTTACAAATACACTTTTCACTTCTGTATAGTTCGCTAAGCCATACTCTCCACCCATTTCACGACCGATTCCAGATTGTTTATAGCCACCAAATGGCATGGTCTCCCATTCAAGACCGAAATCATTAACCCAAACAGTCCCTGCCTGTAGTTTTCCAGCAATATAATAACCTGTTTTAATGTTTTCTGTCCATACACTAGCGGCGAGTCCGTAATCACTATCGTTTGCACGCTTAATAACTTCTTCTACAGTGTCAAAGACAAATACAGACATCACCGGCCCGAAGATTTCCTCACGGGCAATTACCATGTCATCCTCTACATCCGCAAAGATTGTCGGCTGAACGAAATAGCCTTTATCAGATACCTTTTCTCCCCCAGCAATGAGTCTTGCGCCTTCCTTTTTTCCTTGTTCAATGTAGCCAAGAACTGTTTTTTGCTGTTTTGCTGAAACAAGTGGGCCCATATCTGTTTCCGGATCCATTCCTGGTCCTACCTTTAATGCATTTGCACGTTCAGTAAATCCTTCTAAGACCGTTTCATAATGTTTGCGGTGAACATAAACACGGGTACAAGCACTGCAATTCTGTCCATGGTTGTACATTGTTCCGTTAAAGGCACCTTCAATTGCTTCTTCAAGGTTTGCATCTTCAAGTATAATACTTGGTGACTTCCCACCAAGTTCCAGTGTTACCCCTTTAATCTGGTCTGCTGCTTTTCGCATAACTTCTTTTCCGACTGCTGTGGATCCTGTAAAGGCTACTTTATCAACCTTCTTATGTGTGATAATGGCATCTCCCGCTATCCGTCCAGCTCCAGGCACAATATTTACGACCCCATCTGGAAATCCTGCTTCTTTAAACAGCTTTGCTGTATAAAGAAGGGATAGTGGTGTCTCACTGGCTGGTTTGATTACAACCGTACAACCCACAGCTAGAGCTGACCCAAGTTTCCATGAGGCCATCGCAAGTGGGAAATTCCATGGGATTATTTGCCCAACAACGCCAACAGGTTCATGTACAGTATACGTTAAATAATCGTTAGAAACCGGTGTTGTATTTCCCAATACTTTTGTAGCCCAACCAGCATAGTATCTAAAATGCTGGATCGTTCCATCCGCATCATCTTCTAATGCAACTGCATAGGGCTTACCATTATCAAGCGTTTCAAGCTGTGCAAGCTCTTCTCTATTTTCCTCCAAAAGGTCAGCAAATTTATAAATAAGACGTGATCGTTCGGCTGTCTCCATCCTCGTCCATTCACCCTCATCAAAAGCTTTCCTTGCTGCATTCACTGCTACATCAATATCTTCAGGTTGTGCCTCACTTACACTGGCAATCAGCTCTTCTGTAGCAGGATTATAAACATCGAATTTTTTACCACTAACCGCTGGAACAAACTCTCCATTAATATATAGCTCTTTCTCCCCTTCTAAAAAAGCTTTCACCTTTGGTTTTAGTTCAATTTGTGAAGTAATCATTCGAATCTCCTCCTCTTAATGTTTAGTAACTGGCAAGCTATTCAAAATTCCCTTTAATTTTTCTTCCTCTTCATCTGTAAGCGGAAGCCTTGGCTTACGTGAAGGGCCTCCTGCCAGACCTTGCAAATCCATTGCACGTTTTACAATCTGTACAAACTTACCAGATCCTTCTAAAAAATTACAAAGTGGCAAAATTTCATCGTATAACTCCCATGCTTTTTCTAAATTATTTTCTTTCACATTCTCATAAAGATCTGTTACCAGCCTTGGAGCAATATTACCCGCTACGGAAACCCAACCGGTAGCACCTACTAAAAATGACTCAAGAGCCAAATCATCTGATCCGCAAAATGTCTTGATCGAATCTTTTCCCTGTCTTGTAATATCACGAAGTTTTGTAATATCTCCACTTGACTCTTTTATGTGTGTAATGTTGCCAACATCTTTGGCGACCTTTAGTAGCGTTTCTGTACCAATATCCACGCCTGATGTAAATGGATTATTATAAATCATAATTGGTAAATTTACGGATTCTGCAACCGTTTTAAAATGTTCATAGATTTCCTCATCTCTCGGATGAGCGTAATAAGAGTTAATAAGCAGGGCTGCATCTGCACCCGACTCCTCTGCCTGTTGCGTATAGAAAATGGCTTCTTTTGTCGTTTCTGCCGCAGTACCTACTACAAGAGGTATTCGTCCGTTCACTTGTTTTACTGCAACTTCTGTAACCTGCAGACGTTCCTCTTTCGTAAGACTGACAAATTCGCCTGTACTGCCATTCACTACAATGCCTGCAACTTTTTCATCAATAAAGTATTCGATATTTTGTTTTAACCCATCATAATTCACTTCCGCATCCTCATTCATTGGTGTAATAAGTACTGGAAATGATCCTTCTAATTGTTTCACTTTAACATCCTCCTTTAAATTTTTATTAGTTTGCTAGTTTGCTTGTTTATTAAGTTTCTTTTCATTCTTTTGTTGATATGTTGTGTACCAGATGAATTTATTTGTAAATCCATAGAGTAAAGTAATTGCAATAACTAAAAAGTTAAACCATAGAAATGGTAAATATGCCAATGTAGAAACACCGAGTGTTGCAGCCATAAACACACCACCATCAGACCATGGAACCATTGGAGTCGTTACCGTTCCACCTGCTTCGGTATTTCTGGAGAGTACACGGCGATCAATATTTAAGCGATCATAATTCTCTTCTGTAATTTTACTTCCTGTAATGATGGAAACATATGCTGCTCCCCCAAAAAAGTTACCAAAGAATGCTGCGATGATAGTAGATAATGTAGTCTTTCCCGCATTATCTGCCCATGCTAGCATTTTGTTACAAATCACTCTTAATATACCTGTTTGTTCCATTAAACCTCCAACACCTAGAGCAAATAAGATTAAAACGATTACATCCAGCATGAAGACAATCCCGCCACGATTCAACAGTTCATCAATAAAGGCAACACCCGACTCGATGGATCCACCAGCATATAAAATATTTATTGAATCAAACAGTGAGATATTCTGAAACGAAAAAGACCAAATAGAGCCCAATAATGCTCCGAATAATATTACTGGAATGGAAGGCATCTTCATTGCAAGTAAAATAATTACAATTGCTGCAGGAATTAACATATGCCAGCCAATATTAAAATACTCACTCAATGCTGCCATTGTTGATTTTGCTTGATCTAAGCTCCCACTACTATCAATGAAGAAGAAACCTGTAACCAGAAACAGAACTCCCGCTATCAAAAATGCCGGAGCACTTACATATAACATACCTTTAATGTGTTCAATTAAATTTACTTTTGAAAGCGAAGCCGTCATTACTGTTGTATCAGATAATGGAGAAAGTTTATCTCCAACATAACAACCGGAAATCACCGCACCTGCAACTAAAGCAATTGGTAACCCAAAACTTGCACCAATTCCCATCATTGCTATACCTGCAGTACCTGCTGATCCAAAAGAAGTACCTGTAGCTAATGATGTTATCGCACAAATAATAAATGCAGCCAATAAAAAGATACTTGGATTAATGATTGATAAACCATAATAAATGATACTTGGAACAATACCGCCTGCAATCCATGTTCCAATTAGCGCACCTACAGCTATTAAGATAAGAACGGCTTCCATTCCATCATTTATTCCTTTAATAATCCCATTTTGCATATCCTTATAGCTATGACCAATTTTTAATCCAACCAGTATGATCATAAACCAAGTTGTTAATAACGCTAGTTGAATTGGAAAACCAAATTGTGCAACGAACAAGAACATGATTACAATAAATGAAACTAGAACAAATATCACTTCTGGTAAAGTTGGTAATCGCTTATTTGTACTCATCATTCACGCTCCTTTTTAATCGTATTTCAAGTGAGAAGAACCTTCCATGGCGTAAATCCAAAACCAGAACCATATAAAACCCCCTTAAATTATTTTAATAAAAATCCATTTTTTAATGGATCTGACTGATCATAAATAAACTGATGGATTCCTGTGGTAAATCCTTCTATTTTAACAGAAAGGCGATTGTTGCTTCCTGGCAAGAATCGGGCAGTTATTGAACTACCAAAAATACTGTGATTCATAAGACTTATATGTTCATTTGATTTAAGACGTAATGCAGTTAAAATAGCAAACGTACTATCAAACCCAGGGGAGCGTACGATACTTCCATCTTTTTCAAATGTTACAGACCTGAGTTTACCTGCTGTTAAATCCAGTATTTCAGTTATTATAATTCCATCAAAAACAACATTATCCTTAGAAAATTTTTCTACTGTCTTTTTCCCCCATTTATTAATGGAAGACAAATGTTCAAGTTCAATGGTCGGGATGGAATCCGGCAATAAAAAGATCAAGTAATTTCTCGATTCATCCACTTGTAGCAAACGATATTCTTCTCGATTTTCAATAACCTTGCAATCACTGCATTCTAAATAAACATCCGTTACTTCCTGATTTTGAAAAGTAGCTTTGACTTCGTAAACTCCATAAATTGTTTCTATTTTGTAAATATTATTTTCCCTTGCATTTAAGTTCCCGGTTTCAAGTAAAGCGGTTACAGATGCGACTAAACCACCGTACTTGAATACAACATCCTTATCATGGTTAAAAAATAATAAACCAAAATCTGCTAATTTAGAAGGAATAACAATACAGCCGTTCATACCACGATAGCCTCTTGGTTCATTTAACAAAAATTCTTTTTCATCCTGAAATGATTCCTGTAACAAATGATGATTTGCTTTAAAGTCATCTTCATATAAGTGAATGGATGATTGGATGACAATCCTAAATCCCTCCCCGGCCACATGTGTATCAATGGTGGTGAACATCTTTCCGAAATTCATTTAAACGCCTTCTTTCGCTTGGGTCATCGGTGGAATAAGCAAATAACCTTCTCGAAGTGGATCCTTTTCATTATAGAAAAAGCGGTGCATCCCCATCACCCATGCTGAACCAGTAACCTCTGGTATAACTGCGTCATAGGCTTTTATTTTTGATGTTTCAAGGATTCTTGCTTTAAAAAGCGAACCTACAATACTCTCATGTACAAATAACTCATCTTCCCCAATTTCATTTCTGCTGTACATTGTTGCCAGCTTTGCAGAGGTACCCGTACCACATGGTGAACGGTCAATTCCACCAGGGGGGACGACTACCGTATTTTTCACATCAGCATCCGAGTGAACAGGATCTGTGAAAAACTCAATATGGGTTAAGCCTTGAATAAATGGATACTCCGGATGTGCAATCGATTCACTATCATTAATCGCATTGCGAATGGTTATTGCCTGATCGATAATAGTGGAAGCATTTTCTGTACTCAAATCCAAACCAAGTTTTCGTGCATCAATAATTCCATAGAAATTTCCACCGTACGCAATATCGCATTCGACTGTTCCGATCTGGTCGACATTAATTTCAATTGATTTCAACAAAAAAGAGGGGACATTCGCAAATGTTACTTCTTCCGCTTTTCCATTCTCCACTTTAATTTTTACCTCTACTAATCCTGCCGGTGTATCCAGATTCACATCTGTATAAGGCTCGGAAACTTCGATTAACCCTGCTTCAACAAGTGCGGTACAGCAGCCTATTGTGTCATGCCCACACATTGGCAAGTAACCACCTGTTTCAATAAAAATCACACCGACATCAGCCAGAGGATGACATGGTTCCATAAGTAATGCACCAGACATAACGTCATGTCCCCTTGGCTCATTCATTAAAAAATTACGGATCCAATCATAATGCTTCTGCATATAGAGCATTTTTTCCGACATAGTATTTCCCTCTAGTTTAGGGAGACCACTTATGACTGTTCTTGTCGGATTCCCTCCAGTATGTGTGTCAATGGTAGAAAATAATCGTTGAAAATTCATTTAGCTAATCACCCTTTCTTTGAATCGATCGTAACGCAGCGGTTCAATTGGAATACATGTTTCTTTCTCTGACAGCATTTCTTCCATCACTTTACCTGTCACAGCGGCTAAGCTTATGCCATCGCCTTCATGTCCAGCTGCTACATAAAACCCGGGTACCTCATCTACTTGAGAAATGACTGGCAAATGGTCTTTTGTCCATGGACGCAGGCCGGCGTATGTTCGGATCACTGTCATATCAGCTATTTTCGGATAAAAGCGTACAGCTCGTTTTGCAATATACCTTATCACCTCATAATTAACCTTCGTATCAAATCCATTAAACTCACGGCTGCTGCCAATTAGAAAGTTCTGGCTTTCCGTTGGTTCAAATACCAGGGCCACGCCATATTTTTCGGTTATGGGATCAACCACACGCTCCCCACCAAACTTTGAGATAAGATAACCGAATTCCATTACTTTTCTTAGACCGACCGGCTGTTGTCTTGAAGCAACAATCAACTGTCCCTTTCTAGGGGCGATTGGAATCTCCACATCAACCATCTCTCCAATAAAGGGAGACCAGACTCCGCAGGCATTCACAACTTTATTGGCAGTAAATATCTGATGGTTTGTTTCAATGACAAATTGACCAGTTTCATTTTTATACAGATTTTTCACTTCTGTATTTGTATGTATTTTTGCACCTAATTTTTCAGCACTATAAAACATGGAATATGTTAGCATATAAGGGTTCACAGTAGAGTCCGTCTTGCACTCCAGCCCTCCAAATAAGTCATCTGCAAAATAGTTGGATTCATTCCTTAGATCTTCACGGTCCAGCATTTTAAAATCAAGTCCCGCTTCCTGCTGCTGATTAACCCATTTTTGTGCGGCTTCCATTTCCGCATCATTTTCGCAAACCAGAATACTTCCCGGATTACGATATTCAAATGGAATTTCAAGTTCGTTGCTTAATTCATGGACAAGTTGCTGACTTTTCAGTGACATCTGGCTATCAAATCCAGGGTCTTTATCAATTGCCAAAATATTCCCGTCACATCTGGAAGAGGTTCCACTTGCCAGCTCCTTCTTTTCAAGTACCGTAATATCAAGTCCTGCCTTCGAACTATAATAAGCAATTGCTGCACCAATAATACCTCCACCAATTACAACCGCATCTCGATGAATTGTATTTTTCACATTCCTCCCCCTCTCTTTTGCCGCTTATCCTTATTAATGCAATTTACATGCCAAAACAGAATAAGGGAATAATTCTAAAAAGTCATTGTTTTATATTGAAAAATGTGTAAAGATATTTATAATGTTGTAAATATTTTTTTACACAAAGGAGGAAAAATAAGATGGCATTATTTCTATCGGAAGTTAAGAATGTCATAAATAAACAGATTGTAATTATCGATGAATGCAGCTGGGAGGAAAAACAAGAATTTTTACTATCCAACCATTCTAAAAAGATTTTTCTAAGAGGAAACAACGAGATAAAACTGGCACAATTCTTCGAGCAAACTGACGAAATCATTTTCCAACCATGCAAGGAAGTCTCAGCAGAATTATTTTTACCGGAAGTGATGGAACTTTTAGAAACATACGATCATTTAATCGTTCAAGAGGATGGGAAAAATATTGGTTATGTCAATGCATTAGAGTTTTCAAAACAACTATTGAGCTCCTATGAAAAAGTAGAGGCTTATTTAGAGACTATCATCGAAACCATTGATACCTCATGTACAGTAATTGATTCAGATCAAAACGTATTAATTTGGACAGAGGGGGCTAAGAGAATCTTCTCCGTCAAGCAGGAAGAGATTATCGGCAGAAAAATTACAGATTTCTTTGAACCAGATCGATTGGAACTTCTTAAAACCTTGAAAACTGGTGAATCTACTACGAATAGACAACATCATGCTAGAGAAGATCTTGTAGTCATGATTCATTCAAATCCTGTCTATTTGCATGATCAAATCATTGGTGCGGTTGTATCTGAAAGAGATATAACCAGTCAGATTCGACTTCATAATGAATTGTCCAACACATCCAAAAAGCTTTTCCATTTAGAAAAAGAAGTAAATAAATTAATGCCTACAGAAGACCCGTTTACAACAATAAAAGGAAACAGCTCTACATTAAAACAAACCATCGAAATGACAAAAAAGGCCGCAACAACAAATACGAATATATTAATCCACGGGGAGAGTGGTGTGGGAAAAGAACTATTTGCCAAAGCGGTGCACAGCATTCGTGAAGGACAAGATGCCCCGTTTATAGCAATTAATTGTGGTGCTATCCCTTCAGCACTTTTCGAAAGTGAGATTTTCGGTTATGAAAAAGGGGCGTTCTCTGGCGCAGACCAAAAAGGAAAAAAAGGAAAAGTTGAATTAGCTAAAGGAGGCACTTTGTTCTTGGATGAGATTGGCGAAATGCCGCTAGACATGCAGGTTAAAATCTTAAGATTACTGCAGGATAAGAAATTTTATTCCGTTGGTGGAACCAAGGAGAAGGAAGTAGATTTCAGAGTGGTATCAGCTACTAATCGTGATTTAAGTGAACTAGTAAAAGAAGGAAAATTCAGAGAGGATCTTTACT
This sequence comes from Oceanobacillus sp. NCCP-135, assembly GCF_059698015.1. NCBI lineage: Bacteria > Bacillati > Bacillota > Bacilli > Caryophanales > Bacillaceae > Oceanobacillus > Oceanobacillus sp. NCCP-135. Next base: position 60,886 of record NZ_BAAKSZ010000004.1, on the reverse strand, counting down.
ATCGACTAAATGTCGTAAGCCTAGAAATACCTCCACTTCGCAAACGTCCTGAGGATATTATCGAACTAACGCATTATTTTCTATATGAAGTTTCCATTAAGTATAATCGCCCGATTCATGGAATATCACAAATGGTGATGCAAGCATTACTCCAGCACCATTGGCCGGGGAACATTCGGGAATTAAAAAATGTCGTGGAGCGGTTAGTCGTTTTTTCAGAAGATGGAGAAATAAAACCGGAGCATTTGCCATTTGGAACAGACGGATTAGTACCGGTATCTAACGCAAATATACCTTATTTTAGTACGAATGAAGATGGTTCATTAAGTGAGAGACTTCAGGAAGTGGAGAAGCAAATTATTTTGAAAGAACTTAAAAAAGAAAATGGCAATAAGTTAGCATGTGCTAAAAACCTGCAGATAACAAGAGCAACACTGTATAATCGGATAAATAAATTGAGATTGGATATTTAGAGACAAACTCAGAATTAATTTTAGTATTGTTGTAAAGGTTTATGAGAAAAGTATAATCAACCTTTTATCCCTTGTTTTGCGCTATTACCCAGCCTAATCCTTTATTCTGCTGTTTACCATAGTAACCTTTTGCGAGAAATTGATCATTATTATCAAGCAGGTGGATAATACTCCCCTCCTTGGTAAGTGCACCAGGGTTCAATATGGCATCTTTGCTGATTAGAGGGTATCCATTTTTATTATATTGTTTTATATAATTTGGTTTCACTTTTAATTCAATTACTGTATTCATGATTTCATCCTAACTCGATTTTCCCTCATTATCGCATGCTTATGGAAAAAGTAAAAGCAAAGACTGAATGAGGTACGTGGTGTTTGTTATCTTGATCTCCGGGCGATATTCTTGGTCTCCCGGCGATATTTCCATTCTCCGGGCGATATTCCCGTTCTCCGGGCGATATCTCGCGCTCTCCAGGCGATATTTTCATTCTCCGGACGATATTCTCGGTCTCCGGGCGATATTCTCGGTCTCCCGGCGATATTCTCGGTCTCCCGGCGATATCTTCATTCTCCGGGCGATATTCCCGTTCTCCGGGCGATATCTCGCGCTCTCCAGGCGATATTCTCGGTCTCCGGATGATATCCTCGCTCTCCGGGCGATATTTTCATTCTCCGGACGATATTCTCGCTCTCCGGGCGATATTCCCGATCTTCCGGCGATATTTTCATTCTCCGGGCGATATTCTCGGTCTCCGGGTGATATCCTCGCTCTCCGGGCGATATTTTCATTCTCCGGACGATATTTTCATTCTCCGGACGATATTCTCGGTCTCCGGGTGATATTCTCGATCTTCCGGCGATTTATTCATTCTCCGGCGATATTTTCATTATCCCGGCGATATTTCCATTCTCCCGGCGATATTCTCGTTCTCCGGGCGATATTCCCAAACCTCCGGGCGATATTCTCGCTCGCTTCGGCTAATTTATTAACAATACAACAACTTCCATAAAAATACCATATATCCAGATCACCCGGGTATTTTTGCGCTGTTATTCTGGCCAATTTTCTATTATCTGATCCACAAAACCCAAAAACTCATTATTCATTAATATAACCTTCCACCAGCAGTAAATGTTGGCACTCTACAGGCTGTTCATAGGAATCATAGAATACCTATACGTTGGGGAGACATTCATCATATTAAAACAAGCTATATTTCGGATACTTGCGCTAACCCTCATATAAAATTAATCAAACGTTTGATTAAATATTTCGCAAAGTCGAAAAAACCTGGTTTTCACCAAGTCACTAAGTGAAAGACAAAGCCCTCACTTATGCAGTAAAAAAGTATTTTATGATTTCTTAACTGTAAATAATAGGTACTGAAATTTAATCAGTACCTATTATTTCAATCCAGTTCTTCTTTGTAATTTTGAAATCTCCTTTTCTGTATCCCAAACACGTTTTGAAAGTTGCTCTATGCTGTCAAGTGGTTAAGCAACTCTTTCACTTACTGTTAAAAGTAAGTCATATGTTTTTGCTTGTTCTTTCTTTACTTTCTTAAATTCCATATCTATCTTAGTTTCCATTCAATCTAGTTTTTTCATTATTTCCTTTAAAATATCTTCCATTTCTACCAGCTCCTATTTCTAATATATTGTGGCTTGTTACTACACTTATTATATTAGGCGATTAAATGCATATGTTTTTGGCTTGATTCTTGCATGTAAGAAGGTATATACATGAAAGCCGGGGTGAATATAATGACAGAAAATGAAATGATTGTATGCAGATGTGAAGAAATAACGTATAAAGAATTGGTCGATACAGCAACAAACTATAACTGTTCAGCAAGAGAACTGAAACTCCGCACACGAGCTGGCATGGGGTATTGTGGTGGCAGGTCATGCAGAAGTATGGTTGATAAAATAGCTGGGACTGCAACGGATGAAGCAAACCATTCGCATGTCTCCTTAAAATATCAAGCACCAATACGTCCAATCAGTTTTGCCGATTTAGGGGGGGAAGGCAAATGAACGAACGGATCCTTGATCACCCTATACTTGGTAAGCTGGAAGAAAAAAGGCAAGTTAAGTTTACCTTTAATAACAAGGAATACACAGGCTTAGAAAATGAGTCATTGGCTGCGGCACTTTTAACTAATGGAATCCGAACACTGCGCCACCATGAAGAAAGCGGTTCACCCAGAGGGATCTACTGCAATATCGGACATTGTTATGAATGCAGGGTAACCATTGACGGTAAACAAGGAAAGCGGGCATGCCTTACCCCATTAAAAGAAGGAATGGATATTGAAAGCGGTGGCCAATTACTTACCTCTGTAAAAGATTGGAAGCCTGAGCATGAATAATGTCATTATCATTGGAGCAGGCCCTGCTGGTTTAACCGCTGCAGTTACTTGTGCAGAACAGGGAATGGATGTTGTTGTCATTGATGAATATATGATCGCAGGTGGCAGACTATTGGGGCAGCTTTATGAACAGCCAGATGGGTCTTGGTGGAACGGGATTAAAGAGTCAGCCAGATTATATGACCAAGCAGCTAATCTCGGTGTAAATTTTTACCTTAACACGTCTGTAAATAATATAGAAAAAGAAGACGCATCATGGCTTGTCTACACCGAAAAGAAAACATTCACAGCAGCAAAGCTACTATTAGCAACAGGAGCTGCAGAATCCCCTGTACCTGTACCTGGCTGGACGTTACCAGGAGTAATGTCAGTTGGTGCAGCACAGGTGATGACAAATGTTCATCGAGTCAAACCAGGAAAAAGAGGCGTAATTATAGGAGTAAATGTTCTATCTGCTGCCATTGCCATGGAACTAAAGCTTGCCGGTGTTGAAGTAGCAGCCATAACCCTGCCAAAGAATAACCAGATAACGAAGGAGAGCGCACATCCGAAGAAAGTATTGGATTCCCTGCTCCACGTTTCACACATGGCTCCATCCAAATTTGTTAAATTAGGCAGTAAATTTATGAAAAATGATTTTATGAAAAATCTTGGAGTAACCTTCTACCCCAAAAATGGTGTAAAAATGTGGGATATACCAATTCAGTTACGAAAAGCAGTAATCGAAATTTATGGTGAGAAAGAAGTAGAAGGTGTAAAAATTGCAACAATAACTGCAAAAGGAGAGGTCATTTCCGGTACAGAGGAAAAAATAGCCGCAGATTTCGTCTGTATTGCAGGAGGACTTTATCCATTAGCAGAACTTGCCGCAGTTGCAGGATGTGCCTTTTATTTAATTGAAGAATTAGGAGGCTATGTGCCATTACATAATGAGCGGATGGAAACTACGTTAGAAGGCTTATATGTTGCTGGTAATATTACAGGCATAGAGGGAGCAAAGGTTGCGGCTGCTCAGGGGCGAACTGCCGGCTTAGCAATAGCAAGCAATTCCGGGGATGGTGGTTTGGAGAAGGAGATTCAAGACTCCATCCAATCCATTGAAGATACGAGGGATAATGCGTATATTCAATTTCATCCGGATGTGAAGAAGGGGAAGCAGGTAATGCAGGAACGATGGGATAATACAATAGTTCTATGAAAAAACTACCTGTTTAAGATAAAAGATAATAACCAGTATCTATTTAGAATTCGATACTGGTTATTATCAATTATTATTCAAAAAGAAATATGATATTCTATGATAATAATCTTCTTTCTGGTTATGCTTCCATTTAATAGACGCCATCATTTTTTTAGGTAACAATGTTACTTAAGAATGCAAAAATAATAATGCCTAAATCCAGTAATATCATAGAATTTAGGCACTAGGAACAGATGGTTAGACCTGTTTTTCAAGTGCGAAACACAAGTGGTATGTTATTTTTACTCCTAACAATTTTCAACTATACATACCTTCATAAAACAATTAATTCTTTCGGAGAATTAGTTAATAATTCGCACCCATTTTCAGTCACAAGCACGTCATCTTCAATACGAACTCCACCTAAATCTGTAATATATATTCCCGGTTCGACGGTCATAACCATTCCAGTTTCTAAAATATCATCAGATTTTTGGCTAAAATATGGACTTTCATGTATTTCAAGGCCAAAGCTATGACCGGTACCATGACCGAAATTTTCTCCATAGCCTTTACTTGTTATATTGTTACGTACTACTGAATCGACTTGTTTACACGTAACTTCACTTTTGATTTTATCGATACCAATTTGCAGCGAATCTTTAACAATAGTATAAATTTTCTTCAACTGATCATCCGGTTCACCAACTGCAATCGTTCTCGTCATATCTGAACAATAACCTTTGTATAAAGCACCAAAGTCTAGTGTAACCATATCCCCATTTTCTACTATTTTATCACTTGCAACACCATGGGGCATAGCAGAGCGATAACCCGATGCTATAATCATATCAAAACTCGATGAGATTGCTCCCTCATCACGTATATACATTTCCAATTGATTTTTTATATCTATTTCTGAAATACCTGGCCGTATAACTTCTAGTATCTTTTTGAATGCATTGTCGCCTATTAATGCTGCTGTTTTTATGTTATCTATTTCTTCGATTGTTTTAATCTTACGCAAGTCTTCGATTATGCCTGAAACAGGTACAAGTTCCGCGTCATTGATTTCTTTTCTAATTTGATTATATTTCTTAAAACTAACATGTTCTTCTTCAAACCCTAATGTTGTTAAATTCATAAGTTTTATTTGATGTGCTGCTTCCTTCAAGACATCTCTGTTTTCAATTACTTTATAATTATTTGCTTGTTTTTTAGCTTGCTCCGTGTACCTGAAATCAGTAATAAATATAGCCTCTGTTAGTGTTATTAAGACAAGCCCGAATGTACCAGTAAATCCAGTAAGATAACTACGATTAAAAGGACTATCCACTATCAATCCTTCTATATTACGTTGCTCTAACTTTGCTCTAATTTTTTCTATAGTATTCATAGATACCATCTCCTATATAATTTTAAAAAAGTCAAACTATGTTTTTAATTATAAAGATGACAAGCAACCCAATGATTTGGAGAAGTCTCCTTCCACTCTGGCTTTAATTCGGAACAAATATCCATTGCACTCACGCAACGGGTCCGGAAAGGACAACCACTTGGAGGTGATATAGGACTAGGTACGTCTCCCTTTAAAATAATTCGTTCTCGATTTCTTTCGAGCCTAGGATTTGCTATTGGAATTGCAGAAAGTAAAGCCACTGTATAAGGATGTAATGGATTAGAATAAAGTTCATCTGATGTTGCAACTTCCATCATATTTCCAAGATACATTACACCTATTCTGTCGCTAATATGTTTAACCATTGATAGATCATGCGCAATAAATAAATACGTTAAATCATGTGAATGTTGTAATTCCTTCATCAAATTTACTACCTGAGCTTGTATAGAAACATCAAGAGCAGATATTGGTTCATCCGCAATAATAAAATCTGGCTTTACCGATAAAGCTCTCGCAATACCAATCCGTTGACGTTGCCCGCCACTAAATTCATGTGGATATCGATTTATATGCTCGCTATTTAATCCGACTATATCTAAAAGTTCATTAATATAATTATTAAATTCCCTTTTAGGGACAGTGTTGTGAACATCTAGACCTGCAGCAATAATCTCTCTAACATTCATTCTCGGATTCAAAGATGCATACGGATCTTGAAAAATCATTTGTATTTTCTGTTTAAATCTCAATAGATCTTCTTTATTTAAGTACTCTTTTATATTTTTACCATTAAATAGTACTTCACCTGAGGTTGGTTCATATAAACGTATAATAGTCCTTCCTGCAGTTGATTTACCGCAACCTGATTCACCTACAAGCCCGAAGATCTCACCTCTATATATATCCAAAGTAATACCATCTACAGCCTTTAATTTTGTTTTTCGATCAATAGTAAAATGTTTTTTCAGGTTATTAACCTGTAATACTTTTTCCATTTTATCCCCCAATTCTTGAAGTTTCAGGCACTCTCACACTTGGAGATCGTTCGTCTAAAAGCCAGCAAGCTGTTTTTTGAGTTTCGGTTGTATGAATAGATTCTGGCATATTTTCAATACATATTTTCATTACATGAGAACATCGGGGTGCAAATGGACATCCTTTAGGAGGATTGTCCAAATTCGGTGGTGATCCATCAATTGCTATTAGCTTTTCAACTTTAGATTCCAACTTTGGAATCGACGCTAATAATCCCCAAGTGTATGGATGTTTTGGACTAAAAAAAATCTCATCAACTGTTCCGGTTTCAACAATTTTACCTCCATACATTACAGCAACTCTATGTGCCATATTAGCCACTACCCCGAGATCATGAGTTATAATTATTGTAGACATATTTAATTTTTCTTGTAATTCTTTTAACAATTCAATAATTTGCGCTTGAATAGTAACATCTAAAGCAGTGGTTGGTTCGTCGGCTATCAATACTTTCGGATTACACGATAGTGCAATTGCTATCATAACGCGTTGACGCATACCGCCAGAAAATTCATGTGGATATTGATTTATTCTTTTATCCGGATTCGGAATTCCAACCAAATCCAAAAGTTCCCTTGCTCTTTTAAACGCTTCATTCCTTCCTATATTTTCGTGTTTTATAATAGCTTCAGCAATTTGAAGTCCCACTGTTAAAGTTGGATTCAGCGAACTCATTGGATCTTGAAAAATCATACTAATTTCTTTCCCCCGAATAGAACTCATATATTTTTCGGATTTGGTTATTAAATCTTCATCTTTATAAATGATAGAACCACTTTTGATTTCCCCAGGTGGTTGTGAGATTAACATCATAATTGACTGTGCCGTAACACTTTTACCTGAACCTGACTCACCAACAATTGCAAGGGTCTCACATTTATTTAGTTGGAAATCAACACCTCTAACAGCATGTACCTCTCTATTATTTGACTTAAAAGATACTTGAAGATCATCAACTTTAAGTATATTTTCGTTATTCATAATTCCCCATCCTTTTGAATTATTTTTTTCAACTAATGCTTCATCTTCGGATCCAATGCATCTCTAAGTCCATCACCTAATAGATTAAAGCTAATTAATAATAGACTAATAATGATACTCGGGAAGATTACTAAGTAAGGAAATACTTGCAAAGATTCGAATCCATCGTTTATAACTGTTCCCAAGGACGCCATTGGTGCTGGGAGACCAAGGCCAATAAAGCTTAAAAAAGCTTCAAAAAAAATCGCACTAGGAATAGTGAACATCGTTGTAATTATGATTTGAGCTATTGAGTTAGGTAATATGTCCTTGGTAAGGATTTTTTTATGTGTTAGACCCAATGTCTTAGAGGCCAAGACATATTCTAATCCTTTTAGTTTCAAAACCTGGCTGCGCACAATCCGTGCCATTCCTACCCATCCAGTAAGAACAATTGCACAAATTATGGAAAGTAATCCTGGTTTTAAAATGATAATTGCTAAAATGATAATTACTAGATTTGGGATACCAACTAAAACTTCGATAATACGCTGCATGATGTTATCCACTTTCCCACCAAAATAACCGGATACCCCACCATAGATAACCCCGATAAGAAAATCAATAATAGCAGCTATAAAAGCAATGAGTAAGGAAATCATCGTTCCATACCACACTCTTGTCCATAAATCCCTACCAAATTGATCGGTACCGAACCAAAATGCTTCTTCAACTCCTTTTACTTCATATTGATCAATACCATTTGCATATCCATCGAATGGTAACCAATGAATATCCGCTATTAATGGTATCTTTGGTGGTAAAAATGATCTTGTTAAATCCTGTTCCTCATAATTATACTCATTCATTTTCGGTCCTATCAAAGCCATAACGATGAAATAGAGAATACATATTAAACTAAGCATTGCCCACTTATTTCTCAATAATGTTTTTAAAGCCTTTTTCCAATAATTTTCCTGATTGTGCGTAATAGTTGAATCTTTTGAAACAACAGCTCCATAATTAATTTTTTCAAATAAATCTTCATCATTTGATACTTCTTTATCCATGTTCATTTGTTTTCGCCCCCTAACTTAATCCGAGGATCGATTACGCTATATAGCAAATCTATAATAAAAACAATAATAATAAAAAAGGCTGCATAAAGAAGGGTTAACCCCATTATCATCGGATAATCATTCGTAGTAATAGAAACTACAAACTGTTCCCCAATGCCGGGTATTGCAAAAATTTTTTCAATAACGAGTGAACCTGTCAAAATCGATATCGCTAGCGGACCTAAAATGGTAATAACAGGTATTAGTGTGTTTCTTAGACCATGCCTGATAATGATTGTTTTATTTAATAATCCTTTGGATTTAGCTGTTTTCATATAGTCCTGACCAAGAACTTCTATCATTTCCATTCTAACGAATCTTGCTATAGTAGAAGTAACTACAAACGACAAGGAAAGCGCTGGCATAATATGGTGCTTCCACCCTTCCCAGTAAGCTACTGGCAGCCACCCTAGCTTAACAGCTATAAAATATTGCATAAAACCAGCAAAAACAAAGGAAGGAACAGAAATTCCAATTACGGATAAGGTAGTTGTTCCATAATCCCAAAACGTATTGTGTTTCATCCCGGATATTATCCCTAGAGTCAAACCTAATACAATACCAATTACCAAGGCTTCCAATCCTAATATGGCTGAAGGCTGTATTCGATCTAATATTATTTCTGTAACCTCTTGATTCTTAAATTGAAATGACATTCCTAAGTCCCCGCGGAAAAAGTCTATTACATAGTGAAAAAACTGAACTGGAATAGGATCATTTAATTGGTACTGTTCCATAATTACTTCTAGTTGCTGTTCGGTAAGTTTGTCTTGATTTTTAAAGGGAGAGCCAGGAAGTAGCTTCATTGTTATAAATGTGATTGTCATAATTAAAAAAAAGGTAATTATTATGTAACCAATTCTTTGTATAATGTAACGTTTCATTTTAGCCTCCTATTTTTATAGTAGTTTTTATTATAGTCATAATCTATTAGTAAAATGCCCCCTTATATAGAAAGTTAAAAGGCTCTTAATCACATTTTTAGATGCAATAATCATGCCATTATTACATTTATTTAAATTAAGGCAATTTAAATAATTTTATAATAACAGGAATATAAAGTGTCCAACTTTATAGACGCGATATCGTATATGTGTCTATAAAATATAAACAACTATAAATAATTTATCTTCGAAAATATTAAACTAACTAATTAATGACAATTATAAATATTGGCACAAATATTGCATTTATTAGGAATGAGTAAAAGGAGGGGTTAGTATATGTTATCGCAAAACAGAAAATTTCTGATAACATTGTTGGCTATTTTTATCTGCTTTGCCCTTGCCGCATGCAGTGAAACAAGCCAGAGTGAAAGTAGTGATGGTAATAACGAAGAGGAAAACAATGTTGGGAAAGAGGGAGATGAAAGCGGAACAGATGTAGAACAAGTATTAAATTTATCTGCGACTGCTGATTTTACATCATTAGATATCCACCATGCATCAGACGCTCCGTCATTTGATGCGCTTTATCAAATTGGTTCGGGCTTAATTGGCTTTAATAAAGAAGGTGACTTCATCCCTGATCTAGCAGCAGATGAACCAGAAATCAACGATGATCAAACTATATACACATTCACAATCCGAGATGATGCAACATGGTCGAATGGTGATCCAATTACTGCCCATGATTTTGTATATTCATGGAAAAGAGCTGTAAACCCGGATACCGCAGCAGAATATGCATTTATCTATGGTTCTGCTGAAATTCTAAATGCCGCAGAAATTATGAATCCTGATAGCGACATGTTTGGAAAAGTCGACGAACTAGGAATTGAAGCAGTTGATGACAAAACGTTGCAAATTACGTTGGAAAAACCAACTCCTTATTTCCTAACATTAATGTCATTCCCACCATTCTATCCATTAAACGAAGATTTTGTAGAAGGACTTGGTGATGATTATGCTACTTCGGTAGATAATTTATTATTTAATGGGGCATTTAAATTAACTGATTGGAATATTGGTGAAGGCTGGACATTTGAAAAGAACGAAACATATTGGAATGCTGATGATGTAAAAATAGAGCAAGTTAATTACAAATTGGTCAAGGATGCAGCTACAAGAGTTAATTTGTACCAAACTGGGCAACTGGACTATGCTGAAGTCAATGCACAATTTATTACCCAATTTAAAGATAATGATGAGTTAACAACCGGTGAATTAACTTCAGATATGAAATTTATGCGCTTGAATCAAAAACATGAAGCTTTACAGAACAAAAATATCCGCAACGCAATATATAATGCTTTCGATAGACAAACATTAGTTGATTCCCTACTGCAAAATGGTGCCGCACCTGCAAGGTTTGTTGTACCAAGCAACTGGGCATTCGATAAGAAAGGTGATGACTTCCGGAAAAAATACCCGGAAATAAATAACAAGTCAGCGGAGGAAGCGCGAGAGCTATGGGAAAAAGGACTTGAAGAAATAAACCAAACGGAAGTAACAATTGATATTATGTTTGGGGAAAGTGATACAAACGAAAAAGTAGTAACCTATTTACAATCCCAATTGGAGGAGAATTTACCAGGATTAACTATTAATCTTGATAAACAACCATATGGTCAGCACCTTAAACTTGAAGGTGAAAGAAAATATGATATTTCTTACTGGGGTTGGCTACCTGATTTCTTAGATCCAATTACTTATTTAGATATATGGGTATCAGATGGGCCCTTTAATAGGACTGGTTTTACAAGTGAAGAATATAACGGTCTAATTGAAAAAGCTAATAATTTAGGTGATAAACCAGAAGAAAGATGGGATGTTTTACAGGAGGCTGAAAAATTCCTATTTGAAGATGCATCTGTTGTGCCTGTCTTCCAAAATGCACGAGCTTACCTTAAGAAACCAAATGTTCAGGACCTAATTCCAAGAAACTATGGTCCTACACTAGATTTTCGTTTCGCTTATATATCTGAATAACTGTTAAATGTCCCAAGGATTTCCCTTAGGGACATTTACTTCTTTTATTCCCCACCTTTACATTTATAATTGGAATATTTGATATAATTATTCTTAAAACTAGATAAAGAGGAATTTACAATGTATAAAAAATCTTTTTATTTGCTATTGTTATGCTTAAATTTATTTGCTACCCATGAAGCCTTCTGTATATTTTATAATGAAAGATCATTAAAGCATTTTATAAATACATTATTTTATATTACATCATTTTATATGATTGTCTATTTATTTTTGGTTATTATCAAGGGAAAACTTTTCGATGGCATTACATATGGAATGAGAAGATTCAAAAATAGGTTTTTTAATTTAGATGAACATGAAGCAATAATGACAATACCATTGCCTTCTGAGAGAGTAAATATTTTAATATACAATATTATCAAACATCAATTTTATACACTTCTTTTTATACAAATTATTTTACTGTTTATTTATTTTGCTTGAAATTAGTTTATTCACTAAAAAAACAGAAAAGCGTGTGGAAAGGAATGAGGCGTAGAGACGTTTTATTATCGAGGGAATACTATTATAAATCAGCACAATTGCTACTGTATGATGTTTAATTTACTTTCACCATTTTATATTTATAACTCTAATGAACCTTCATATTTTGCATTGTATCACCATTGTATTTATATTCTGCCAAAAAGTGAATTCCTTTTATTTTTTTACACAAAATACAAGAATAAATGAGAAGGAATAACTGGATTGACTTCATTTGTTCCTCCTAGATAGATGGGATGCACTAATTAATTTATACTTATCTTTTTTTGAGGCTTATCATTAATTAGTGCATCTCTCATTGCCTACAGATTCTTGTAGTCACGAAAGTAACAACTGCTTTATATATGTTTCTGTTGTAAGCTTTTTTGCATGGTAAACTTATTTAATTTTTCAACATGTTCAAATTTTTTTGTGTTTAAGGATGTATCTTTTTAAAATAATGATTTCAGTATTCTCGTCCATATCGGATGTCGTTTGCTACAGGATTTGGACAGGAATTCTGTACTTTACATTGTAAAGGCTTTTTATTGTGTAAAAGTCATTATAGCAGAGGAAGACTTTTTTATCGTGCTTAAAGGCACTTCCTTTTAGGTTCTCCCACGCACCTGCGTGGGGCTTAATCTGGAGTTATTCAAAAAACTAATACATCAGAACCTATTACAAACTAACTTCTCTACCTAACCCTCTTTTTATTGCCTTCTCCAAAACGTACTGTCCAACCACAATATCTACAACCGCCAAACCCACAGATTTAAAAATAGTAATTTCTTCTTCATTAACGCGGCCTTCCTGAAAACCTCTTAATATATCACCAATTTCTATTAATTTTTCTTTAGAAAACCCCCCTTTAACTGGCTTTTGCAAATCTCCTGTTTCTTCTATGGCAGCTTCTTTTGATTCAACAATGACCTTATCAGCATTAGCAATCGAACTCGAAGGAATCTCTTGCATGCTTGGTCGGAATGATCCAACAGCGTTAACGTGCATTCCTTTCTTTAAGTCAGTAGAATAAACTGGATCTTTGGCATTTGTTGCTGTTACAAGGATGTCCGATTGATCAACCACTTTATTTGCATTTGATACAACCTCCGCTACTATTCCATACTTTTTTTCAATATAGCTAGCAAACTCCTTTGCTTTATCCTGAGTGCGATTATAAAGGATTACTTGTTCGATTTCCCGCACTGTACAAATAGCTTTACATAGACCTATAGCTTGTTCTCCTGTTCCAATTATCCCAAGAACTTTGGCTTCTTTTCTTGCTAAATACTTCGTTGCAACTCCTGAGAGTGCCCCTGTGCGAATCTGTGTGATAAAGGAAGCTTCCAATAACGCTTTTGGTACTCCTGTTTTTACATCAAATAGCATAACGGTGCCATTAATTGTTTTTTTATTTCTTAATTTATTCTCAGGTACAACATTTACAACTTTTATCCCAAGGCTTTTTAGTTTATCTGAAACAGATGGCATAAATAAAGCAGTATTTTTTTCTTCATTAAAAAGCAGTGCTGTACGTATAGGTGTTTGTGTCTCATCATTAGAAAAAGCAATGAGTGCTTTTTCTACATAGGATATAACCTCTTTCATATCGATTAAACTTTTTTGCTCTTCCTTACTTATGACAAGCACTTTTGTCTTCCACCTCCTCCAACAAAAACCCTTCTGGCAATTCATCCCTTACATCTACTACAAACTGATGAAAACCAGTTATCAGTGCTGTGCCGGAGACCCTTGGTACAACGGCATGAAAATCCCCAACTTTTGTATGTGATAAAATCTCACTTTGAAATACACCATTTGTGATGCTTTCATGTGAAAAGGGATCCCCTTCCTTCAATATTCCTCTATCATATAGTGTGGCAACCCTCGCACTTGTTCCGGTACCACATGGTGATCGGTCAATCTGCCGGTCTGCGAAAATGGTTACATTTCGTAAATTGGCATGTTCCGTTTGAGGATCATCTGAAAATATCACACCATAAATATCCTTTAAATCAGCTTGATGTGGGTGCTGAACATTTATATTTTCTTCTATATAGTATTTTATTTTCCTACCCCAATCCTGCAGGTCTGGTAAACATTTGTGATTTACTTTTAAATTCAATACCTTACTATCTAAAATCGCATAAAATGCTCCACCAAATGCGATGTCAACAGTGAATTCCTTGTCGTCAATTTTCACAGGGTAATCCCGCTTATATATAAAAGAGGGTACATTTTCAAAAGCTACTTCGATTACTTCCTGACCGTTGCATGTTGCATATGCAACTACTTCCCCTGCCGGACTATCAATAATAAACCTGCGCTCATTATCTTTTACTTCAAATTTGCCTGTTTCAATTCCCATTGTAATCACAGCAATAATTCCATGACCACACATCGTACTCCAGCCCTCATTATGCATAAAAAGCACGCCAAAATCTGCTTCTTTCCTGGCTGGTGGCGTTATAATGCAGCCATACATACCATGGTGTCCTCTTGGTTCATGCATCAGAGTTTTACGGATGTGATCCAGGTTTTCCATACAGTAGGCTCTTCTTTCCGGTTGTGTTTCCCCTTTTATTTCTGGAAGTCCCCCGGTTATAATTCTTAATGGCTCCCCAGCAACATGTAAATCAACTGTAGAAATTAGTTTATTAAAATTCATAATCTCCCCTCCTCACTCTATCTTTTTATGATACTGCAACTTCTATGCCACAATTTTAAATTATTTAAATCGGCACAATTATTGCATATAGATTTAGATAAGAAACGAAAAGGAGGTTTAAACGATGACTATCAACTATGAAAGAAGACTAAAAAATCTACTAGATTACCTAAACGAAAATAATATTGATATCGGAATGATCACTTCACCAGCAAACGTTTTCTACTTTACTGGGTTCAATTCGGATCCACATGAACGTTTTATGGCATTAATCATTGATAATCGCAGCAAGGAATTTACTTTGTTTGTTCCGGCATTGGACAAAGAAATAGCTGATACCGATTCATTTGTGAAAAATATCATTTCAATTTCTGATGAAGAGAGTCCATTTGCCAAACTTAAAAACGAGCTTGGTTCAAATGTGAAGCGTATCGGTTTGGAGATGAATGTGGTCAGCATTTTCCGGCATAATCAATTACAAGCGGTCTTCCCAGACGCTTCGTATGATGACATTCAACCAGCTATCAATAAGCAACGACTTAAAAAATCAAGAAATGAAATTATATATTTACAACAAGCTGTGGATATTATTGAGAAAGTGCTGACAGAGGGGATTAAAAAAGTTCATGTAGGCATGACTGAGTCAGAATTAGCTGCAGAACTAGAGTACTTAATGAAGAAATTCGGTGCAGTTGGTCCAGCTTTTTCAACCATTGTCCTAGCCGGTGAAAAGGCTGCATTGCCCCATGGAACTCCTGGAGAACGTGCATTTAAAAATGGTGACTTTTTATTAATTGATTTTGGTGTCATAACAAGAGAAGGATATTGTTCAGATATTACCAGGACTTTTATTATTGGAGAAGCGTCAGATAAACAGAAAGAAATCTATAACATTGTGCTTGAATCTAATCAGGCTGGCGTTAATGCTGTAAAGGCAGAAGTCCCACTCAAAACATTTGATATCGAAGCAAGGAATGTTATAAACAGAAATGGCTATGGGGCCTATTTTAACAATCGTGTCGGGCACGGCCTTGGTATCGAAGTACATGAAGAGCCATCCATCCACGAAAATAATGATCAACTAGCTGAAAATGGCTTACTATTTACAATCGAGCCTGGGATATACATACCTGATTATGGCGGGGTTCGTATTGAAGATGAAGTTTACATTAATGAGGATGGTGAAGCTGAAGTATTGACTTCGTTCCCTAGCGAATTGCAGATCTTATGAAGTAAGTACATTGCACAACAATAAAACGTTTAATACCTTGCCATAAAGGGGAAGCAGATTCGATATTAGGGATAATTACTATTTAAAAAACGTTTATGCACTAGTGTGGATAAACGTTTTTTTAATTGTTCAAAAAGTATGGTGAAGATGACACAATGATGATTCTAGTTGACTTGCTTTTCCACTACGATCACCTCTTTTAATCGGGCATGGCTTCAGTCTCCTTTATTAGCAGAAACCACTTCCTTAAAAGCTTCGTACCCACTATACTACGGAAATCACATATTACTAAAAAAAGAACATTAATTAATACACTTAATATACGTTAAGAATGGGATCGAGAGCGTTAGCTACAAATGATGAAGTGATATAGAAATGGTCATTCTAATTAGAGGTGAAAGTTGAGAGATAAAACGGCAAAGTTGAAAGAAATTAACTCAACTTTCGCAGCGTAAAATTAACACATAAGTCTTGAAGGAATAAGGAAGGCTGAAAATACACTACTCGAGTTGACTTTGGTTTAACGGTTAGTAATTGCTATAAGATGTGTAACAAGTTAGAAGGCAGAAATGTGCTATAATGCCGCTGAGGAAATACATGTCGCTTTCCGTGGGCGGCTGATGAGCCTCCTCGAGCTAACGCTCTGTGGGGTCTCATCCAGGCCTCTGCTCCCACAGGAGTCTCCATGTATTTCCTCCGCTGATTTTTAATTTTTTCTTTCGTATTCACTGTAATGCAATGCTTAACAATCGATGTTGCACTGTACCAGCATTTGATTGGAGCGGAGGGCAGTTGACTCCTGCGGGAAAAGCACGAGTCTGAAGACCCCGCAGGAAGTGGTTTTCTTCCGAGGAGGCTGAGGCCGTGCCCGCGGAAAGCAACTGCCCGCAGCGGAAATCAAATGCGGCAGTAATTGCACATTTTATACTTGTGTGTACAACGATCTTTTATGTTTATCAAGATTGTCAAGCCAACAATTAGAAACATTTTGGGTTGATTAAAGTTAACTGTTTGAGCTTATTTTATTGGTGCGAAAGTTGAGAAATTAAGTAAAAATTGAGAGAAAACAAGGGAATTTACAATTATCTCTCAACTTTATAGGCTTACTTCTCAACTTATTGCATACATCTCCCAACTTCATAGGCTTATCTCTCAACTTATTGCACACTTCTCTCAACTTCATAAACCTTTCTCAACGTTGCCTGATTTCGGCAAAAATACTAGTAAATTTTATACTTTTGTATCATTACGATAAAAAAACTGGAAATAACATATCTTGAAGTCACTCCATCTCTTATTAACCTAACGGTGGAATTTGACCATATGCCATGCCAAAACATATTTTTGAAGATATTCCTGAATCACTGATACCTATTTTACAGTCATTTTTCCCAAAACCATATTCAGCTCTATTTGAATGCACTTCATAACCGTTTTATGTAAAAGGCGGCATAAAAAACTATTGCATTTATTACAACTAGCAGTATAATTTAAAATAGAAAGTATAGTCAGAAAAAAGGGATGACGCAATGGAAAATAATAAAATCACATTAAAAGTGAATGATTTACAAACTACTTTTTTTACAGATTCAGGAGATATCCCTGCGGTGGATCATGTCAGTTTCCATGTACATGATGGAGAGGTACTCGGGATTGTTGGAGAGTCGGGTTGCGGCAAAAGCGTTACGTCTCTTTCTATCATGGGACTAGTCCCAAACCCTCCTGGTAAAGTAGTCGGCGGGGATATCCACTTTGAAGGTGAAAATTTACTGGATTTATCTGAACGGGAAATGCGACAAGTCCGTGGTAATGATATTGCAATGATCTTTCAGGAACCGATGACATCATTAAACCCATTGTTTACAATCGGACATCAAATGATGGAGGCCGTATTAATTCATCATAAAAAGAAAGGAAAAAAATATGCAAAAAACAGATGTATTGAAATGCTGGAACTTGTCAGGCTTCCCCGTGCTAAGGATTTAATGGATGAATACCCACACCAATTATCTGGTGGCATGCGTCAAAGAGTAATGATTGCTATGGCACTGATTTGTGACCCAAAAGTACTTATTGCAGATGAACCGACTACTGCACTAGATGTGACAACCCAATCACAAATTCTAAAACTAATCAAAGAATTAAATGATCGTTTAAATACAGCTGTATTATTGATTACACATGATCTAGGAGTAGTCGCTAAAACCTGTGAACGTGTGATTGTCATGTATTCTGGTCAGGTTATTGAAGAGGCGCCCGTTGATAAACTATTTGATTCACCAAAACATCCGTATACACAAGGGTTAATTCAATCAGTGCCAGATATCCGGGAAAAACAGGATCGACTCCGTTCTATCGAAGGAAATGTGCCGCTTCCTGGTTCCATACATAAAGGGTGCCGCTTTGCTGACCGCTGTAAATTTGTTTTTGATCGTTGTTTTACTGAAAACCCGGAATTCTATCAAACTTCTGATGATCAAAAGGCAAGATGTTTTTTATATGACAAAGAAGGGGCAACTGAACATGACGAAACACTACTTACTAGAAGTTGAAGGACTTAAAAAACATTTCCCAATTAAAAAGGGACTTTTCAGTAAGACAGTTGGAACTCTAAAGGCAGTAAACGATGTTTCATTCTATGTAAAAGAAGGAGAAACACTCGGAATTGTTGGGGAGTCCGGCTGTGGTAAATCGACAACAGGCCGAACATTAGTCAGGTTATTGGAACCAACAGAAGGAAAAGTGAGTTTTGATGGGCAAGATATAACTAAATTATCCGCTAATGACATGCGGAAAGTCAGACGCAATATACAAATGGTCTTTCAGGATCCTTATGCATCACTTAATCCGCGACATACCATTGAAAAGATTCTTGCAGAGCCTTTAATCGTGCATGGAATGAATGATGCCAAAAAACGAAAAGAAAAAATTTATGAATTTCTTGAAATTGTTGGGCTAAATGCTTTTCATGCCAAGCGCTACCCACACCAATTTAGTGGTGGGCAAAGACAGCGGATAGGTATCGCTAGAGCATTAATGACAAATCCGAAATTAATTATTGCAGATGAACCTGTTTCAGCACTCGATGTGTCTATTCAGGCACAAGTACTGAATTTGATGCAGGATTTACAAAAAGATTTTAATTTAACCTATATTTTTATTGCTCATGACTTAGGGGTAGTTCGTCATATTAGTGACCGAATTGCAGTTATGTATTTAGGTAAAATTGTTGAAATAACTGATAGTGATGAATTACATCAAAATCCGATGCATCCTTATACACAGGCACTTTTATCTGCGGTGCCAATTCCAGATCCACATCATGAAGATAAAGATGGGATTGTACTGGAAGGGGATATGCCGAGTCCAGCAAATCCACCTACAGGATGTTCCTTTCACACCAGATGTCCATTTAAAATGGATATCTGTACAAAAGCCGTTCCTGAATTAAAGGAACATAAACCAGGTCATTATGCTGCTTGTCACTTATATAATGAGGCAATCAGCAATGATATATAAAATTAAGGGGGAGTTAACATGAAGTTGAAGAATACCAAATCATTATTAATGATGCTTCTTCTCTTTGTTGCATTAGTTCTTGCTGCATGCTCAGGTGGCGATGATGATAGTGCAGATAGTGCAAGCGATGATGCGAATGATAGTGATGGAGGAGAAAGTGCAGAAGAAGCTTCATCAGATGGGGAAAGTGGGGGAATATTAGTATTTGGTCGTGGTGGTGATTCTACATCACTTGATCCGTCTAGAACAACAGAAGGGGAAACATTCAAAGTCACAAAGAACATATATGAATCAATTGTTACCTTTGAAGAAGGTGGTACAGAGATTGTGCCAAAGTTAGCCCATGACTGGGAAATTTCTGAGGATAGTTTAACGTACACTTTCTTTTTAGAAGAAGGAGTTACTTTCCATGATGGCACAGATTTTAATGCTGATGCTGTTGTGAAAAACTTTGAACGCTGGGCAGCTGGAGATGCAGATACGTTCCCATACTATAATTCCATGTTTGGCGGATTTGAAGGGGATGAAGGTCATGTTATTGAATCTGTTACGGCAGAAGATGACTATACCGTTGTATTTAAACTTAAGCGACCACAAGCTCCATTCCTAAAGAACCTTGCAATGGATATGTTTGCAATTGCAAGTCCCACTGCAATTGAAGAACATGGGGATGATGATTTTGAAAGAAATCCAGTAGGTACTGGGCCATTCAAATTTGTGGAATGGAAACCAAATGATTCCATTACTGTTGAGCGCTATGATGACTACTGGGTAGATGGATTACCTAAGATGGATAAAGTTGTTTTCCGTTCTATTCCAGATAACTCTGCAAGACTGAATGCATTATTAGCTGGTGAAGTTGACCTTGTTGATGGAATTAATCCATCAGATGCAACTGCAATTGAAGACAGTGCTGACTTACAATTAATTGAACGTCCATCTATGAATGTTGGATATCTAGGATTAACTGTTACACGTGAACCATTTGATAATAAACTAGTACGCCAGGCAATGAACTATGCCATCGATAAACAAGCTATTATCGATACGTTTTTTGAAGGTTATGCAACACCTGCAGTTAACCCGATGCCGCCTTCCATCGAGGGGTATAATGACGAAATTGAAGGATATGAATATAATCCCGAGAAAGCAAAAGAATTATTAGAAGAAGCGGGTTATGGGGATGGATTTGAAATGGAATTATGGGCAATGCCTGTACCACGCCCATATATGCCAGACGGCCAAAAAGTAGCAGAACTTATGCAGAAGAATTTGGCAGACATTGGTATAACAGCCGAAATTGTTTCTCATGAGTGGGCAACTTATTTAGACCTTGCCAGCAAAGGTGATGCAGACGCATTCCTTCTTGGTTGGACTGGTGATAATGGAGATCCCGATAACTTCCTATACGTACTTTTAGATGAAGACAATATTGGAAGTAACAACTATACGTACTTCAAGAATGATACAATGCATGATTTATTCATTGAAGCACAGACAGTAACTGATCAGTCAGAGCGTAACGAGCTTTATAAAGAAACACAAGAAATAATTAATGAAGAAGCACCATGGGTACCAATTGCACACTCTACACCATTACTTGGTGCAGTCGAAGGACTATCTGGCTTAGTTCCGCATCCAACAGGATCTGATCTATTATCAAATGTTGAAGTAGACAGAGAGTAATCATATTGGAAGAAAGTTTACAACTGCTTTCTTCAAACGAAAGACCTATATAGAAAATATAAGCTAGGGGGAGAAATCAACTCTCAGATTTCTCCCTTTTTCCTTTTTAGAAAACTTGGCTTATCGTTAAAGGGATTCTTTGAAAGTGTTTGTTGCTTTCTTAGAAACACTTATACTTTGGAGTGCAAGCCTTAGATGGCGAAAGCACAGGAGCCTACACTTATACTGATTTCCTTAAAAAGTTTTACTTTCCTGTCAGTGTAAACACATAAGCTACTTTTACTTATCCTAACAGGTTAAATGAATATCATAGTTGTACTGATACGATAAGAAACGATTAATCTATATCTTTTCTAACAAAATATATAAATGCTGGAGCAATACATATAGTTGGAGAGGTGAATCAACATGCTCAACTACACGATAAAAAGAATATTTCAGTTAATCCCTGTATTACTGGGAATGACTTTCATTGTCTCGATGCTGATCCGGGCAATCCCTGGAAATCCCGCACAAGTCATTCTAGGACAACAAGCAACAGAGGAAGCGGTACAGGCCTTAACTGAAAAACTCGGATTGGATAAACCCTGGTATACTCAATACTTTGATTATTTAACAGGGATTTTTACAGGGGATTTGGGAGAATCATTTAGAACCCATGCACCTGTTGCAGAAGAAATTTGGCCGTATCTCGCAGCTACTGTTGAACTTGCAGTTTTTGCGATGATTATCGCAATCTTCATCGGAATTAACGCAGGAATTGTTTCCGCATGGTTTCAAAATTCATGGTTTGATTATAGTGCAATGATACTCGCACTTGTTGGTGTTTCCATGCCTATTTTTTGGCTTGGTCTATTAGGACAATGGGGATTTGCTTTAGAATTGAATTGGTTGCCGACAACCGGGAGAGAATCAGTTCGTGATCCCGTCAATGCCATCACAAACTTTTACATCATCGATACCATCATACAAGGTGAATGGGGGCAATTAAAGGAAGTCATTAGACATTTAATCCTGCCAGGACTTTCCCTGGCTACCATTCCAATGGCAATCATTGCTCGAATGACTAGATCAAGCATGTTGGAAGTAATGCGTTCTGACTATATCAGGACTGCAAGGGCAAAAGGACAGAAAATGTTTTTCGTTATTTATAAACATGCATTGAAGAATGCCTTTATCCCCGTATTAACGATTATTGGCCTACAATTAGGTTTGCTTTTAGGTGGAGCGATTTTAACGGAAACGATCTTTGCTTGGCCTGGTATCGGACGTTATATTTATGACGCCATCGGATTCCGAGATTATCCAGTAATCCAGTCAGGTATATTAGTTGTTGCCTTTATCTTTGTCATGATTAATTTAATTGTTGACTTGTTATACAGCTTTATTGATCCAAGAATTAAATATGATTAAGGTGGTGGAATCTGTATGTCAAATCCAGCCAAAAATATAGGCGAGTTAGAAACAACAGACCCAAAGCAAACTCAAGGTCCTTGGCGAGAAGCTTGGTATGAGTTTAAAAAGAATAAAATTGCCGTCGTTGGCTTTTGTATTGTCCTTTTCTTTATTTTACTGGCAATCTTTGCACCGTGGATTGCAAAGGAAGGGATTAATGCGCAAAATACAGCTGATAGATTATTACCTCCTTCTGCTGAATATTGGCTGGGAACAGATGATTTCGGCCGTGATATCTTGTCCCGTATTATCTACGGTGCTCGAATTTCCCTATGGGTAGGGTTTTCTGCTGTTATTGGTTCTGTCATCGTTGGTAGTATATTAGGGATTATTGCAGGGTATTATGGAAGATGGGTTGATACGATTATTTCGCGATTTTTCGATATTATGCTTGCCTTTCCATCCATTTTACTTGCGATTGCGATTGTTGCCGTACTTGGACCATCCCTTAGAAACGCACTTATTGCAATTGCCATTATCAATGTGCCTAATTTCGGAAGGCTAATTAGATCAAAGGTGCTTAGTATTAAAGAAGATGAATATATTTCTGCAGCAAAAGGAATAGGGATGCGTGATATCCGAATATTGTTCTCCCATATTTTACCAAATTCAATGGCACCTGTGATTGTTCAAGGAACCCTTGCGATTGCAACAGCAATTCTTGAAGCAGCAGCACTTGGTTTCTTAGGATTAGGTGCACAGCCGCCTGATCCTGAATGGGGTAAGATGCTTGCAGACTCCAAAGACTACTTAAAATCTGCTCCATGGACAATGATTTTCCCTGGACTTGCAATCATGCTAACCGTGCTCGGATTCAACCTAATGGGGGATGGATTGCGTGATGCAATGGATCCTAAGATGAAAAGCTAACTAAACTCTTTCATTATGTGGAACTCAATTATTGGAGATTACATACAATGTGATTCATTTTATTATGAATAGCCTACACTGAGATTTATCTATCCTAACGACAAGGAGATCACGCTTTTTCAGATTTACCTGTCGTTAGGAGTTTTCCAAATTAGGAATCACACTTGAAAATGGATATAGTGCGATAGCCCAATCAAATTCCTTTACTTCATCAATTTTAATTTGCGTATAAGATAGAAAGAAAAAGCGATTCATCTCCCGATTGAATTAGGGGGGATTGTCATGTTAAGTTTCACCCCAACAAATGCAAGAAAAAACCTTTACCAATTGATTAAACAAGTTAATGACGATAATATACCGATTGAAATAACTAGCGCAAAAAATGATGATGGCGCTGTTCTTGTTAGCAAAAAAGACTGGAATGCCATGCAGGAAACACTTTATTTACAAAGCGTTGGGGTTCTTGATAGAATTAAACACTTTGAAAGTGAAGAAACAGAGGGTTTGGGTGATATTGATTGGGATATGCAATAAATAACCATTTAAGAAGGGTTTGCAAATGATAATGAAAATTTACGTTGATGCAGATGCTTGTCCAGTAAAAAATATTATTATTTCAGAAGCTGCAATTGCAGAAATCCCTGTCATTCTCGTTACCAGCTTTTCTCATTTCTCCAATGAAGAACAACCACCTGGCGTTGAAACGATCTATGTTGATACAGGTGCTGAAGCAGCGGATTATCGAATTATGAAGCTTGCTCAAAAGGGAGATCTAATTGTGACACAGGATTATGGGCTTGCATCATTAGGTTTGGCAAAGGGTTGCACGGTACTTCATCATAAAGGTTTTACTTATACGAATGATAATATCGATCAGCTTTTGCAGTCCCGATACGCCAGTGCGATGGCAAGGAAAAGCGGAAAGCGAACGAAAGGACCGAAGCCTTTTACAGAGGAAGATAAGAAGAAATTCGGTGAGCTTTTTAAGGAAAAACTTGAGCACCTATAAAAACTCACCGTGATGATTAATACTTTCGCACAGTAAAATTATCCTGCAGCACAGGCCAGTTTTGCGGAAAAGGACTGCCTAAAACCCAATAACTTACGCCCCTGAGTCCATATTCCTTCACCGTATCATACTTAGCCTGCATGCTTCTGGCATCTTCAAACCAGACTTCATGCTGCTGTCCGGTTTCATCTGTGTAACGGAAGAATGGCGATTGATAGGTTTCATCGTATTGTATGGCAGCACCATATTGGGCAGCCAAATTCACTGCTTCCTGAGGACTTACGGTACGAGCGGTAGTGCCTTCTTCCCAAGGTATTCTCCAATCTCGACCATAAAGCGGAATTCCCATCATTATTTTATCCCGTGAAATCACTGTCACAGCATAATCCAGAACCCTTCGCACCTCATTAATTGGTGCAATCGCCCAAGGTTCGCCACCAGCCCAGCCCCATTCATATGTCATGGGCACAACAAAATCAACTATTTCACCATGTGCCTGATAATCATGTGCTTCATAAAGTAGTCCCTGCTGATCAGCACTTATTTTAGGCGCAAGGGCTGTGGAAACAATGTATCCTTCTGGATGTAATCTAGCAACAACCCGCCTAAGGAAATTATTATAGTTTTCACGATCCTCTGGATAAACATATTCAAAATCAAAATTGATACCTGCATAGCCCTTTTCTCGCATTGTGTTCAATAAATTGGTTATCAATGTTTCCTGTAAATCCGCATCTCGTAAAACAGCTGCAACAATATCTGAATCGAAACTTCCCTCAACAAAATTGGTCAGAACAAGCAGGGGTGCCACATTCGTTGCCTGAGCAGCATCTAATACCAGCGAATCCGCCAAATCAGTAATGGAACCATCTGTTCGGATACTGTAGGTGAATGGTGTTAGATACGTTAAATTTTTCCCTAAGAAAAGTACTTCCTCTCTCCCTGCTTCATCCAACTGGGTGGTAAACGCATTTACCTCAGTAATAGGTTTATTCATCGTTGGTATTCGAATCATCTGTCCCACGTAGATCATCGCCGGATTTGGTATAGTATTTACCTGAATAAGCTGATTAGTGGTAACTCCAAAATTCGCCGCTATCTGCCAAAGTGTTTCACCTGGTCGTACAGTGTGCTGCATATAAGGTGATTGCAGCATCTGACCTACATATATTAAAGCCGGATTCGTTATATTATTGGCTGCTGCCAGTTTTTCTACTGTCACCCCAAACCTCCCGGCAATTGCCCATAAATTATCTCCTGGCTGAACAACGAATTCCTGACCCAGTTCAGGGATAACAAGTGCCTGCCCTACAACAAGCACATCCGGATTTTCCAGCTGATTGACTAATATGATCTGATTGATATCCGTATAATAAAGATTTGCTATTCTCCATAGCGTATCTCCACTTTCTACTACATGGATTTGCACAGTTTTCCCCTCCATTGATCTATCGTTACAATTCATGATATTCACCCAATTATTGTCTGTGATAATAAGTTTAATATAATTTTTATACTTGATATATTTTTTATATCTGATATATTTAATAATGACTGGAGGTGCTCGTGATTAATATTTGTCCATATATGGAATCTTCATTTCAAATATTAGGCAGAAAGTGGAATGGCCAAATTATCCATTACTTATCCCTTTGCAAGGAGAACCGTGCACATTTTTCCGAAATAAAAAAAGATTTTACTGGTATAACATCAAGATCACTCTCACTGAAACTAACTGAGCTTATTGAATTTGGATTATTAGATAAGCAAGTAACAAGTGAAGCTGCTGTTACAATTTCCTATGAACTCACAGAAAAAGGCAAGGCCCTGGCAAATGCACTGAAGCCGATTCAGGAATGGGCACAGGAATATTTAAATGATGTTATTTCATCGAAGGGGGAAAATTAAATGAATAGTAAAATGATTTGTGATCTGGAAACAGGAATTTGCGGGGAAGCTGGTGACGAAACAATGGAAATAATTGATCTAAATCCTAAAAAAACGATTGATCTTTATTATGTAACGGATCCTATCTGTTCACATTGCTGGGCACTCGAACCTGTACTTCGTCGCTTTATTGAACAATATGGTCATTATTTTAACTTTAAAACAGTAATGGGTGGCTTGCTGGAAAAATGGGGCGATGGTTTTGCTGATGTACAAAACGGAATTAGTGGCCCTGCTGACGTTGCTGGACACTGGAGAGAAGTGGGCGAACATTCCCGCATGCCGATTGATGGGACATTATGGTATGATGACCCGGTTCAATCCTCCTTTCCGCCATCCCGCGTTTTTAAAGTTATTCAAAAACAGGATGAAAAAACTGCGTCTGTATTTCTACGGAAAGCAAGGGAAGCTGTTTTTGCCTTCAACAGAAACATCGGGGATGAACAGGTGTTAACGGAGATTGTAAATGGACTTGGCCTTGATGGAAAAGAGATAATGAAGGAAGCCAGTCACTCAAGCGGACAGGATCTGTTAAATCAGGACTTTGCACTTGCCGGCCAGCTTGGTGCAAGAGGATTCCCGACAATCATCATGGTAAACGAGGAAAATAAAGGCGTTAAAATTGTTGGTGCGCGTTCATTACCGGACTATGCTAATGGACTGAAGCAGGTTATGGGTGATACAGAAATCCAACCAAAAACTCGTCCTGAACTACCAGCACTTTTTGAAAAAGAGGGACTGTTATTTTCCAAGGAGATTGAAATAATGTATGATCTTGAGGAAAGTCAGGTTGAAGCATTTGTTCAAGAAAAGCTTTTGTTTGACAGTTACGAGCAGAAGGAAATCCTTGGTGAAGCTTATATTGAAAAAAAATAACCCGAAAGAAGTATCCGTTGTAAATGCATGCGGATACTTCTTTTTTTACCAGAAAACATACTGTATGAGTACAACTCCATAAAGGCTTGGCGAATACCAAGTTTTCTAATTGATTTCAGAAAATCCCCTCTGTCTTATAGCTGCTCGATTTTCTCGATTTCTTTTTCTCGAAGGGGCTGTCATATGTAATTGCCTTTCCTCTTCCGTCTCAGGATACACCTTCGGAACAGGAACCGGTCTTCCCTCTTCATTGACAGCAACCATTGTGAGAAAAGACTCTGTCGTTAGCTTCACCACATCTTTAATTAAATCATTGGCTGTAACCTTTACATATACTTCCATCGAACTTGTACCTGTATACGTCACAAATGACTCCAATATTAATGAATCTCCAACCTTTGCAGAAGATAGGAAATCCACCGAATCAATGGATGCTGTAACAACTGCACTCTTCGCATGCTTCATCGCTGTTAATGCTGCAATTTCATCAATATAGGCAAGCACTTTTCCGCCAAAAATCGTATCTAAATGATTCGTGTCTGGCGGAAGTACCAGGCGGGTTTGAATTGTTTTTGAACTTTGAATTGATACTTTTTCCATTGCTAAATACCTCCTGAAAATTAAAAAACACCCTCTTAATTAGAAGATGTTAAAAAACACAATAAAATAAATTTCATAAATCATGAAAACATTAGATCGCAACATCCTCCTATCTCCCGTAGGATTATAATGTTCTTCCAAATGGCAGGTATCCTGGCTTAGAATCATCAAGCTCTTTTCCCTTCCCATTTCTATTTTGAAACAGTGGCTGTAAAAGAACTCTCCTCATTACAGTGGCGGGACCGCGTTGGAATTTCACCAACTTCCCTTTTCAACTTATATCATAAGTCACCATTGGCAAGCTATTCAATTTTAATTAGTATACCATTTTTATGCAAGACTGTCGTTCTCCATTTAGGTAAGCCCGGGAACGCATGGACTTTTGTTTAAAGGCAATTTTAGCATATAATAAAAACGGAGGTGAGCTTGATGGTACGGGCAAGAAAATTTTCCAAAAAGGATTTATATAAAACAACGAAAGAGATCCTTCTCAATCATGGTTATGATGGGTTTACCTTTAGCAAAGTCGCCAAACGATTAGACGTTTCTAGAGGGACTATTTATAAATACTTTAAGAAAAGAGAAGAATTAATTACCGAATATATGGTATATGAAATGGAACAGTTTCTGATTAAATTGCAAAGAATTGATGAAATCCAAGGTTTTCAGGAACAATTTAATTACGTAATCGATATTATCTTTGAAGATAGTGAGATCCATCAGATTCGTGGTATAGCCTTTCATATTCCTACAGTTACCGAAGATGTCAGAAAAAATAAAGAGCAATTAGAAATGCTTCATCAGGATATGTATAAGCATCTGCAGGGTTTTGTTGAGTTAGGAAGAGAGGAAAAGAAGTTAAAACAAAGCCTTCCCGACAGCCTAGTCTTAGCACTTATTTTCCAAACAATTGATATTCCCAATCATTTTGGAGTGCCAGAGCATGAATGGACAGTATCCATTAAAGAAATTATAAGTCACGGAATGTTCACATAAAAATTAATTGACACTTGTGTTACTTTGAATGATAATTGTAAGGTGACATAAGTGTCATTATTGTTTCTAACCCATACAGAAGGGAAATAACTATGAAAAATTTACTGCATTTTATAACCGATCGCGTTACATCTAAAAAAGGTATGTGGATTACGGTCAGCATCTGGCTTATTGCAATCCTGTTATTAATGGTATTTGCTCCAGGTGCAAAGGATTATAAAGTATCCAGTCTTGATTCGCTGCCGGAAGATGCGCAATCTGTTATTGCCCAAGATAAGGTGGACAAATACTTTAAAAATAATGATGGGATTCCTGCAATTTTAGTGTTCCAAACAGATGAAAATGAGCTTGAACTGTCGGATGTAACAGATATTGTTTCAAGTATTAGTGAAGAAGATGTAAAAGGAATCGAATCAATCGTTCCTTTAAGTGAACTTCCCCCACAAGCAACTGCAGGATTTTTCTCTGAGGATGGCACCACTGCAATTGTTCCACTAAATTTTGATCCATCTTATGAGACTACTGATATTCAGGATTCATTGGAACAAATTTATAATATAGTGGAACAAACTGACCTTTCCTTATATGTTACAGGTCCGGCCGGAATAACATCAGATACAAATGATCTATTTTCTCGTGCAGACCTTGTTCTTATCCTGTCAACGGTAGGAATTATATTAGTACTGCTGATTGTTCTTTACAGGTCACCTGCACTCGCATTAATCCCATTGTTGGCAGCTGGATTTGTTTATGGCGCAGTGAACCAGCTGCTCGGTTTAGTAGGTAAAAGCGGTGTGCTATTAAGCAGCCAATCCTTGTCCATCATGAGTATATTATTATTTGCTGCTGTGATTGATTATTCTTTATTTGTTTTTTCACGTTATAGAGAAGAACTGAAAACCCGTGAAAATAAACATGATGCAATGAAGATTGCAATGAGAGGCGTTGGAGTTCCTGTGTTCTATTCAGGAGCAACTGTTTTAGCGGCAATGCTTGTTTTGTTCTTTGCCCAATATGAGGACTCTAGAAACTTTGCTCCCATTTTTGGAACAACAATGGCGGTTGTTATTCTTGCATCTGTCACACTTGTCCCTGCATTATTTACGATTTTTGGCAGAAAGTCTTTTTGGCCAATCATTCCACGTGTTGGGGATCAGCATATTAAATCCAGTTCCTTTTGGAGTAAGGTTGGTCGTTTTGTAACAGGAAAACCAATCACTGCGGTTGCTATGATTGGTATTTTGCTTCTTATTTCTGCAACAAACGTACTAAATACAAGCTATGAATTTGATAATTTGAAGTCCTTCCCTGATGATATGCCTTCTCGTGTGGGCTATGAAATTTTGGAGAAAAAGTTTGAGGCTGGAGATTTAGCTCCAACCACCGTCCTGTTTGAATCAGAAGAAGTTATCAGTGAAGAAAAAAGAAATGAATTAATGAGTGACCTGTCTGATCAGGAGCATGTAAGCAATGTTCGAATGGATGGAATTACTGCGGATGAAACGGTTATTGCTTACAGCATGACATTTGATATGAGTCCATACTCAAATGAAACAATGAATGCTCTTGAAGAAATCATGAATAATTCCGAGCAAATTGCAGATAACAGTAATCTTAGTGGCAAGCTTTACTTTGCTGGAGAAACAGCTACTGCAATAGATGACAGATCTGTCAATAACCGGGATCTTGCTGTTGTAATAACAATAGAAACACTATTAATCTTTGTCATGCTGATTTTCCTGACCAAGTCATTTAGAATGCCTGTATATATGATGGGTACCATTCTTGTTTCCTATGTTGCGGCACTGGGACTGGGGATGTTCTTAACCAATTTATTCTTTGATATCGAGAACATAAGCAACAGGGTGCCGATGTATGCTTTTGTTTTCCTAGTTGCTCTGGGAATTGATTATAACATCATTCTAATTTCACGGTTTATGGAAGAACGGCAAAAGCATCCTGTCAAACAGGCAGTTGAAATTGCTGTCGCCAATACTGGAGGGGTAATATCCTCTGCTGGACTTATTCTGGCAGCAACCTTTGCAGTACTGATGACACAGCCGATTGAGTTTTTATTCGTCTTTGGCTTCATTGTTGCAGTTGGTATTTTACTGGATACCTTCCTGATTCGAGGTGGATTGTTACCAGGGTTACTTGTTTTGTTTGAAAAGGATAAGGCTGGTAAAAACAAGGAAAGTAAATAGGTTTAAATGAAAGAGCGTCTAGCTAGTATGGACGCTCTTCTTTTTGAAGCCATTCCACTGCGAACCTCTAGAAATATTGTTATAAATTGCCATCAATTTGTGAACTTCAGCCAATTTTTTGTGAACTTCTGACCATGTTCTAGTGAACTTCTCATCATGTCATTGTGAACTTCTTACTTATTACTGTGAACTTCAGCATTTATGGCAACCCGGCTAGAAGACAATGGTACCCAATACTTCATATCTATTGGAAGTATTCGACCCAAGGACATTAAGCTTCATTGTAGGGATTATTCTTTACAATAGTCTATTCCATCTTATTTATACAGGTCGATCCGATTAAAGAAAAAAGGGATTTAATAAAGAAAGCAGGCTAACATGTCAAAAGCCAGCTGAGGTCCCGCCAGCACACCTCAATAGATAATTCCTAATTTCTTTGTTAACATTTATATAGTGTTATGTCGAAGGGGGAATCTAAATTGAAAATTATATCGATCGAACCGACACCAAGCCCATATTCAATGAAAATCAATGTTGATGAGCAATTAGCTGATGGAATAACTGAAAATTATAAGCTGAATGATAATCTGGATACTGCTCCTGAATTTATAAAAGATCTATTTGCAATTAATGGAGTGAAAGGCCTTTATCGTGTAATAGATTTTATAGCCCTTGAACGTAATGCCCGGGTTCCCTGGGAAGAAATCCTTCCTGAAGTAAAGAATGTTTTAGGTTCTTCCGTGGAAACTACTGATTTATTTTCCGGTGAGAATACTGACATGGAAGACGCATTTGGAGAAGTGAAAGTATTCATTCAAATGTTTCGCAACATTCCTACACAAGTGAAATTACAGGAAGGCGAGAACGAAGAACGTTTCGGACTTCCTGAGAGATTTATGACCGCTGTAATGGAAGCATCAGGTGCCTCTGATAACTATTTGATGGAAAGAAAATGGGTGGAACAAAGCCCTCGGTACGGGGAGGTTCAAGAAATTGGCCAGGATGTTGCGGAAGAATTGGCAGCAACCTATGATTCTGATCGTCTATCAGATCTAGTAAAACTTGCTTTTTCAAATGAACCCGTGGAAGAGAAAAGAAAAGGCAAAAAGGTAACACTCAATATGCTGGATCAGCCTAACTGGAAAGATCGTTATGCAGCATTGGACAGAATGGATCCAACAGAAGCTGATTTTCCAGTTTTGGACAAAGCATTGGATGACGAAAAAGCTTCGATTCGCAGGCTTGCCACTGCCTATTTAGGAGTGATCGAAGAACCGGAAACGCTGCCGTATCTGTATAAAGCATTGAAGGATAAAGCAGTTAACGTTCGACGCACTGCTGGTGACTGTCTATCAGATCTTGGATTTAAAGAAGCAATGCCTGAAATGATCCATACATTAACAGATAAAAACCGTCTCGTACGCTGGCGTGCAGCCATGTTTTTATATGAAATTGGAGATGAAACAGCAATACCTGCATTGCAACAGGCGATGGATGATCCAGAATTTGAAGTTCGTATGCAGGTGAAGATGGCCCTGGCCCGAATTGAAGGTGGCAAAAAAGCAGAAGGATCCATTTGGCATCAAATGACACAGGCTACGAAACAGAAATAGTACATGTTAAAGTCTCCCATTTGTTTAAAATGGGAGTCTTCTTTATAGCCTTCCACCAATAAGTGCACTAAATTTTTCATTCCTGTTTTCTTGCTCCGATTTTTCGGCAAGATCATATTTCTTCAATAGATGGAAAAGTTCGTTTAATATTTCCTGGGAATGTTCCTTCTCTAGAAAGTGATGTATTTTTTTGTTTAACTCTTCTGGTAAAAATTCCTCCTGGCTCTTCAGCTTTTTCACAACATCTTCACGCGAATGGTCGATGTTACATTTCCCCATGTAAAGCACCTTCCCTTTTCCTATTTTTATTCAATTCTAACATGATTGGATTCTCTTTTGGATAAACCGCTTCAAATATTTTGTAAATATTCTTGCACCTTTGTGTAATACTAGCTAAAATATTAATAAAGAACATTCTTGGAAAGGAGTAGATTTAATGTCTCAGCTTGAGAAAAATAAATACTATTCACTGGAAGAATTCTTAGATTACGTAAAGGAAGAGGAAAGGGCGGAACTCTATGAAGGATCTCCTGTTTTTATGGCGCCTGCCTCTTATGAACACGAAGGTGTTGTTGCTAATTTAATTGGAGAATTCAGTAATGCACTTAAAGGAAAGACTTGCCAGGTATTTGGGAGTAATCTTCAAGTTATCTTTTCTTTTAAAGATGACAAAAAAGGAAACAAAGATGTAACTGTTCTCCCTGATATTTCTGTTGTATGTGATAAAAATAAATTGCGCAATAAGAGATGCTATGGCGCTCCAGATCTTATCGTTGAAGTTTTATCCCCAAGCACAGCTCGAAACGATCGATTATTGAAACGAAATTATTATGAAAAGGCTGGCGTTAAAGAATATTTAATTATCGACCCTCTCAACAAGAACATTGAAAAATATGTACTACATTCAGATTCCTATCATTTAGAAGAGATTTTCGACCTTGAAAATCAACTTTTTCATTCCACCCTCTTTCCGGACATTAGCTTCTCAGTAGAAGATATTTTTTCTTTTTTGGACTAAGCTAAAGGCCGTTAAATCTCTAATGAGACTTAACAGCTTTTTTATTATCCCGAAACTTGCTATCCTACTTTCTTCATTTTTTCTCACTTGCTGCCAGACGTTCTCCGTTAAAAATACGCCTCCAGCCCTATACCCAAATATTTCCTGGGTTGCTTATATAAACTAACAAACTTCATTATTATGAAAGTAGAAAAGTGATTTCAAATGCAATCTTAAGACTTTCTTAAGGTTCATTTAACTATTTCTTATTGATTTATTTATATATTGGAGATAAGAAGTTACATGAAAGACAAGGGGAGATTTGTTTTGACTGAAAAGAAGGTATATGTACTATTAACGGATACAGGTACATTATTTACAAAAACAATAAAACTATATACAAGGAAACCATATAACCATGCATCCATAGCCTTTGATGAAAATTTATCACAGGTTTACAGCTTTGGGAGAAAGAGGTCAGGAAATCCGTTTATTGGGGGATTTGTTAGTGAAAATATAAATGAAGGATTATTTAAAAACGCAACATGTGCAGTTTACTGTTGGTCGGTTAATGAAACTGAGTTCAATAAAATGAATAATTATATAAAGCGAATAGAATCTTTAAAAGAAAACTATCGGTACAATCTAATCGGATTATTTGCGATTATTTTTAATAAGCAACTAAAAAGAGAAAATGCCTTTTTCTGCTCCCAATTCGTTGCATCCGTACTGAAGCAAAGTAACAGCATCGATTTCAATAAGCCGCTTTCACTTGTAACACCACATGACTTACAGACAGCAGAAAACTTCGAATTAGTGTATCAGGGCAAGCTTATGGATTATAATAGAGAAACAACGGATCAACACAATATAAGTATGATTGGTTCTCCAGCTATGGATGGCATCTGCTTGAATGTATGACTTATTAAGTGGCAGAAAATACACCAGAAAACGATATATTCATTAACTCTGATGAATCAGCCGTAAAAGGAATGATTGAAAATTTGATTTCCAATGCCATTACATACTCAGATGGGGATATGATCATCAATCCTGAGGAAAAAGGTCCCTTGGCTAGACTAATGGTTAAAAATGATACACATGCATTAACTGAATAAGATGCCGATCGCATTTTCGATCGATTTTATATGGCAGATCAATCCCGTTCAGGAAAAGTACCTGGAAAGACTACTCTATTTAAAATGGTTACTCTTTGGTAAATAAGGATTAATGAAGTAATCAATCTTTTTCAAAATGGATTCTTTGGGTTTTCCATAAAATGTAGATTTGTGCTTTATTATTGACCATACCTTGCTCTTGAAGGTTTATTTTGGTTGCATTTCAGTCCTGAGTTGCGCTTTAGACATGCAGTGAGCCCTGCGGTGTTTTATTTAATTTCCACCTTGTATATAGAGTAAATATATCCTATTAATTCCCCGCTATCGTCAAGCCATTGTGCGATAACTAAATACGTTGCATCATCTCCAAAGGCTTGGAATTCATTGGAATCTAATTCGGTGTTATAGCCTGCGGTACTATCATCT
Source organism: Oceanobacillus sp. NCCP-135 (assembly GCF_059698015.1). Taxonomy (NCBI): domain Bacteria; kingdom Bacillati; phylum Bacillota; class Bacilli; order Caryophanales; family Bacillaceae; genus Oceanobacillus; species Oceanobacillus sp. NCCP-135. The sequence goes on along the minus strand of NZ_BAAKSZ010000004.1, from coordinate 25,676 downwards.
TTGTCTACAATAGTAAAGTAACCGTACTTATCTGCTTTAGACCCTTGATGAGTTATTAAGAACTGTTCATCTTCTTTGATACTATTTATTGGTAAAGAACTCATAGTCCTGTCATCAATACTATCAAAATTAAAGCTTAGGTCGTCGTTGGAACAGTTATTCCAGCATACCACACCTGTGCTTTGGGCAATCTGCTCAGACATACCCTGCGCCTCGATATCGAGAATTGGCGGGCTTTCTTGGATTTCTGTAATATCATGTTGTTGACTACAAGCGGTAAGAATGAAACCTAGCATTATACATATAAAACATACTTTTTTCAATTTATTCATTCCAATCATAGATATTTTCCATGGACTTTTTCTGATTTTTCAATGTCAAGTATTCAAAAAAAACTTTACTAGTAAAAAAATTATTATTTAATGTATCTTCATAATTCATAATTATATCATCAAAAAAATCTATTTGTTTTTGATCATTGTTCCATTCAGTATCACTTAATATAGCAATGAGTAAGTCACTATCATTTTTTAAATGTGTAATGATATAATCGGTATTATAATCGCTTATTTTTGGAGTGGTTTCCCGGTATGTGTTACTCTCTATAATATCAGTTAAAAAGCTTAGCAAGTCCTGTTCCTCAGCGCTTAAATTATTCGAGATTCGACCTTTCTCATCTTGCAATAGAACTACAATATTGTTACCATTCAAATCATAATTATTTACGATTTTGCTCAAATAAATTATGTGTATTATAGTTGTATCATTTTTATATTCATCAATATAATTTTGGACACTGTTTAGAAGTTCTGAATCGATCGGTATGTCATTGAGTTTAGCTGTTTCTAGAAGTAAATATAATTCATAACCACTCATTCCATCCGTTTCTCCTGATTTAAGATCTTCTAATTGATTTATTATACTAAGAGAATTCCCAATGCCAAATAGTTTATTCATAGCGGAAAAGTGGAAATTTGTAATAATATTTGGCAAGCCTAAAATTAAGTCAGTATAGCCACCAGTAGTTGCATTATTATTCACTAAACTTAGAGTGCTTGTGTAAATTTGAGAATCAAAATCTTTACCAGCAAAATCCTTAATAGTATTAATTGCGAAATTAGCACTTAAAATATCGGAGGGATCAGCTTCTGTAACTCCCCAACCCCCATCTTCATTTTTTATTTCATTTATGTGATTAACTATATTCATTTTGCACTGAGAAAAGTCCAAATACTTACAGGTATCATAAATTGAATTCAATTCAGTAATATCTTTATTATGTAACCTATCAAAGGAAGCCAAATGTTTGCTTAGCTCACTTTGAAGTTCTATATTCTTCTCATTAATAATTCTATCAATTTTTATAGCTTGGACAAGCTCAAAAAAGTCCATAGTATTATAATCTTGATCATTATACCAATCTATTAATGATTCCGGTATTTCATGATTTAGTTCATTAAAAACGTACATAGCCTGATATTCTAAAATTAAATGATTATATTCCTTTAAATCTTGACTTAGCAAGACTCTACCTTCTTCATTAATCAATGACTTTAGTAGTTTAATAATTTGATCTGAAGTTTCTTCACTTATCTCTGCATCTATAGAAGTTAAAAGTTTTGTACCAAAGTATAAATTATCATTTAATTGAATAGAATTCTCATTTAAAAGCATCATTTCGTCAATAATAAACCTTTCTATTTTTTTATCATCAAATCTGTCATAGTTTAATATCTCAAGAGTATTATATGAATAATACGTTGAATATAAGCTTCCTTGTTCCCTGTGTGGAATTTCTTTTGAATAGAACTCACCTTTATTATGTAGTTCTTCAATAATTTGATAATTTAATATATAGTCTGTAGGTATGTCATTTTTATCTAATTCATTAAAATATTCAACCTTATAATTTAGAACTTCATTATTACAAGCACTAGTAATTAATAGAGTTAAAAAAAGAGCACAAAAAATAAACGTGTATTACATCTTTATTATATCATGATATAATATAATATAATTAAATTTTCTGGAGGTGACTTAAATGAAGTGGGAAGATGTGTGCCAAGCGTTTCCTGAACAGTGGGTTTTGATAGAAACGATTCGAGCTCATACAAATGAGCAAAGTGAGCGTATTTTAGAGGAGATTGCCCCTTTGAAAAAGTTTTCTAATTCTCCAGAGGCGATGAAAGTATATCAGGAAATTCATCGAGAAGATCCTAATAGAGAATTATATGTTCTTCATACTAGCCGTAAAAAGCCTAATATCATTGAGAAAAAATGGGTAGGTGTTAGGAGATAGTGAAAAGGTTAATTATTGAGGATGGTTTATTACTTGCGGATTTAGAACTAACATTTAATGGAAAACTGCTTCATTTACAACGTGTATTAGTTGATACTGGCTCAGGGAGTACAGTTGTATCAACAGACTTGGCTGAATCAATAGGGATTGTAGCAGAAGTGAATGACATAATATATCGTATTAGTGGAGTTGGAGGATCAGAGTTTGTATATTCGAAAACGGTTGACTTAGTAAAAATAGGAGATATGCAGACAAAAGATTTTGCATTGGAAATTGGTGCAATGGATTATGATTTTGATTTGGATGGTATTATTGGCTTGGACTTGTTACAGCAATTGAAAGCGATTATTAATATAGACGAATTAATATTAGAGTCAAATAATTAATAGCAAGTATAGTAGAAGAGCATCTATACTTGCTATTTTTTATAGATTATTCAACTATATGGGATGAATGGTTTTATTAATCATAAACTCAAAATGAGGACTGTTTTTTCAATGGTCATTAAATAGCCCTTATTATATTTCTCCTCTGCAATTCGCTTACTGCTTCTATAAGCAATTCCTTATCAAAATCAGGAAAATACACATCCGTAAAGTACAGATCTGACATGCAGGATTGCCACAGGAGGAAATTACTCACCCGCTTCTCACCACCAGTTCGGATGACCAGTTCAGGATCCGGCAGGTCTTTTGTATATAAAAACTTATGAAACATTCCTTCATTTAGCTCATCAAAATCTATGTTATTGCGTTGCACCTCACCAATCACTTTGCAAACAGCCTGCAGAATATCATCCCTGCCACCATAGTTAAAAGCAAAATTGACCGTAAGTCCCGTATTATCTGCTGTTTTCTCAACTGCTTTTATAAGTGCATTTTTTGTAGGTTCAGGAAGAGCTGTAACATTTCCTGAAACAAGTATTCTTATGTTCCGCTTCATAAACTCCGGAAGCTTTTGCTTAAAAAACTTTACCGGTAAATGCATGAGATAGTTCACTTCATCCTCAGGTCTTTTCCAATTCTCTGAGGAAAAGGCATAGAGTGTTAAAAAATGGATGCCAATATCCATACTCGCATCAATAATTTTCTCCATCGCCTTTGCACCTGCAAAATGCCCCTGGCTTCTTGTGAGGCCTTTTCTTTTCCCCCACCGACCATTACCATCCATCATAATTGCCACATGCTCTGGAATATTCATCAGCTTACATCCTTTCATTTTTTAGTTCTCTAAAGTTCAAGCTCCTTGAGTCTCTCTTTTGCCTCTTGTTCCGTAAAATTAAAGGATTGCCAAGAGTTCTCAGGCTGTTTATTTATCCTTTGCTGTCTGTCATTCAATACTCTTTTCAATTCCGGATAACCCGGTTCTATTTTATACAGCTCAATTAATCCAGTTAATCCTGTGTATGAAAGTGAGTTAAGGTAATAAATATCAATTTTTCCAGATTGCTCATATCTCTTGAGATTATTATCCACAACTATCTGTTCCATATTAATGGCATGTACTCCCGTATAAAATAACAGGCCTGCTATTATATAAAAATGCAGGATTGATAGACGGTCAATCCATACCCGAATAAAAGTGTAAGCAAATATCACCATCAGAAAAATCATGAATGCATGCGCTAAAAGGCGATCCAATGTAAATCCATAGGCAGCTTCATACATACTCAATCGCTGATAAGCTGAGGCGAGCATAACACCACTTACCAAAATAAGCAGTGAATACATTATCTTCAAAGCCAAACGTGTCATGTTGTGTGAATCCTTAACAAATTTTAAGATCATAATTAAGATGGACCAGTTCATTAATGTAACGACAATAAGCTCAAAGAAACCTCTTCGTGCATACTCAGCAAATGTATAGCCCTCCTGTAGTCCTTCACCAAAGAAATATTGAAACTGGATAGCTGCAAATAATACATAGACTGCATTCAGCATGATTAAAATGGTGATGGGCGTTATACTATTCCAACCTGTTCTAGCTTTTTTTATTGGTCTAAAGCTTTCTTCCGGTTCTGACTTTACATGCAAAACCTGAAAGATACCAAAAAAGAGAAGGGTAAAAAACAATACAACTACAATTCGCCAGGAGCCTTCCAAAAAATTAAGACTTAAAATAAACTCCGGCAAACGTAAAATCACATCCTGAAAAACGGCATCTGCTGACATAAGCAGTCCTATAATAATAAGTAGTAATGGTGCACCAATTACCAATCCTATTAGCACTCGCTTCATTATTTGAAACAATTCTTCATCCATATTTTTAAAAAGCTTCCTAAATCCTTTATTAAAAAAAGCTGCGCAATAGCTTTTGCCTTCGCTGAGTTTCATTCCTGAAATTTTTACAAATTCAGGGGCTGCCCAATTTAACTGGGTTGGCCTGGTTATGAGCACGATATGAAAATAAACCAAAATTGGAATGATGATTAAATTAAAATTATAAAATAAGATATTGTCATAGAATGCATAGCTCCCTGCCAGTATCCATATCGCCACCATGATTAGCAAACCGATTCTTCGGTGCTGAAAAGCCAGCCGGTAACGAAGAAACAGAACAAGATAAAAGCCTGCAATAAAAACAAGATAGGATAGTCCAATCTCTCCATGGAAAAAGCTCACTTCTGCCAACATCCCTAAACCCAAACAAACAAGCAGGAACAACCAGTCCTTCTGACCAATGTTAATTTTCAATACAATCCCTCCAGTACACACTTAGTCTATATACATAGAATTTCTATGTATATAGACAAAAAAATACATTAACAGGGGCTAAATTATGTGAAGATCACCTTCACTCCCCTATTATACCGAGTCCTTTCTGCCCCATCTAAATCCTAGCCAGCTTACAGGATATAAAAATCCTGTACAAATAATACAGATTATAATAAAACGGACACTTAGAAATGGTTGAAACCACTCATAGGGAATCAGCTTAAAAATTATTAAGTACATTAATACCAGGTTCGGAATGATGGATAATAAAAAGGTTTTCCTTAAGAGTTTTCGTCCACCATCTCCAAATTCCCTTCCAATTTCATAGCCTAAAAGACCCCAGAATAACATATATACCACAATAATGATGGAAGTAACCTCTGTTAAACCTTCCCACAGTATTGCAACCCAATCCCACTTGAAAATATTATAGCTGACTGTGAGAATAACACCTCCTGTAAACAGAAGAATATTAATGATTACGAATAACCATTGTGTTTTCTTTGGAGTAATCGCTTTTTCCTGTTCCCATAGTTGAGCAATTTCTTTGGGTGATCCTAGTCTTCTGACCAATTCATCATATACATTTTCGTCGTCCACAGACGATTCGTTTAAGAGCTCATAAGCATGCAGCTCATACTCTGCCATAATATCTTTCTTATCAGGGAGACCCCCGATTTCCTTATCCAATTCCTGGAGAAATCGTTGAGCCTCAGGACTCATGATTCGTTTCTCCCGATTAAATTGTTCATGACCTGAACATATCGATGCCATTCACTCGTTCGTTCCTGGAGAATACTTTTCCCTTGTTCTGTTATTTTATAATATTTTCGGGCCGGGCCTTTTTCCTGGTTTTGCCAGTAAAATTCAATGTACTCCTGTTTTTCAAGTTTATGGAGTGCCGGGTACAGTGTCCCCTCTTTCATCTGTAAATGATGGTCACTTCGCCGATCCATTTCTTTAACCAGTTCATAGCCATACATATCACGCTCATTTAATAACTGCAGTACAAGCAGTGATGTGCTCCCTTTTACAAGCTCACGATTAAACATTTTCTCACCTACCTAGAATTATTAGGTATCCTTACTATATATAAATTATTTTAATTTGTAAAGGGGCTTTGTGAATTTTTATTTGAAGATGCAAATTTCGTTTAATCTAACTCGCAGCCGATCCATCGACTTTCTGATTTTTGATCGGTTGTCAGGCAGCAATTTGATAGAAAGCTCTCTATGTGACCGGGTGGCTCTTGTTTTCGGGCGGTTTGGGCACATAGACGCTTGCCTATGCAAGAAAAGACTCTAGACAGAAAAATATATTTCATTTATACTAAAATTAACTAAAAACGTAAAGAGTGAACCAAGGGAACATGCGAAACTAATCCTATTTTTCTAGAAAACATTCAAGTAAAGGTATGGCAAACAGCGGATTTTATCTGCTCTTTTCGTCATGCTGTAACTGATCTTTTCAGAATAGGATTTGGCTTTGAATGTTCTTGATTAAGGGAGTAGTCTCTTTTTCATCACCACACACAAACTATGCCTCCTATTCTGAAAATGAACAGGAAGCTTTTTTGTCTCCAAAATATGAATGAAACAGGGGATGAAATGTATGATTCTATTGGAAGCCAATAATTTAAAAATTTACGTAAAAGACCGCCTGCTGATTGATATCGAAAACCTGCAAATTCAGGATAAAGACCGGATCGGATTAGTAGGAATAAATGGCAACGGGAAGACGACATTATTAGAAATACTTGCAGGAAAGAAACAGCCTGATGAAGGAATTGTTAAATCAGATGCCACAGTTGAACTGCTTCCACAGTTAAAAAGTACAACTACAACCAAGAGTGGCGGTGAAGTAACACAAACCTATATCAATCGTTCTTTGGCAAAAAAATCAGATATCCTATTTGCAGATGAGCCAACAACGAATCTTGATACCGAGCATATTGAAAAACTGGAGCATCAGCTAACAAGATGGCAGGGAGCCATTGTTATCGTTTCACATGATCGTGCGTTTCTGGATTCTCAATGCAAAACTATATGGGAAATAAATGATGGAAAACTGAAAGAATACAAAGGAAATTATTCCGATTATGACTCACAAAAAGAACTCGAAATAAGGCAACAGGAAAATGCCTATGATCAATACATCCAAAAGAAAAAGCAATTGGAACAGGCATTGGAATTAAAAGAGCAAAAAGCACAAAGGGCAACTAAAAAGCCGAAAAATGTAAGCTCATCTGAAGCAAGAATAAAAGGCGCAAAGCCTTACTTTGCAAATAAACAAAAGAAGCTGCGAAAAGCCGCTAAAGCCATTGAAAACCGAATAGAAAAACTGGAAGAAGTAGAAAAAGTAAAAGAAACAGCACCTATTAAGATGAATCTTCCAAACGAAGAAGCATTCAAAGGGAGAATTATTTTACGGGTTGATCATGTCAATGGAATGGTAGAAAATCGTATACTTTGGAATGAGGTCAGTTTTCACATTAAAGGTGGTGACAAACTGGCTATCCTCGGAAAAAACGGAAGTGGTAAAACTACATTATTGAAAAAAATGATCAAAAAAGACGAAGGAATTCGCATCTCTCCTGCAATGAAAATAGGATATTTTAGTCAACACCTGGATGTACTCGATTCAGATCGCTCTATTTTGGCAAATGTGAGTTCTACTTCACGGCAGGATGAGACTTTAATTCGAACTGTTCTTGCCAGGTTGCACTTTCGCCGGGACAACGTATACAAGAAAGTAGAAGTACTAAGTGGTGGCGAACGGGTAAAAGTTGCATTTGCCAAGTTATTCGTCAGCGACATTAACACGCTAATTTTAGATGAACCAACAAACTTCCTTGATATCGAGGCAGTTGAAGCATTGGAGGAACTTCTCACAGAGTATGAAGGAACGGTATTGCTCGTTTCCCATGACCGCCAGTTTATCCAAAATATAGCTAACCGTATTTTAGTAATCAAAGATAGGGAAATTACAATATTTGAAGGTACCTATGAGGCGTTTAAAAACGATGTCCCAAAACAAGCGGCAAATTCACTGGGACAGGAACTGCTTGTAGTGGAAACAAAAATCACCGAAATTCTAAGCAAGCTGAGTATTGAACCATCCGATAAACTGGATCAGGAATTTCAAAACCTTTTGAAAAGAAAAAGAGAAATCGAAAGTAATATGAAATAGTTAAAAGACTTGGCCGTTGCATTTTCTTCCTGCTGAATAAACAAACCGCTTCTATTTTTACATGGTTTAGCCGAATTTGGTAAACTTATAAAGAGATATTCCATTTGAAAAAATAAAGGACATAAAATAGGAATTTGTCCAAAAACAAGGAAGTCATATAAATGCCAGCAAGCCACAAAATAGCATTAGAATTTAAACATGTATCGTATTCAGATGGAGATTTACAGATTATAAAAGACATCTCCGGTACATTTCCTGATGGTAAAATCACCACACTAGTAGGTCCATCTGGTGCAGGAAAGACAACTATTTTCAAATTATGTAACAGATTAATATCCGCTCAATCAGGAGATATCATAGTACATGGTAAAGATATCAGGGGCTATGAACCGACAGAATTGAGACGTATTGTTGGTCTCGCCCTCCAAAGTGCAACAATGCTAAGTGGCAGCGTTTATAAAAATATTTCCATGCCATTAACTCTTCAGGAAAAGAGGCTACCAGAGGGGGAAGCAAAGAATTTATTAAAAGATGTGGGACTTGGTGGAGAATTTTTAAACCGGGCTGTAAAGGATTTGTCCGGTGGGCAACGGCAAAAGGTTTCCATTGCCAGAACGTTAGTAAATAAACCGAAAATATTATTACTCGATGAGATTACATCATCGCTTGACCGGGTATCCCAGCAGGAGATCGAAACACTCATTAGAAACATCAACAAGCAGCACGGTGTTACCATCATTTGGATTACCCACGATCTGCAGCAGGCATTATCCATTGGGGACTATACGTGGGTTATGATGGATGGCCAACTGATCGAGTCAGGTGAGAGCAGTCTGCTTGATAATCCTCAAAATGACAAAGTAAAACTATTTGTTAAGGGGGAGATTAATTGAGCTTTCTAACATTAGCTTTATCCCTGATTTTCGTTTTAATTCCTATTCTTTTATCCAAAACCTTAAAGCTGGGTTTGGAAAAAGACACAATCATCGCAACGGTTCGCTCGATTATCCAGCTGCTTGCGGTTGGATATATTCTTACATTTGTATTTGATGCAGAAAATTTTATTTATATTGTGCTTATGGTTGTACTCATGATTGGTGCAGCTACCCAAAACGCAAGAAAAAAGGGAGCATCCATTCAAGGGATCACATGGAAGCTGATAGGTACTTTTGTAGTTGTCGAAATACTTACCCAAGCGATACTACTCGGATTCAATATTACACCACCTACCGCCCAGTACATTATTCCAATTAGTGGGATGGTCATTGGTAATTCCATGGTTCTTTCCATTCTCTTTCTCAATCGGTTCACATCGGAAGTGGAGGTACGACAGAATGAAACCGAATTGATTCTATCTCTTGGAGGTACGCCAAAACAGGCAATTCATCTGTCATTGATTACTTCGATTAAAGCAAGTATGATACCGACAATTGAAAGCCAAAAAACAATCGGGCTTGTACAGCTGCCAGGGATGATGAGCGGACAGATTATAGCCGGTGCAGATCCAGTTCAGGCAGTACAATTTCAATTGCTAATCTTATTCCTGCTTTTAACAACTGCTGCAGTAACTAGTATTATGCTCGGTTTTCTATCATACCCGACATTGTTCAATAAACAAATGCAGATGCTGAAGCTTGATATGGACAGCTAAACTGTAAATGTGCAAAGAAGGTATCACTGGAAGAAAGTCCCCATGTGATACCTTTTCTTAATAATGTTATCCGGAAATTTGACTTCTATGAATTATTATTATACAATTAACATGAATTCAAAATAAATTAATTCATAATAAGATTATTCAATACAAATTTAAATGATAAGGATGGTAAATATGAGTGAAAATTTATCATTAAAAGCTTTTGTTGTGTTAATGAAATCCTCAAAGTCAATCCAGGAACAGGTAAAAAAAGATATCAGCAGTTATGATATGAAAACATCAGACTTTACTATTTTAGAAGCTATATACCACAAAGGCAGACAAACAGTTCGGCAGATTTCAGAAGCAGTTCTCATTAATACTGGATCGATAACCTATGTAATCGACAAATTAGAGACCAAAGGCTTGCTGGAACGAAGTGCATGCAAAGAAGACAGACGGGTTGTTTATATTCAAATTACCGAACAGGGAAAGCAGCTTATGGATGAAATTTTTCCCAAGCACCAAAAGGTAATTGAAGAGATCTTTGAAGGTATTTCAACAGAGGAAAAGAAAACAATTATTGATGTGCTAAAAAGGATCGGGAAAAAAGTAGAGAATTAATCAAGATGTATTTCTATTGAACATCCGAAATAAAGAAAGGAGATTAACGAATGAAACATATTTTTCAAAAAGGAAATAATCCATCAAAACCAACACTCCTATTGCTTCACGGAACCGGGGGAACGGAACAGGATCTCCTGCCACTGGCAGATAAAGTTGATGCAGCTGCAAATGTCCTAAGTGTACGGGGAAATGTACTTGAGAATGGAATGCCAAGGTTTTTCCGTAGATTGGCTGAAGGTGTATTTGACGAAGAAGATTTAATTAACCGCACAAAGGACTTAAACGAATTTCTTGATGAAGCAGCCGAGAATTATGAATTTGATCGAAACAACATCATAGCAATTGGCTATTCAAATGGGGCTAATATCGCTGCCAGCTTACTATTTCATTATAAAGATGCCTTAAAAGGAGCAATCCTACATCACCCAATGGTACCTAGAAGAGGAATTGATTTACCGGGGCTTTCAGGTAAAGATATATTTATTGCAGCAGGAAAAAATGACCCAATCTGTTCGGCACAGGAATCTGAAGAGCTTAAATCACTACTGGAAAATGCTGCCGCTAATGTAGTATTGCATTGGGAAAACAAAGGCCATCAGCTAACGTTTGATGAAGTGGTAGCAGCTGAGAAATGGTATAAATCCATATAACATTAAAAACCGCTCTGCAGACATTTGCAGAACGGTTTTCTTTTAGTTTCGCAAAATAATATATACAAGATAAATGATATATCCAACTACAAAAATAATTCCCTCAGTCTTACCAATTTTAAAACTAGTTCTCGAAAAGACCAATAATAAAATGGTTAGGAATATCATTATGACAACATCGATAAAAACCTTCCCATTAACAGCCAGTGGGGTTATTACAGATGAGGCACCAAGCACAAATAATATATTAAAAATATTACTTCCTACAATATTTCCCAGTGCAATTTCACTTTCCTTCTTAAGGGCAGCGGTTATGGAAGTCACCAGCTCCGGAAGCGATGTTCCAATAGCAATAATCGTCAGCCCTACCAGTGTTTCACTCATTCCAAGCGAATAAGCAATTTTTGTTCCATTATCTACTACCAGGTCACCACCAAATATGATTGCCGCAAGACCAAGCACAGTGAACACGATATTTTTACCCCAGGTTATATCATCTGGAACTGATTCATCGGCTGATTCCTTACGACTTTTTAACCCAACTTCAATAACATAATACATAAAAATGGATAGAAACAATAAAAAAATGAACCCATCACTACGAGTAAGTAAATTACTCCCAGATCCCTGTAACGCCACATCACTCATCAGCACAAGTAATACACCACTTGCGAGCAATGTAAATGGAACTTCTTTCTTGATTGTTTCATTTTCTACTTTTAATGGATACAGAACCGCTGCTATCCCTACAACCAATGTAATATTAAAAACATTACTTCCGACCACATTCCCCAGCGAAACATCAGCACTTCCTTCTAATGCAGCAATGATACTGACCGTTGCTTCCGGAGAACTGGTTCCAAGCGACACAATAGTTAACCCGATCAAAATTGATGGGACTCGTAGCAAACTTGCAATGTTGGATGATGCCTCAACAAAATAGTCTGCTCCTTTAATTAATAACCCAAAACCAATGAGCAAAAATACATAAGCCATAAATAGTTCTTCCTTTTCTTAGTAAAGTCATTACCATATCCATACCCTATTTTCTGTGTAATAATTCTGATGATGTATTATAAGATATTACGTATGGATTCGGAATTAAGTTTCAAAAGATTGTATTAGTGCTCAGGATTATGTGAACTGTTCAAAGATAAAGCTTTTCTAAGGCATATACCTAAGAGCCAAATCAAAATAACTTTTGATTTAACCAATTTCAACGTCGTTTCTATCCTTCTTTGCTTTCATGGAATTATAAAATCTCGGTTATATAAACTCTACATATATTCCATATAAAATAGTAATCATTTTACAATTAAGGATATTGTTTCTGAATTATTATCCCATTTTATTATTGCCTCAATGTCCGAATTCTCACTTATGTTACTACATCCACTCTGAGGTAACGTAAAAACTCCATTTTCCTCTAATGGAACCGATCCCGTTGAATGATAAATAGAGTACTCTAACTCTTCTGGAACAGATCCATCACCAATATATTTAATGTTTCCACTGGTTACTCGACAATCATCATTTTCATTGACTTCATAATGTACACTCCAGTTGTCACTTTCCCCAAAAAATATAAGAGGGTTCTGTGAACAAGCAAATAAAAGCGAAATGCCAAGCAAAATTATCAAACGTTTAACTTTACTAAAATTCATTTACAACATCCCTTTCAAACATTTTTAATTTTTTTCAATCTTTATTCAAAATCCTTATTAATTACTTTTATATGGAAATATCACTATGAAATTTACTATTTTCTAAAAATAACCTTTTCAAAAATAGTCTAATTAATATTCAAAATCATATTATAATAATGAAATATATACAATATTTTGATCTCCAAAATAATTTTAATAAGAAGCAAAATGTTTATAGACAGGTTATCGGTAGCTGCCATTTTACAATATTGTTAAATTATCACCATAACAATTGCTAAAATCACTTCTGCATTTCTCCACAAATTCCTGCTCCCTCAGACGGATATTAATTAGTGATTTTACAGCTAGTTAGCTTTTAGTTACATCCCTGTATATAGTACAAAGCTCCTGATTATATCAAACGTAAATTAGTTAATCATCTAGGTATATTGTATGAATTTTATAAAAAATACAAAAGTATTGGTGGACAAAGTGTTCACGGTAAGTTTAATTATAGAAGAGGAAACGGTACAGTTCTCACATATAATTCGCAGGGCTTGCGAGTTAAAGGGTTTTATTTCTATGTGGGATGTTTACAGAATAGATAGGAAGCTTTATCCCCTTGGATTTCCCATTGTCTAAAGGTTTTCTGTAACAATAAAGGAAAGTCTTATTCCATTAACTGACCCTTTGTGGAATAAAATTTAAACGCAGATTCTTCTTTTCTGAGTACGGCATGTACACAGTATAGCAAAACATTCGGAATCAAATTAAACAAAAAAACAGCAGCTAAAAGAATTATCTTTTAACTGCTCCTATCCTACTTTTCGGTCTTTTTACTTTTAAGCTCTTTAACTATCGAAACAATCATAATCAGAAGAATTACTGTAAATGGCAATGCTGCTGTTAATGATGCCGTTTGCAGTGCATCTAGTCCCCCTGTAAATAATAATACAAGGGCAATTGCAGTTATAAGGACTCCCCAGATGACTTTCGTTATCAGCGCTGGATTTAGTGTTCCCTTGGATGTCATACTGCCCAAAATATAGGAAGCAGAGTCCGCAGATGTTACCATGAATGTGAAAATAAGCAGAATAGATATAATCGATAGAATATCTGTGAACGGCACAACACCTAAAGCTTCAAAGAGGGCTACCGTTACATCATCGTTAACAGCCTCGGCAATTTGTGTTCCATTATTTAAGTCACTATATATTGCCGTACCACCAAATACTGCAATCCAGACACAGGCAATTGCTGGTGGTACGACCATCACACCAGCGACAAATTCACGGACGGTTCTGCCTCTGGATACACGTGCAACAAATGCTCCTACAAATGGAGACCAGGCAATTGCCCATGCCCAGTAGAAAATGGTCCACTGGTAAACCCAATCACCGCCGGTATATGGTGACAGACGCAAGCTGTACTGTATAAAATTAGAAATATAATCACCCATGCCAAGTACAAAGGAATTTAAAATAAATACGGTTGGTCCTAGGAAAAATACAATTACCATCACAAGTAGGGCCAGCCCCAAATTGATATTGCTCAGCCACTTAATTCCTTTGTCCAGCCCTGTAACACTGGAAGTCATATATGCAGCCAGCATGACAAGCGCAATAATGACTTGTACGCCAATATTATTTGGCACATTAAATACTGATGACAACCCTCCGTTTAGCTGAATAAATGAGAGACCGACAGTTGTCGCAACCCCCATGACAGTAGCTATTACAGCCAAAATATTAACCGTGTTTGCTACTGCCTTATTTTTACCTACTACTGGTTCTATTGCAGCAGAAACAAGTCCACTTCTGTTTTTTCTAAACTGAAGAAATGCGATTGCCAGCCCTGCGACTGCAAAGACGGCCCACTGACTGATCCCCCAGTGGAAAAAGGAATAGCCCATTGCGACTCTTGCTGTTTCCTCAGTCTGAGTTTCCAAGTCAGGAAATGGAGGGACAAAAAAATGACTCATTGGTTCTGCAACACTCCAGAAAACAAGAGACACCCCAAAGCCGGCTGAAAACAACATGCCAATCCATGTGAAAAATGGATATTCCGGACGTGAATCAGATGATCCGAGCCGCGTTTTCCCGTATTTACTGATGGAAATGCCAACAAGGAACAGGATAATAATAAATACTGCAAATAAATAAAACCACCCGAAATTAATTGTTGTGAAATCGAAAAGTGTCTGGGCGACTGCACCAAATTGTTCTGGCATGAATGCTCCGATGATGACTAATAACCCAACGATAATTGCTGAAATAAAAAACACTGGATTCTTATAAGACTCTTTTTTCTTCATAATGATCCTTTCCATTCTAATTTTTTTGGTTCAATCACATTTTGCGGGGAAGGTTGGTTCAGTTGGTTTATTTGGAACCGGTATAATGTGTTTTTATAGAAACAAAACTATTAATTTCCCCGTACTTTGTGAAAGATACAATTTTTTAGTGCTTACTATGTAGCCTAAGTGAATCAAAAATAATGCTATACAGTATCTTACCCAAACCTAAACTTTACTAAACAAAAGATGATGGATATTCCATGAAATTTTAGTTCTGTACTAGGATTATTTGTGAAGCGGAACAAAGACAAGTACAAACTATTCACTAGAAAAAACCGCAGAGAAATATAAAAAGCGAAGATCTGATATCCTCGCTTTTTACTTGTCATATCTATTCTACACCCTAACTTTACTTAATTCTCAACTGAATAACATTTCCAGACGGGTCTTCTGTCACTACATAATCATTTTCCTTTTTTACTTTAGCACCAATTTCCTCCAAGCGATTGACTGCTTCATTCCTTGTAATTTCATCCGAAAAAATTAGTGTGAACCAGTTTAGACCAACACTGTTCTTCGATGGAGATTTAGCTCCCACACCGTTCCATACATTCAGTCCAATATGGTGATGATAGCCACCAGTTGATGTAAAAAGTGCCCCAGGATAATTTGTCACAACCTTAAAACCAAGACCAGTAATGTAAAATTCCTCCGTCTTTTCTAAATCTGCAACATGTAAGTGAATGTGCCCCATCACCGTTGCTTTCGGAAGACCCACCCACTCGTTTTGGCTTTCTGCGAGCAGTCCATCCCCGTCAAGAGGTTCTGTTGCCATAGCAACCTTCCCATCAGTCCAGCTCCATTCAGAAGCAAGGCGGTCACGGTATACTTCAATTCCATTTCCATCCGGATCAGAAAGATAGAGTGCTTCACTCACATAATGATCCGATGCACCAATACGGGTTTTTGTCTGAACCATATATTTTAAGAATGCAGAAAGATCACTGCGGGAGGGTAAAAGTATGGCAAAATGATATAACCCTGTTGTTCTTTCCTCTTTTGGCAATACATCAGCAGGCTGTTCCAGCGTCAGCAAAGGTGTATTGCCATCAACGGTTAAAACTGCTTTTCTATCCGTTTTCTTCAGCACTGTGAAGCCAATTATAGTCTGATAAAAGGAAAGAGACCTTTCCAGATCAGATACATTTATATTAACCTCACCAACATATACAGTTGGTTTTTCGAAAAATTGCTTTTCCATTTTAAACTCCCTCTCCTACTATTGCACATTTTTATTACAATTATATACTTAGTTACTAAATGTAAGTAAAATAATTATAATAATATACCTCTATTTTGTCAATCGAATAAATTATTTTTTCGCCCTTGATTTTGCACCACAAACCTTTATAATATAATAGTCTCTGAGAAATCCCTCAGAACACGTGGTTCGCAACCATCCCACGATAAAAAACTAGGGAGGATATTATAATGAAATCAAAAACATTGGTAGTTAATGGATTAATCGCGTCGCTTTATATTGCCGTTTCGCTAGCCATTGAGCCGCTTGCATTTTCAAGCATCCAGTTTCGGATCCCGGAAATGTTTAACCACCTCATCGTGTTTAGCAAGAAATACTTTTTCGGCATCATACTAGGTGTGTTTATAACCAATATTTTCTCACCACTTGGTGTATATGACCTTGTTTTTGGTGTATCCCATTCCGCTATTTCATTACTCATTACCATTTTATTGGCAAGATTCATCAAAAACATATGGGTTCTGCTTGTTGCTAACACACTCGTTTTCTCATTCAACATGTTTATTATTGCATTTGAATTGAATTTAGCATTAGGATTTCCATTTATGCTTACATGGTGGACAACCGCTGCTGGTGAATTAGTAGTGTTAGCTATTGGAATACCGATTATGTATGCATTGAATAAACGATTACAATTTAAGACGCTTGTATAAGTAAAACCGTTTCAGAGGGAAAGTATCCTTATTGAAACGGTTTTTGTAAGTACAGGACTCGGGATGGCCTAAATAGTTTTTATAGTTGTAACTTTTTATTTGATTTTACATTTATGGGAATATGAATGGTTTCAGGACTAGATAGTAAGGAAAAAGATAGATAACTACAAAAATCTAATCTGTTCCATTTAAAGCTCAATCCCTTGTTTGGATTGACCTTTATTTTTTGTTTACAATTATAATCAGTTTCGATAAGCTAAAGAAAATGAAAGGATGATTTACGATGATTGTTAGAGAGCGCTCAGATGATTTTGTCCTGATCGAGCAGGGCAACCATGCTAAGGTATCAGGAGATATAATGTCCAACTGGAAGAATTCATTATTTAAGGGACAGGATTTTAAAAAATCTGTTGAGTATGCGATCTACAAACATGACTGTGGATGGGAGCCATTTGACAAGCAGCCTTTTTGGAATGATGAACGCCAAGCACCATATACCTTCATTGATTTTCCTACACCACCCAAAATAGTACTTTATAAAAATGGCATCGATGAAGTTGAGAAGGTTGATGCTTATGCGGCACTATTATGCAGTGAGCATTATAAACGTTTTTTATTCAATCATACTTCAATGGAAGCACAATCTTTTGTTAAAGCAGAAGAATTAAGGCAAAAACGAATTTTCAATAGCTTAAGCAAGTTAAACAAACGTTTGTTTAACCACCACTATAGCCTTATTCAGCTTGGTGATAACCTATCCCTTTATATTTGTTTAAATGAGCCTGGAGCTACCAAGGAAAATGAACACCCCTTTTTTAAAAATGGAATACCCCTCTCTGAATCATTAGTTGGATTTAATCAACAAAAAGTAGAACTATATTGGATGGATAGGAAGACCATTGCTATGAGTGAATTCCCTTTTGAGCATGAAGTTCTTGTCACTTTGAAACAGAAAATAGTAACAAAAAAGCTTATAGCTGATAAAGGATTACGTAAAGGTTATGAAGAAACACCCTATGAAGAGATATCCGTGCGATTAATCCCAGATGATTGAAATACCTGCAGTTTTTTGCCAAAACAAACAGTGTATCTACTTAAAGCTCGCACACTTTTGCCTCCTTACCCATTGCAACGAGCCGTCTTGTGAACTGCAAGCTTACTTCTTAACCCACCAACTTTTATTTTCTGAAAGATGGAACGCACTCTTTTTTTACCGGACTCATACGTTTTACCTTTTCATATTGTTTCTTTTCAAAGGTAATCTTTTGCAAATCTTTCATCCGTGCCTCTGCTAACTCTTTATAAACATTATAATGATAATTCATCATTTATCTTCTTCCCTTCGTTTTTATATTTCTTATAATGTTTATACTATATGTAATTACCTCCCCAGTCTTCGGCATGGCGACTGAAATATCACAGCAAAAATACCCTCCTTTAAAATTAGGGTGTCTACGTCTTTGGATGGATGAGCTCATTGGTGAGTATTTTTATGGTTAAAAACTCCAAATAAAAAAGCAGCCGCATTATTGAAAACGCAGCCGCTTTAAAGTGGATTTAATTTTGTAATTCCTTCTGTAACCTGTGTAATTCTGTATTAAGCTCATCCATCATGATTTCCATGGCTTCCTTTTTCGGGTGGCTTTCCGATAAATTTATTGGTTCCCCGAAAATAATCTTTGGTCTTTTTCGTTTAAATAATTCTTTAAAATTATTTGGTCCAGTGTAAGCGACAGGTACAATCGGAACCTTCGAATGTGCCGCAATGGTTACTGCCCCTCTTTTTAATGGTGCTTCCTCACTCGTTCTTGTTCCACTGGGGAATATCCCCACTACTTTATCTTCTTTTAACAATCTTCGGGGAATTTTTATTGTACTTGGTCCAGGATTTTTTCGATCCACTGGAAATGCATGTAGCTTTACCATTAGCCATTTGAGAAAACGTGATTCAAATAGTTCTTTTTTTGCCATATAAAATATTTTTGTGGGTAATACAGAAACACCAAGCCATAATATATCAACCCAGCCTGTATGGGTACACGCAATTATATAACCGCCTGATTTGGGCAGATTTTCTTTTTGATAGATTTTTATTCTGCCAAACAAACTTAAAATTATCTTCAATAAATATGCTGCAAAATAATACATCTTAGGTCCCCTCTTCTATCGATAAATAACATTAACTCTATTTTAGCATATAGTATTAAGATCTGGTACCAAATTATTATTACGCATCTATAATTTTTTATCATTATTATGTTCTAATTGGGCACACTTAAACATAGTGGAAGAAAACTCATACCCTGTGTGCTCAGGAATCAATTATAAAGGATGGGAAATAAAATGGACAAAGATCAAGCAAATAACAAAAACAACGAAACACACATAGAAAATGAAGACACATTAACCACAAGACAAGGACAACCGGTTACTAACAATCAGAACTTAAGAACAGTTGGGAATCGTGGTCCAGCAATGCTGGAAAACTATGACTACATTGAAAAGATCAGCCACTTTGATCGCGAGAAAGTACCTGAGCGTATTGTACATGCACGTGGGGCTGGTGCGCATGGTTATTTTGAGACATATGGAACAGTTGGCGATGAACCTGTTTCAACATATACACGGGCTAAAGTCTTTCAGGAAAAAGGCAAGCAGACTCCTGTTTTTGTCCGTTTTTCAACGGTTGTACATGGGACGCATTCACCAGAAACACTTCGGGACCCACGTGGATTTGCGATTAAATTTTACACAGAAGATGGCAACTGGGATTTAGTTGGAAACAATATAAAAATCTTTTTTATCCGTGACGCTATGAAGTTCCCTGATATGATTCATGCATTTAGACCAGATCCTGTGACCAATATACAGGATAGTGAGCGTTTTTTCGATTTTTGTGCAAACTCGCCGGAGTCCTTCCATATGGTTACATTTATTTATTCTCCTTGGGGAATTCCTGCAAATTATCGGATGATGCAGGGATCTGGTGTGAACACATATAAATGGGTGAACAAGGATGGTGAAGCAGTACTGGTGAAGTACCACTGGGAGCCAAAGCAGGGCATTAAAAACCTGACCACTAAAGAAGCGAATGAAATACAGGCCACAAACTTTAACCACGCCACACAAGATTTATATGATGCCATTGAAGCTGGTGATTATCCGGAATGGGAGCTGTATGTGCAAATTATGAAGGACGGTCCCCATCCCGAACTCGATTTTGATCCACTTGACGATACAAAATTATGGCCAGAAGATCAGTTTCCATGGTTGCCAGTTGGAAGGTTAATTTTAAATAAAAATCCGGAAAATTATTTTGCAGAAGTAGAGCAAGCGGCCTTTGGTACAGGTGTTCTTGTTGATGGTCTAGATTTCTCAGATGATAAAATGCTACAAGGTCGTACATTTTCCTATTCCGACACGCAACGTCATCGTGTTGGTGCGAATTATTTACAAGTACCGGTCAATGCAGCAAAGAAGCGTGTGGCCACAAACCAGGAAGGCGGGCAACTGCGCTACGAAAATGATAAAGCACCTCGGCAAAATCCACATGTGAACTACGAACCTTCTATTTTAGGTGGTTTAAAAGAAGCGGAGCAACTCGGAAAGGAATATACACCAAAGGTTGAAGGAAACCTTGTACGTGAATCGATTGACCGCAATGATAACACAAAACAGGCTGGTGAAACCTATCGTCGTTTTGAAGATTGGGAAAAGGATGAATTGATTTCAAATCTTGTTGGGGATCTTTCACGATGTGATCAAAGACTCCAGGACAAAATGATAGCACTTGCTGAGGAGGCAGATGACGAATACGGTCGACGTTTAAGAGAGGGGCTCCGACATACAGGAAAAGACGGCACAAGTAAAAATCCACTTGGAAATAAGGATGCGGAAAAAGCACCAGAACAAGCTGTGGATAAAGGGCATGACGCAGAGCCGTATTAATAGGCGTACAGCACATTGCCTTAAATGATAAAAGACTCTAATAAATAATATTAAGCCCCTTTCCATTACAGAAAGGGGTACTTCTATAATCATAAGCTGGATGCTTTAGTGGTGATGCCCTTTGCTTATAGAAGGATTTGTTATATACATTTCTTCCTTTGGCACGTAAAAATATTGAATCCATACACCATCTAAAAAGCCGTCACCTTTTTCAAGAATAATATCAATACCCTTATCTGTTTTGACAACTTCATCATTTTCTGTAGGAATGTCTAATTTTATATCATAGTGTGCATGGTCTCCGTGAAGATGGGTTACATAAACACGAATCATTTTGCCTTCTGCTTCTTCACTTTCCAGCATCTTTTTTAACACTTTTGCTGCGTTACGATTTATTTTACATTGCATATTGACTTAGCTCCTATCCAAGTTATTTATTTCTATATTATTCCAGTTCTTAAGTCGATTTGCAAATTTCACAAATAAATATGGAAATAATCCCCAAAAATGATTCAAAAAACCTTATCCAAGCAATATATTGTATATATAAATTCAGCGAGTTTTATAGTATACTAATTAAAAAGGGCATACTTGTAATAAATAAGAAGGGGGATTTGAAATGCCAATACCAGCTGATCACTCAAAACCAATTCGTCAATCCGCAAAGGAAAGCGCATTCAATCAGCTGCAACAATGGATTATCGACGGGACACTTCAACCTGGAGAAAAATTAAATGATACAGAACTTGCTCATGCATTGGGAGTTAGTAGAACACCCGTCCGTGAATCTCTGCAGCTCCTTGAAGTACAGGGTTTTGTGAAAATGTACCCTGGTAAAGCAACGCAAGTAACCGAAGTAGAAAAAGAATCAATTAATGATCTGCTTCCACCTCTAGCAGTATTACAAGCTTTATCTGCTGAACTAGCTATTGCTAATCTGACGGATGAAGTTATTAGCATGCTGGAAAATACAAATGAGCGGTTTGCAGATGCTATCCATTCAGAAAATTATTATTCCGCCTTAAAAATTGATGAAGAGTTTCATCAAATCATCGTCAACACCGCAGACAATTCATATATTCATTCGATGATTGCATCCTTGCAAGCACATGTTAGAAGATTATTTTTCCACAATTCGATTGTCTTAACAAAAAAGTCCATCGATGAGCATACTGCAATTATCAGCTTAATGAAAAATGGGGTTGCATCAGACGCATCATCCATAATGAAGGAAAATTGGCTACGGGCGATTGAGGAATTTCGCTCATTAAAAACAAAATAATAACGAAAGTCGGTTTCGTAAATGAATAATGAAACCGACTGTTATTATGTTTACAACTATGCTTTTACTGCAGATAGCTTCTGCACCCAGAGTACTACTCCGGTGATAGCAATAACTACCAAGGCAGGATTAAACCACCCATGTTCCGACAATAAAACAGCAACTCCTGTTCATAGACGAAAATGATTGCTATCATCCAACTGATATAATCCATTGCCAACAATATACATATCGGTTTCAAATCATCAAGAATTGGAAATCAAAATAATGATAGCTTCTCCTTCATAGGATAATTCTCTTGGATATGTAATTTCAACTTGAAGTAGATTTACTAAATCAGGTTATGCGTTATACGCAATATATCAGTAAGATCTATCTGATTATTATTTTTTTGTGAAAAGCAATATAGTATAAATGATTTATTGGTGGTTTTGAGATGGTAGAGAATAAAGCACCCTGCCCTTATTAAAACACTTCTGTGGTAGAGAGAGACTGCGAAAAGTCTATTTATACAAGTCTTCTCGTCGATCCTGAAAAACAGGAATTTGTTTTCGAACCTCGTCTACTTCCTCCAATTGCAAATCTACTATTCCTATTGTTTCCTCATTTAAACCAGTCCATTTTACTTCTCCCCAGGGAGCAATAACCATGGAGTTTCCATTAAATGCATTATTTGGATCTGCTCCGACACGATTCACGGCAACGATAAAGCATTGATTTTCAATTGCTCGTGCCTGTAATAAAATGCGCCAATGATCAATCCGAGCTGCCGGCCATTGTGCAGGAATGAATAGTATTCTGCTTCCCTCCAGCACATGCTTCCTAAGCCACTCAGGAAAACGTATATCATAGCAAATAATCCCACCCATTTGGACACCTTCCAATGAGAACACATTTAATTGATTCCCTGGCTGTAAATAGTGATGTTCATCCATTAGCTTAAATAAATGCGCTTTATCATATTCAGCAATAATTTCTCCATATTTATCTGCTACATACATTGTGTTGAAGAAGTCAGTTCCTTTCTTTGTCGAAACCGATCCACCAACGATGTGAATACCTAACTTTTTTGATAATCTGGTCAATAATTGTTTGGTTTGCTCCCCTTCCACATCTGCGCTTTCTTCAAGACGGGCTAAATCATAGCCTGTATTCCACATCTCGGGTAGAACAACAATATCTGCACCTAGCATAGCCGCTTCATTAATTTTTTCTTCTACATGCGAGAAATTTTTCTTGGGTTCTCCATAGCTTACATCTATTTGTACAGCTGCAATTTTCATTCTTTCACCACCTGTAGATATTATTATATAATTTAATCTTATATTGTATTATACTTTAAATTAGAATGAGTTTAAACTTTCAGAAATACACATGTGAATTTAAGGAGGCTTCATTAATTATGATCTTTTCTGATCGATTGAAAAATCTACCTCCACAGTTTTTCGCTTCTCTTGCTCAAAAAGTAGCGGGTGCTGTCAGTGAGGGTCGAGATATTATTAACCTTGGGCAAGGAAATCCAGACCAACCAACACCATTACATATTATAAAAGCACTGCAGAAAGCTGCTGAAAATCCGGAAACACATAAGTATTCTCCTTTTCGTGGGACAGTTGAACTTAGACAGGCTGCCAGTGACTTTTATAAAAAAGAATTCAATGTGACAATCGATCCCGACACCGAAGTAGCAGTTTTATTTGGGGCTAAAACAGGACTGGTTGAACTGCCTCTTGCATTACTGAACGAAAAAGAATTAATGCTTCTTCCAGATCCAGGATATCCAGATTATTTGTCTGGGGCAAGTCTTGCGGGCGTAAATCATGTAACAATGCCATTATTGGAAGAGAATGACTTCCTGCCTGATTACCGTAAACTCACCATAGAGCAGAAACAACAAGCGAAGTTAATGTATTTAAACTACCCAAATAACCCTACAGGTGCAACGGCCTCCCGCAAATTTTTTGAAGAAACGGTGGAGCTCGCCAAAGAATCAGAAATTATGATTGCTCACGATTTTGCCTATGGGGCGATTGGTTTCGATGATTCAAAGCCAGTTAGCTTTATGCAGGCGGAAGGGGCAAAAGCAGTCGGTATAGAGTTTTATACCTTATCCAAGACGTATAATATGGCTGGATGGCGGGTTGGATTTGCTGTTGGGAATAAATATATGATAGAAGCAATTAATCTAATACAAGATCATCTTTTTGTCAGCTTGTTTCCTGCGGTACAGCATGCGGCAGCAACAGCTCTGACGGATAGCCAATCATGTGTAGCTGAATTTACTAACCTTTATGAAAGCCGTCGAAACGTACTCGTTACGGAATGTAAACGAATTGGCTGGGAAGTTAAGGCACCAAAGGGTTCTTTTTTCGCCTGGCTGTCGGTTCCAAAGGAATATACAAGTGAGGAATTTGCTGATCTCTTATTGGAAAAGGCTGATGTAGCCGTAGCTGCGGGAAATGGGTTTGGGAAACACGGAGAAGGCTATGTGCGAGTTGGGCTTTTAGTTGATGGTGAACGCTTAGTGGAGGCTATCGAACGGATTGAGAAACTATCTATTTTTTCTTGAATATAACTACATTTAAAAAATTTAAGCTTCAATAAATGAACAGTTGCAGGATAAGAAATAAAGTGGGGTTTAAAAAGTCGAGAGAAACTTCCTTAAAATTGAGAGATAGTCTAAAAAGTTGAGAGAAACTTCCTTAAAGTTGAGAGATAATGATAGTTTCCGGTCTTATGTCTCAACTTTGGATGCGGATCTCTCAACTTTACAATGCTTTCTCTCAACTTCGAGCGAATGTCTCTCCGCTGTAAGGCTAAAAAAACATCCTATGTAAGCACAGTGGATGGTTTTTCCATTTAATAATCCCTTGGCGATACCATTAGAAACCTTAATCGATAGGCGTTCATCGCCGTTTCCCCAAGTGTATCCATGAGATTATGGTTTGCATATGCTCCCACAATAGCACCAAATCCAGGAATGAGTTGCAGCATTTTCACCAAGTCAATATAATCCCGGTACTCTTGTTGAAACACATGCCAATCCATATCAACAAGTTTCTCCTTTTCCTTATCCCAGTTTTCAATGATATAAAATGTTTCCTTCCGTTTTTCATCGCTGGAAAAAGCAAGTTGGAACACATGAAGAATAAATAAACGCTCTTCATATTCATTCGTATCATATCCATAAACCGTTGCTGCTTCGAACAAAAATTTCATTTTTATGGATAAAAGCAGTGGAAAATCGGCCAGTCCGAGGAAGATACCACCCGCACCTGTTCCAGCACCTTCAACTACTGCGGTTTTCCGATAAGAAGCCAGTTTCTCCTTAAGAAATTCATCTCGTCAATTTAGTTCCCTATAATATGTTAACGATTATGTCTATCATCAATAGTTGACATATTATTTTAATCTA
>NZ_BAAKSZ010000003.1:0-213124 GCF_059698015.1 Oceanobacillus sp. NCCP-135 | reverse complement strand
AACAAGGTTTAGTTTGATATGTAAAATATTATTTTCTATCGTTACGAGGAACTTTTTACTGTCAAGTTTTACATATTATTAACAGTATTCCAATCTAGTCATCCTTGTCCGTAAATTGGATAGCTAATTCATCCAATTGCGCCTCACTTACTTCACCCGGTGCATTTGTTAATAAATCTGAAGCAGATGCTGTTTTTGGAAAAAGAATGGTATCTCGTAAATTGGATCTCCCTGCTAAAAGCATAATAATCCGATCAAGTCCTAATGCGACTCCTCCATGTGGTGGCGCACCATATTCTAATGCTTCTAGTAAAAAGCCAAACTGCTCATTTGCTTCCTCTTCTGTAAATCCTAGGACACTAAACATTTGATCTTGTAGTTCTTTTTTATAAATTCTAATAGAACCTCCACCGAGTTCATAACCATTTAACACAAGGTCATATGCATTTGCCCGGACACTTCCAGGATCTGCTGTTAATTTATCAATATCACTTTCTACCGGTGATGTAAATGGATGGTGTGCAGCAAAGTATCTTCCAAGGTCTTCATCATATTCAAGTAACGGCCAATCAGTTATCCATAAAAAATTGAATTTTGATTCATCAATTAATGTTAATTCTTTAGCCAGCTTTAACCTTAAAGCACCTAAACTGTCGTATACCACAGACGCTTTGTCCGAACCAAATAATAATAAATCTCCATCATAGGCTGATGCACGAGAAATAAGCTCCGTCTTTTCATTCTCTGACAGAAATTTGGCAATTGGCCCTTTTAGATCTTCACCTTCCACTTTAAGCCATGCTAACCCTTTAGCTCCATAAACCTTCACATAATCAGTCAGTTTATCCAGATCTTTGCGTGAATAATTTGCAGCTTGTTCTTTCACGTTAAGTAAACAAACCTTTCCACCAGCTGAAATTGCACCTTGAAACACTTTAAAAGTGGATTCAGCCAGAATATCTGATACGTGGATCAGTTCCATACCAAATCTTGTATCAGGTTTATCTGAACCAAAACGTTCCATTGCCTCATCATACGGCATTCTCTTCAGTGGTAACGCAAGATCGATATTTTTAATTTCCTTCATGATCTTTTGCATCATTTGTTCCGTCATTTCCATAATTTCATCACTTGTCATAAATGATGTTTCAATATCAATTTGAGTAAATTCCGGCTGGCGATCTGCACGCAAGTCTTCGTCACGGAAACACCGGGCAATCTGATAATACTTTTCAAATCCACTCATCATAATCAACTGTTTAAATAATTGTGGAGATTGTGGTAATGCATAGAATTCACCTGAATGCACACGACTGGGTACTAAATAATCACGTGCACCCTCTGGGGTACTTTTCGTTAAAATAGGTGTTTCCATTTCCAGGAATCCATTATCATTCAAATAATTTCGAACCACCTGTGTCGTTTGATGACGTAATTTAAATGTTTCCTGCATCGGACTTCTGCGCAAATCCACATAACGGTATTTCAGGCGAAGATCTTCTGATACATCTGTTTTATCTTTAATCGCAAATGGAGGTGTTTTAGACTTATTCAAGATCTTAATATCAGTTGCCATTACTTCAATCTTTCCGGTCTCCATCAGAGAATTAATTGTTGCTTCATCTCTTCCGGCAACAATACCACTTATTTCAACGACGTATTCGCTCCGTACCGATTCAGCAATTTCTAATGCTGCTGCGGAGTGATCGGGATTAAAGACTACTTGGACAACCCCGGATTTATCACGCAAATCAATAAAAATTAAACCACCCAAATCTCTTCGCTTTTGTATCCACCCTTTTAATAATACTGTTTGTTCGATGTTGTTTTCTTGTAACGTTCCAACTAATATGCGTTTACTCACTTTCTTTTCCTCCTTGAAGCTTTTCCTGCATGCTCACAGCAAGCTGTGACAATGGGATTTCAACTTGTTCACCTGTTCCCATTTCCTTGACATTAATTATTTGTTTTTGGAGCTCATCTTCTCCTAATATCAAAACATATTTAGCCTTGTTCCGATCAGCTGATTTAAATTGTGCTTTCATTTTACGCCCCTGATAATCTTTATCTACCTGAATACCATTCTGTCGTAATTCATGAACAAGTCGTATAGCTTCTTTCTCAGCTTCATCGCCAACCGCAATCAAAAAGCAATCCAATGCTTCATTTAATGGGATTTCTCTGTTTTCCGCTTCAAGTGCCATAAGTAATCGTTCCAGCCCCATAGCAAAGCCGATTCCCGGTGTCGCTGGTCCGCCAAGTTCTTCAACAAGGCCGTTATACCTGCCACCACCAGCCAATGTGGTAATAGCACCAAATCCTTTCGCTTCACTCATAATCTCAAAGGCTGTGTGATTATAATAATCAAGACCCCGGACCAGGTTCTTATCAACAACATAGTCGATCCCCATTACTGTTAAATAGTCTTTCACCTGATCAAAATAATTCTTTGACCCTTCATTTAAATATTCCAAAATGGAAGGTGCAGTTTTCATTGCGGGATGATCACTATCTATTTTACAATCCAATATACGTAAAGGATTTTGAGTAAGTCGTGTTTGACAATCTTTACAAAGCTCATCCTTATGTGGCGTAAAGTGTTCTACCAACGCCCTACGGTGATTTATTCTACTTTCATTATCACCTAATGAATTAATAACTAATTTTAAAGATTTTAAACCTAATTCCCTGTAGCAACTCATTGCTAAATCAATAACCTCGGCATCAACAGCGGGACTTGCACTACCTAAAACTTCCACACCAAATTGATTTAATTGACGCATTCTCCCCTTTTGCGGACGTTCATAACGGAACATCTGAGCAAAATAATACAGTTTAACAGGCTGATTAGGATCACCAAATAATTTATTTTCTACAAAAGCTCGTGCCACAGAAGCGGTTCCTTCCGGCCTAAGTGTCAAGCTCCTGCCACCTCGATCTTCAAATGTGTACATCTCCTTTTGAACAATATCAGTTGAATCACCGACTCCTCGTTGAAAAACCTCTGTATGCTCAAATAGTGGTGTACGAATTTCTTCAAAATGAAATCGATCACAAATGTTCTTTATTTTATTTTCAACAAATTGCCATTTCTTTGCATCCTTTGGTAAAATATCAACCGTACCTCGTGGTGCTTTCATATTCATCCGAAATCCCCCTTAATATTTATGAAAATAGAAAAAAACCCTCATCCCCTATAATAATAAGGGACGAGAGTTTACCCGCGTTGCCACCCTAGTTGATGCATATCTCCCGCATCCGCTCTTCATAGTTAACGCCTATGGGGACGTTTATACCTACTAAAAGATTTCGATATAAATCCTTAGGAATGTCATTCATTAGACCAAAATGTAAAAATGCTCTCAGCCATTGGCACTTTTTCTCTTTTCATTTGATTACCTAATTACTCTTTCCTTCACTGGTTTTCATCTATATAATCATATTTAAATTTATTTGAATGACTATTATATTAATCTGTAGATGAATTATTGTCAAGCACGATTAATTTTTTTCTTTAATTTTTTAACCTCTCCGATAGATATCCCTAATTCCTGGGCTATTTCCATATGATTTGAATGTCCCTCCATTTCCATAAAATGATGGATATTAACACCAAAAATATCTTTATTATTTGCTGAGTTCCATTGTTTATCATGATATCGCATTTAAATTTCCTCCCTTGATGTAACTAGTTTTGCCTTAAAGAGAAGTTTTTATTATACTTAACAAATAGAACCATCAGATTGTATGAGGAGGAAACAGATTTGAAATTAAAAAGTAATTTCCTAATAATTATTGCCCTGTTTTTTAGTTTGGTATTCTATTCAGACCAAGTCTATGCAGATCAGGCAGTGATAAATGTGGATGGTTTAAATATTAGAAGCGGTCCAGGTACAGATTATGACAGTATTGGATCGGCAAACACAGATGATTCATATCAAATTATTCAACAACAGGACGAATGGGTAGAAATACAATATGGTGATCAGGCAGGCTGGGTTACTACAGAATACATATCGGTCAAAGCCGAACTCAAAGAAGACTTCACTGAAAAAACCATCACGATACAACATGATAATACCCAAATTCGCAGTGGTCCTTCAACAGACAATGATATTATTCATTTCGCTGATCAGGGCACTACCTACAATGTGATTTCCGAAAAGGGTGACTGGTATGAGATTACAAAAGATGACTTTACCGGTTTTATTTTAAAACAACTTGCAGAGAAAGATAAAACTTCATCTACTACCGGATTCACTAATAAAACCATCGTTATTGATGCAGGCCATGGTGGTCGTGATGTTGGTGCAATTGGTGCCACTGGATCGTATGAAAAAAACATTGCCTATCTCACGGCAAATGAACTAGCACAGGAGCTTTCCATACTTGGAGCTGAAGTGCTTTTATCCAGACCTGAAGATGAGTTTATCTCGCTTGGTAGCAGAGTAAGCTTTGCAAATATAATGGATACAGATGTTTTTATAAGCATTCATTATAATAGTGTTCCTGGACTTGCGAATGTAAGCGGAATTGAAACCTATTATTATCATGAACAAAACCAAGGCTTAGCAGACTACATTCAAAAAGAAATTATTAAAGAAACAGATGCGAAAAACCGGGGTACTACTTATGGAGACTTATTTGTTATCAGGCAGACCCTGAAACCATCTGTATTAGTCGAGCTAGGATTTATATCCAATGAAGAAAAAGAAGCACTACTTCAAACAAGTGCCTATCAGAAAAAATTAGTATCAGGAATTGTAAATGGTTTAGGAAAATATTTTGCCAATAACTAAAGGACGGTGTTTAATACCCCTTTAGTTATTTTTCTTTGCTGTCCAGTATTAAGGTAACTGGCCCAACATTTGTGAATTTCACATCCATTATTTCACCAAATTTACCAGTTTCAACCGGAATACCCTGTTCTTTAGCCAATTGATTAAATTGCTCATACAACTCTTTTGCCTGTTTAGGTTTTGCTGCATGAAGGAAATTCGGTCTTCTACCTTTACGGATATCACCATACAATGTAAATTGCGAAATTGATAAAATACTTCCACTTACATCAATTAAAGATAAATTCATTTTCTCATTTTCATCTTCAAAAACACGTAAGTTTATGATTTTACTTACAAGGTACTTTGCGTCTTCGATTGAATCTTCATGAGTAACACCGAGTAGCACTACAAATCCATGGTCAATTTCTCCCGTAATTTTTCCATTGACTGTGACACTGGCATTCTTTGCTCGTTGAATGATAGCTTTCATTTATAAAATACTCCTTTAGATGATGTAGCTCTAGTTTAGTTATAGCTTTCTACTGTAATGTACGGGTTACCGTATAGACGTCTTTAATTTGCTTTATTCGTTCCACTATTCTCCGAAGATGATTTGTATTGTGAATCAAAATCGTTATTTGAATAATAGCCATTTTATTTCGGTCTGACCTTCCATTGACATGTGTAATATTTGTTTTGGTTTCATTTACTGCTTGTAGTACTTCATTTAACAAACCTCTTCGGTCATAACCGGATATTTCCAAATCAACATGATATTGCTTTTGATCTATCTGATTAACTTCCCACTCCACATGAAGGTAACGTTCCTTCGCTTCATTTGTTTGAACATTAGGACAATCAGCTCGGTGGACTGATACACCTCGACCTTTTGTTATATACCCCATAATTTTATCCCCAGGTACCGGATTACAGCATTTAGACAATCGAACGAGTAAGTTATCGACACCCTTCACTTTTATTCCAAAATCAGCTTTAGGCGTTTTTTTTCTTTTGGTATCTGTTTTTACTTCTTCAAGTGTTTGTGCAAGGTCCTGCTCTTTTTGTCTTGTCGCACGAAGTTTATCTGTAAGTCTGGTAACGATTAAAGCTGCTGTAATCCCTTGATAACCAACAGCTGCAAACATATCATCCTCACTTGAGAAATTAAATTTTTCGTATACTCGCTGTAGATTGTCGTTTGTTAATACTTCTTTTGGCTCAAATGATAATGCCCGTATTTCCTTGTCAACAGCTTCCTTACCTTTAGATATATTTTCATCTCTTCGCTGTTTTTTAAAAAACTGTCTGATTTTATTTTTCGCTTGTGATGTCTGGGTGATTTTCAGCCAATCCTGTGACGGGCCATAAGAGTGCTTGGATGTCATTACTTCAATGATATCCCCGTTCTTTAATTTATAATCCAATGGCTCCATCTTTCCATTTATTTTAGCACCAATTGTCTTATTACCAATTTCAGTATGAATTTTAAAAGCGAAATCGAGTGGTATGGAACCTGATGGCAGCTCGATAACATCTCCTTTTGGTGTAAATACATAAACCATATCCGAAAACAAATCTACCTTGAGTGATTCCATAAACTCTTCAGCATCATGTGTGTCGTTTTGCCACTCTAAAATTTCCCTAAACCATGTCAGTTTTTCTTCAAATGACTTTTTATTATTATTTACCTGCTTCCCTTCTTTGTAAGCCCAATGTGCCGCAATACCGTATTCAGCAATTTCATGCATTTCCTTTGTTCTGATTTGCACCTCCAAAGGATCCCCTTTTGGACCAATCACTGTAGTATGCAAGGATTGATACAGATTCGGTTTTGGCATTGCAATATAATCTTTAAAACGGCCTGGCATTGGTTTCCAGCATGTATGAATAATCCCTAATACCGCATAGCAATCTTTTATACTGCTTAGAAGTATTCGGACTGCTAAAAGGTCATAGATTTCATTAAACTGCTTATTTTGCTTTACCATTTTTCGATAAATACTATATAAATGTTTTGGACGTCCGGACATTTCAGCCTCAATATTCACATCTTTAAGCTGATCCGCAACCTCATCAATTACTTCCTCGATGTATGTTTCACGCTGATCTCTCTTTTGTTTCATTAATTGTACGATACGATAATATTGCTGTGGATTTAAATAGCGTAGTGCTGTATCCTCCAACTCCCATTTAATCATTGAGATACCTAAACGGTGAGCTAATGGCGCAAAGATTTCTAATGTTTCATTCGATATTCTCCGTTGCTTTTCAGATGGCAAATGCTTTAATGTACGCATATTATGCAGTCGATCCGCTAGTTTGATTAAAATGACACGAATATCCTTTGCCATTGCAACAAACATTTTTCGATGGTTTTCTGCCTGTAATGCTTCTTTTGATTTATATTTGATTTTACCAAGCTTCGTAACCCCGTCCACCAGCATCGCAACTTCATGATTAAATGCTTCTTCTAACTCTTCCAGTGTAACATCCGTATCCTCAATAACATCATGTAACAAGCCGCCTGCAATTGTCTCAGAATCCATTTCCATATCCACCAATATTCCAGCAACTTGAACAGGATGAATAATATACGGCTCCCCCGATTTTCGAAATTGTTCTGCATGTGCACGTTCTGCGAATTCGTAAGCATGACGAATAAAAGCAGTATCATCTTCTGTAAGATACTTACCGGAATTATCTATTATGTCTTCAATTGTAACAATGTCATCTTTTGCCATATATAATCACCCATTCACTGTTTGAAAAATTCTGATTAAAACAGATGCTCTTAAAGTGTTAAATAATTATAATTATATGCTTTTCCGCTTCAAGTGTCCATTTATTATTACATTCCTATATAAGAATAGGTCTGATAAGCAGCCTAATTCAGCTCTATCAGACCTTTAACACTACCGTCAGTAATGGATATTCAAAAAGACGCCTGCGTACTTAGCCGACCTCGGTCCTTTTTTATCCACTTTTTTGAACCCGTTTTAGTAGGTCATTAACGTTAATACATCATAACCATCAAGCTTATCCATTCCATCAAGATAGCTCAGTTCAATTAAAAATGCACAACCAACTACAATTCCACCAAGATCTTCCACCAATTTTATAGTTGCCTCGATTGTGCCGCCTGTTGCAAGTAAGTCATCCGTTATTAATACCCGCTGTCCAGGTTTTATTGCATCCTTATGGATCGTTAAAACATTCGTTCCATATTCTAAGCCATAATCTACTTTAATAACCTCTCTGGGCAGTTTCCCTTCTTTTCTTACAGGAGCAAACCCAACTTCCAAAGCATAAGAAACCGGGCATCCGATAATAAATCCTCTAGCTTCAGGACCTACAACAATATCAACTTTCCTTTTGCGTGCATATGCAACCATTTCATCCACTGCCGATTTATAGGCTACTCCGTTTTCCATTAGTGGGGTAATATCTTTAAATTTAATTCCTTCTTTTGGCCAGTTTTCCACTATTTTAACATATTGTTTATAGTCCATAGGTAAGCTCCTCCTTGGGTCTTTCTTAGAAAACTTAGTTGTCACCAATCCCTTAGGTGACAGCCTTAGTTGCACTTATGCAGTAAGCAAGTATGTTATACTTGCTTAACTGCCAAATAGTCCATCTGATTTGTAAACCATTTTTTTAATTCATCGTAGGTTGAATAATACAGTACTTTCTCAATATTAGCTCTCAATAATCTTGCTTGATATAAGGGTGATTCCTCCAAATCCTTTTTAACTGGTTGAGGAATTAAATGAACTACTCCATTATCTATTTTAACAAATCCTAATTCTAAAAACACCTTTGATATAAATATAATTCGATCTTTATTCCAACCCTTCATTTGCATGATACGCTGCATCTCCGTTTTCAAATCCAATACCTGTCGTTTCAGTAGCAAAGCGTAAAACCATTTAAATTCTTCTCTCGAAGGAAAAGCTTTTAAGTAAAGACTGTTTTCAACATAGTAACATGCATAAATATTTACTGGCTTCATCACTTGGAGCATTTCTCTTAAATGCATTAGGTCAGTTGGTAAATCAACAATGAATAGTTCATCAATTTCACGTAAAGTACTTATATCTGAAGCATAGACAATTTGTTCTACCATAACAGAGCGATCCATCTCATTATTGCTTATTACGACATTTCTTTTTTCAGGATTAATAAATGGTGAGATATCCAGGTTTTTTTTACCTCTGTGATCAAATAGCTGCCACTCATCAATCTTCATATCCTGCATAACGATTTGTGCTTTTCGATTGCCGTTCCACTCATTAATTCCAAGCTCGCCCACAACTGAAATAGAGGTTTCAGGAGATATGTATGCGCATAATTCCCCCATTCCAAAACCTATTCCTTCAAGCGTGACATTGTCTTGTTTAAATTGTAGCTTAAGATGATTTTGATTACTGCCGATTTGTCGTGCACTGATCGGAATATCATTTATCCGAAATACCGGCTTTGGATTTCCCATGCCAAATGGAGCTAGTTTATTAATGTCATTGACTAACTTTTCATTAATATCGGTAACAGAAATAGAATTATTTATTTCGATAACTTGCTTAAAGTCATTTTCCGTTAGCTGTGTGCTAATAATGTCATTAAGTTTTTCTTGAATCAATTTTACATTCTCCAATGGAAAAGTCATGCCTGCAGCTTGAGAATGTCCTCCAAAATGGGTGAATAGGTTTCTGATTTTCATGCAATTATTAAAAAGATCAAAAGCTGGTATACTTCGAGCTGATCCTTTCACTTCAGATGTTGCTGGTTTAATTGCTAAAACTATTGCCGGTCGATCAAATGTCCGGACGAGCCTGGATGCTACAATTCCCAGCACACCCTCGTTCCAACCTTCTTTTGCAACGATAATTACACCGCTTTTTTCCCCGCTTTGAACCATCTTTTCCGCTTCTTTAACAATGCCACTAACGATTTGTTGTCTTTCCTGGTTTAATCGATTAATTTCTCCAGCTATTTCATCTGCTTCATGCGCATCTGTAGTCATTAAAAGCCTGACAGCTAAATCTGCATTCTGCAATCTGCCAACTGCATTAACTCTGGGGCCAATTAGAAACCCAACATCTTCTTCAGTAACGTTTCCTTCAATATTACATACTCGTTTTAAAGCTTTAATCCCAGGATTTTTTGAGATTGTGAGTGCATGTAATCCATAGAATGCTAATATTCTATTTTCACTTACTAATGGTACCAGGTCAGCAATGGTACCTATTGCCACAAACTCCAGCAGATGATTTGGGAAATAACCTAACAGGCTTTCGGCAAACTTAAAAGCTACACCTACCCCTGCAAGCTCCTTGAATGGATAATTTGCAGAACATTTCGGATGAATAATTGCATAGGCATCAGGCAGGCTTTCCTGTGCTTCATGATGATCGGTGATAATTAAATCAATCCCAAGTTGTTTTGCTATTTCTGCTTCATGAACAGAAGTAATCCCGGTATCTACTGTTATAATTAAACGAAATCCATTTTCAAAAGCTTGTTTGAATGCTTCTTCATTTAAACCATACCCTTCAGTAAATCGGTTCGGTATATAAAAGTTACATTCAGCCCCTAGTTCCATTAATGTTTTTAGCAGAACCGTTGTAGAACTGACACCATCTGCATCATAATCCCCATAGATGAGTATTTTCTCCTTCTCTTCAATTGCCTTATGTACACGTTCTGAAGCTTTATCAATCGAGTCTAGTCCTTTAGGGTTATGTAGATTTTTTATATCAGGTGCTAAAAATTCAGAAGCAGCATCTTCTGTTGTAATTCCTCTTTGAAGTAAAAGGTCTTTTATAACAGGAGACAAATCAATTGAATCATCCATCCATTGCACCGTATCATCTTGTTTCTTCGTAAATTTCCAATTTGCCTTACTCTCTAACATATTTTCACCCCTGACTAAGCAATTATACTAAAAAGAGTCAAGGGGAGCAATTAGAATATTATTTCATTTATTTGTATGATTATTTTTATCTGATTTATTTTCAGTCTCACCTGAATGTTCATTTAAGCTAAGACCATTTTTTTTAAGTATTTTACTCATTTCACTATGATCAGCAATTAGTTTTTTCATTTCTTTTTGGAGACGGAACATTTTCACTGCACCAACAGCACCTGTAATAATTCCTCCCATTAATACAGAAAACAGGATAATTAATATTAAAGGAGATTCTCCACTCCAAAATAAATAGTTCACTTCCACAGTTTCCACATTTGTCACTGCAAATACTGCTACAATAATAACAAACAGAATGGCTAAAATCACATAAGTTTGACCTTTCATTAAAGCTCCTCCTCGCAGTAGATATATATCTACTTAATTAAATTACCCTTTTTCTAGCTATTTAAGCTTAAAAACCTTGTCACTATTAAGTAACAAGGGGTTAAGTAAATATTATACTTGTGGTCCTTCTACCCGTTTTTTCTTTGTAAAGTCCACAGGTTTTTTCTTGATCATTTTCCCACGCCATACCAGCCACACCTGACTTGCAAGAAGTAACGATGAATACGTACCTGCTATTAATCCAACTGTTAATGCGATTGCGAATCCACCAATAGACTGTGCACCTAAAAAGAGAAATGCCAATACTGCAATCATGGTTGATATCGTCGTATTTATACTGCGTGTAAACGTTCTTACTAAGGAGCCATTCACAATTTTTGCAAGCTCGGATAATGATTTCACACGTTTCTTCCGCTTGCGGATATCTTCCCTGATTCGGTCGAACACGACGATCGTATTATTTATAGAATAACCGATTATGGTTAATATAGCCGCGACTATATTTATATCAAATTCGATTCTTGTAATACTAAATATAGCTAACACGATAAATGCATCATGCAATAAGGCAATAATTGCAGTTAGCGCAAAGAAAAACTCAAATCGTAATGTCACATAAATAATCATTCCAATAGCAGCAATCGAAATTGCGTAAATTGCATTTTTTACTAATTCCTGACCTACAATGGGAGATATAACACTGACGCTCGGCTGAATTCCATATTTTTCATCGAAATATGATTGTACTTCGGCTACTTTTTCTTCAGATAACACTGTATCATATCTAGTTACAGCAATTTCGTTATCTGTACCTGAAAGCACGATTGATTTAGCTTCTAGTCCTAGTTCATCTAAGCCGTCATTAATTTCTTCCGTGTTTAAACTACTGTCACTTACAATTTCAATTCGTGAACCCGCAGTAAAGTCAACTCCTGGATTTAATTTGAAAATAATCAAGGAGGATGTACCAATCAATACCAATAAAGCTGTAAACATAAAAAACTTCTTACGGTGTTGAACGAAATTAATAGGACGATTAAATAATTTTGGTTCTTCTTCTTTTGCAGCTAAATCTTTAATATCATCCTTTTTCACACCAAACCAGCTTGTTCGATTGTTTAGAACTCGACTCTTCACCCAAAGTCCCAGTAGTAATCTGGTGCCAAAAACCGCTGTTAGAAAACTCACCAATATACTGATTATTAGCATTGTCGCAAACCCTTTTACTGAGCTTGTTCCAAAGATAAAGAGAACAGACGCTGCAAGTAATGTCGTAATATTTGCATCTATAATAGTAGTAATTGAGTTTTTCGAGCCAGCCTTGAAAGCAGCCATTACTGATTTTCCAGCTCGCAGTTCCTCTTTTATTCTTTCAAAAGTAATTATGTTTGCATCAACAGCCATCCCAACACCTAATATTAATGCGGCTATACCTGGTAATGTTAAAACACCATTTAATAATTCAAATACAAGCAAAATCAAATAAATATAAATACTCAAATTAACAGCTGCTATCATTCCAGGGAAACGGTAGAATGCCAACATAAATAAAAAGATTAAGCCAATTCCAACAAAAGCTGCAAAGACTGTTTTATTTAGTGCCTGCTCCCCAAATTGCGCTCCAACTGAAGTGGAAAATAATTCCTCCATATTTACCGGTAATGAACCGGAATTGATAATATCAGCTAATTGCTGGGCTGATTCCACTGTAAAGTTACCCCCACTAATCATTACATTAGAGCTATTTATTGGATCCTTAACACTTGCTGCAGAAATATACTTAGGATCTTCTTTTACTGATTCCGCTTCAAATGAATCCTCTTCCTGAAAATCCATCCAAATAACCAGAAGGTTGTTTGGTGCTCCCATTTGACTTATTTGTGTTGTTACTTCACCAAATTTTGAAGCATCCTTTAGTTGTAACGTAACAATTGGGGCATTTGTATTTGGATCAAAGTCCTGTTTTGCACTGCCTTCTTTTACATCTGATCCATCTAATAATTCATTATCATTTACATCACGAAAGGACAGTCTTGCTGAAGTTGCAAGCATCTCACGGGCTTCTGACTGATTTTCAACTCCTGCCAGCTGAACTCGAATTCTGTCTTCTCCTTCAATGTTGATAACCGCTTCACTAATCCCCAGACGGTTTACCCGATCATTAAGCGTTTGTACTGTACCTTCTAAAAGGCTCCTAGTAACTTCTTGATTTTCATCAACTGGTTCCACTTTATATAAAACTTCAAAACCACCCTGAAGATCAAGTCCCAAATTAATATCTTTTGCGGTTCCTGGACCCTTTATTCCAATCAATAAAGCAAATAAGATTACGATCAGAAAAAAGGCAACAATTTTGCCTTTGTTTTTCATTTACAATTTGCCTCCCTTTCAACTATCCACCGGGTATTACATTATGTACTACACCTAAGCTTCGATTGCATTAATACCTGTTAATGCTGCTATTGAAGCTTTTAAGTCATCACTTTGATATGCTTTTACAGTTAAATAGCTCATATAAATAGTTACCCCAAGATGAAAAACATCTTGTACCACTTCATATAAACGTTTTTTCGGATCACCTTTCCACACCTTTTGTACAAGGCAATTCCAAATATCATCAACTGTTGCCTGAGAATATCCCATTAATTGAAATTCTTCCACTTTACTATCCAAAGCTGGTTTAATCATTTCTTTCCATTCACTTACCGTATGTACTGTTTCCATGTTTCCTCCTCCTATTCCCGGAGTATAAAATATCGTTAGTCATGCTTGGCCCACTCAGAAGCATATATATCATTGTATATGAAATTTTATTTTTTGAGAAGGTGGGTTTACGATAATGTCCAAACAAACATTTTTACAAGGGACGTTAATTTTAATTCTGGCAGGTATGATCACACGATTTCTTGGCTTTATCAATCGCTTGGTTGTAGCACGATTGATGGGTGAAGATGGTATTGGGCTATACATGATGGCCCTTCCTACCTTATTTCTCGTTATCACAATGACCCAGCTTGGCCTGCCTGTTGCCATATCCAAACGTGTTGCAGAAGCTGAAGCAAGAAATGACCAGAAAAAAATCAAGCAAATTCTGATCGTATCATTAATTGTAACTGCTATTTCCAGTATTGTTTTTACAATCGGGATGATTAGTGCAGCTCCTTTTATAGCTACTACCTTACTAACAGATGACCGGACGATCTACCCATTACTCGCAATAAGCCCAATTGTTCCTATTGTTGCAATTTCATCTATCCTAAGGGGCTATTTCCAAGGAAAACAAAATATGAAGCCGCAAAGCTATTCTCAGGTAATCGAACAAATCGTTCGGATTACCTGTGTGGCACTGTTTGTTAAACTATTGCTTCCATATGGTGTTGAATTTGCAGCAGCCGGTGCGATGTTTAGCGTTATTCTCGGTGAGTTTGTATCATTATTATATATGATTCATATGTTTAAACGAAAGAAAAAAGTAAAAATACGCACCCGATTTTTCGCCTATTTAAAATCGAGTAAAGATACACTAAAGGAATTATTTTCGATTGCTATTCCCAGTACAGGTAGTAAGATGATTGGTTCCTTTTCATATTTTCTCGAACCGATATTGGTAGCAAACAGCCTGGCAATTGCGGGTATCTCCAGTCAACTGGCAACAAAGCAGTACGGAGAATTAACCGGATTTGTCATGCCACTCTTATTTTTACCTACATTCATTACCCAGTCATTATCTATAGCATTAGTCCCTTCCATTTCGGAGGCAGAAGCTAATCTTAACAATAAATTAATTCACTATCGGATTCATCAGTCCATTCGAATATCTTTCGCATCTGGAGCGATTGCTACAATTGTATTAACTCTCTTTTCGGTACCGATTTTAAGTTATATGTATGGAACAGCTGATGCAAGCAAATTCTTAATCTTAATGGCTCCCTTTTTCATTCTACTGTATATTCAGGCACCATTACAAGCAACATTACAAGCACTTGATTTGGCTAAGCCTGCCATGTGGAATAGTTTGATTGGTGCAGCATTTAAATTTATTGTACTCGTTCTATTAGCTTCCAATCCCAAATTTGGCATAATGGGTGTAGCGATTGCCATGTCTGTTGGCGTTGTCTTGGTTACTTTACTCCATCTTGCAACACTACGAAAAGCAATTCAATTCTGGA
The DNA here is from genome assembly GCF_059698015.1 of Oceanobacillus sp. NCCP-135. Taxonomy (NCBI): domain Bacteria; kingdom Bacillati; phylum Bacillota; class Bacilli; order Caryophanales; family Bacillaceae; genus Oceanobacillus; species Oceanobacillus sp. NCCP-135. The sequence goes on along the minus strand of NZ_BAAKSZ010000003.1, from coordinate 197,864 downwards.
TTCCTTTGAGGGATTTAAGTAAAATGATTATGCTCATTACCCTTACCTGGGGAGCAGGGAATTTCCTGAAAAGTATTTATGAGACGATGAATCAACATATTATTCTTTTTCTTTTCCTTTTAATCATTTTAACAATTATCTATTGTATATTGCTTTTTTTATTAAGATTTATCACCAAGGAGGAATTAAAACAAATTCCCTTTATACAAAAATGGCTATAAGAAAAAGGCTGTCATTGAAGATAGCCTTTTCTTATGCCTGTCCGATATATGGCAGTAAATAACGGAAATAAATATAGAAGGTAGAAATTATAAGGGATAACAATACGACTGGAATACCATAAAGCATGAAACGAATAAAGGAAAGCTTTTCCCCGGCTCCCTCTGCAAGACCTGCGACAACTACATTAGCTGATGAGCCTATCAGTGTCCCATTTCCCCCTAAACAGGCTCCTAACGCCAATGCCCACCAAATCGGATCTAAATATACCAGGCCATAGCTTTCGAATTCCTGAACCACCGGAATCATGGCAGCAACAAAAGGAATATTATCCACAATCCCTGAAAAAATTCCTGTTGTCCACAAAATTAATAAAGTTGTATATGCGTAATCACCATCTGTAGTCATTACTATTGCTCTTGCCATCTCGTCAATAATTCCAACTTCCTGAAGCCCTCCTACTAGTGTAAACAGTCCGATAAAGAAAAATAATGTCACCCACTCGACCTTTTCAAAAATACGTTCAGCAGCCAACTCCTTTTCGGTTAACAATAAAAGCAATAAGGCACCCGATAAAGCAATTACAGTTAACTCTATATGGACAAATACATGTACAAGAAAGCCAGTTATCGTCATTAATAGAACCGTTATTGACTGATAGAGCATTGGAGATTTATTCAAATGGGATGCTGCATTGATTTTTAATAGTTCCTCTCTATCTGTTTTAATACGAGTCAATTGACGGTGAAAAATAAATACCATGACTGCCAGCATTATAAAGAATATTAGTAATGCCAATGGCGCCAAATGAATAATAAATGATAGAAATGTCAAATGTTCCACTGCTTGACCAATCATTATATTTGGCGGATCCCCAATCAAGGTAGCTGCCCCTCCAATATTCGAACTAAATATAATAACTAATAAATAAGGAAAAGCAGGCAACTTTAAAAGCTTCGTTATATTTAGGATGATTGGAACAAATATAAGTACCGTCGTGACATTATCCAGCAGCGCAGATCCGATTGCAGTCAAAATACTAGATCCTATCAGAAGAGGGATTGGTGCTCCACGAACACTCTGCGCAAATCGAATCGCAATAAAGGTAAAAAGTCCTGTCTTTTGTGTTATTGATATAAGGATCATCATGGAAAACAATAACGCAATCGTATTCCAGTCAATATAGTGCATAAAAACATCCTGGGTAGAGTAAATTCCTGTAAGCAATAATAAAACTCCACCTGAAAGCGCAACAACTGCACGGTTAATTTTTTCAGTCATGATAAAAACATAGCTAATTATAAAAATAGTTGTTGCAAGAATAATATCCATTTCACACCCACTTCCATTTAAAAATACCTTTAGAAAAATATATGTAGAAATAAATAATATATTTCGTCTATTTTATAAATGTTTGAATAGAATGATTGTAAATGGACAAACATGAAAGGGGAGTTCTCATGAAAGGAAATCAATTCATTGCCTTACTTTATGGATGGATTGTCGTACTTGGCTTAATCCTGATTGCAAGTGTAATTTTGGCTTTTCTGCTCCGTTTTACAACATTTAGCGATCCTGCACTCTCATGGATAGCGTTAGTTATCGGATTAATATCTTTGTTTATTGGTGGCGTCGTAGCAGGGGTCAAAGGGAAAGCGAAGGGATGGATTATTGGAGGAATTACAGGCTTAGGATTTACATTATTTACATTTTTAGTGCAATATTTAGGATATCAGCAAGCTTTTTCCTTGGAGCAATCAATCCATCATATTGGATTTATTTTAGCTGCATTATTCGGTGGTGTAATTGGAGTGAATATCACAGGAGAAGTAAACGAATAAACAGCACAAAAGCGCGAGAGCGTCCGCTTAGCGACGGACTGGACTGAGCCGCAGAAGACGGCTACCGGGGGAAGCCGATGTTGACTTTCGCCACAAGGGTATAAGTGCGACTAAGCCTCTGGTTCCCAATCGGCAAGTCTTCTTTATCGTACGGAGGTGAAGGAATTCTACTATGGCTTTAGCGCTGGAGCCAGACGTGGCTAATTCGGTTGTTTTGTTATCCACAGCCCACAAATTTTATAATTTCCTAGACGACAAAAAAGAAGTTAATGGTTGCACCATTAACTTCTTTTTTTGTCCTTATGTATTTTTAATTGATAAATATACTCAGGTTTATAAGCAACAGACTCCAGCCTATTGCTTATACCTACGATAACGAATTATCTTTGCACTACTTCGCGAATCGCCGAACGGTCATATGTAAGTTTAGTACCGTCACCTGATTGAATAATAATCGTATTTTCATCAATTGCATGGATCACTCCATGTAATCCGCCAATTGTTACTACCGGATCACCTTTTTGTAGATCTGATTGCATCTGTCTTACTTGCTTCTGACGTTTTTGCTGTGGACGAATAAGCAAGAAGTAAAATATCACAAACATTAAAATAATCGGTGATAATGATATTAACATTTCCATTACGTTTCCCTCCTTTCACAATTTCATCATCTTTAAAAGTTTTTCGCATTCGGTTGATTCAATCCATATTGTTCAAAGAATGCATTTTTAAAGTCACCAAGACGATCCTCGCTTATCGCAGTTCGTACTTGCTCCATTAATTTTAACAGAAAATATAGGTTATGATAAGTAGTAAGTCTGAATCCGAATGTTTCATTACATTTTATTAAATGACGGATATATGCACGCGTATAATTTTCACATACATGACAGCCACAATTTTCATCAATCGGGCCAAAATCACGGGCATATTTTGCATTTCTAACTACTAATCGTCCGGTTGATGTCATGCATGTCCCATTTCGAGCAATTCTTGTTGGCAACACACAATCAAACATGTCAATTCCCCTGATTGCACCATCAATTAATGAGTCCGGTGAACCGACACCCATTAAATAACGAGGTTTATTTGAAGGCATCAATGGAGTTGTAAATTCAAGAACGTTATTCATGACAACTTTAGGTTCTCCTACAGACAAACCTCCAATGGCATATCCAGGAAAATCCAAGGAAACTAAATCTTCAGCACTTTGCTTCCTTAAATCTTCATATTCCCCGCCTTGAATAATTCCGAATAAACCCTGGGTATCTTTCCGTTCATGTGCTTCTAAGCATCTTTCTGCCCAACGTGACGTTCTTTCTACAGATGATTTCATGTAATCATATGTTGCTGGATATGGTGGACATTCATCAAATGCCATCATTATATCCGATCCTAGTACATTTTGAATTTGCATTGCTTTTTCTGGAGATAGGAATAATTTTTCTCCACTTAAGTGATTTCGAAAATGAACCCCTTCTTCTTTAATTTGCCGCATATCACTTAGGCTAAATACTTGGAATCCACCTGAATCCGTTAAAATAGCTCCATCCCAGTTCATAAATTTATGGAGTCCACCCGCTTCTTTCATGATGTCTTCACCAGGTCTCAACCATAAATGATACGTATTGGAAAGAATAATATTGGCATTCATTTCTTTTAAGTCTTCCGGACTCATTGTCTTTACGGTCGCTAATGTTCCAACTGGCATAAACGTTGGTGTGTCAAACGATCCATGTGGGGTATGAACTCTTCCCAGTCTGGCTCCTGTTTGGTTACATGTCTTCATTAATTCATATGTTATAGGTGTCATTTCATATTCGTTCCCTTTTAAATTATTAGCATTGCATCGCCAAAGCTAAAAAATCGATAGCGTTGATTAACTGCCTCTTTGTATGCTCTTAGTATTGTTTCTTTATCAACCAGAGCACTTACAAGCATAATTAACGTTGATTTTGGCAGATGGAAATTCGTAAGTAATCCATCAATTGCTTTAAAAGTATACGGTGGATAAATAAAAATGTCTGTCCATCCGCTCGATTCCACAAATGCCCCATCATTATCTCTAGCTATTGTCTCAAGTGTTCTCGTTGACGTCGTTCCTACAGAAATAACCCTGCCACCCGCTTCTTTTACCTTCGTAAGTGTTTCAGCTGCTTCTTTTGTCATATGATAAAACTCAGCATGCATTTTATGTTCGTCAATGTTAGCAACACTTACCGGTCTGAAAGTACCAATGCCTACATGTAGTGTAATGAAGACAATCGTTATCCCCATTTGTTTAATCTCATCTAGTAATTCATTAGTGAAATGTAAACCGGCAGTAGGAGCGGCTGCAGAACCTTCTTCTCTTGCAAAAACGGTTTGATAACGCTCTTTTTCCGGTAGTTGTTCTTTTATATATGGTGGTAATGGCATTTCTCCTAATTGATCTAGTATTTCATAAAAAATCCCCTCATAGGAAAATTCCAATATCCTTCCACCATGCTCTTTATACCCTGTGCAGGTTGCTCGTAGCTTTCCATCCCCAAAAATAAGTTCTGTACCTATTTTCACTTTCTTAGCAGGCTTTGTCAGCACTTCCCAAGTATCTTTTTCCTGCTGCGAGAGTAATAAAACCTCAATCTTTGCACCTGTATCCTTTTTTATCCCATAAAGTCTTGCTGGAAGTACACGGGTATCATTTAAAACAAGACAGTCACCCTCTTTTAAGTAACCTTTAATATCGATGAATTGATTATGTTGCACCTCTTTTGTATCTCGATTTAAAACGAGTAACCTGGATGCAGTTCGATCCTTCAAAGGAGTTTGTGCAATTAATTCCTCAGGTAAATCAAAATCAAAATCTTCTATGTTCATAATGAATCTCCTTACATATAGCTTAGCGAAATCTTGCCAGAATGAAAAAGATTAGTGTCAAAATAATACTTACGACAATCGATGTCATAATTGGAAAATGGAAGGAAACATTGCCTTTTTTAAAACTAATATCTCCCGGCAATTTTCCGATAAATGTCCAAATTACTCCAATCATTAAAAAAGCAATACCCAGTATTATAAATAGCTTACCAATACTCATTCCTCATCATTCACTTTCAAACCAAAATGATTATATGCTTTTTCAGTAACCACCCTTCCTCTTGGTGATCTTTGAATAAATCCAATCTGTAATAAATAGGGCTCATACACATCTTCAATCGTTTGTGATTCTTCCCCAATGGTGGCAGCGATTGTATCCAGCCCAACAGGACCACCCTGAAAGCCTTCAATAATCCCTTTTAGGAGCTTGTGATCAATATGATCTAGGCCAACATCATCAACCTGCAGCATTTTTAAAGCTACATCTGTTGTTTCTATCGTTATTTCCTTTTCCCCTTTAACCTGGGAAATATCACGAATTCTTTTTAATAATCTATTAGCAATACGTGGTGTACCTCTCGATCTGCGTGCAACTTCAGCTGCAGCATCTTTGGTAATCGATGTTTGGAAAATCTCCGCCGTTCGTTCCACAATGGAGCATAAATCTTTTGTTTCATAAAATTCCAGTCTACTTAGCACACCAAATCGATCTCTAAGCGGGGCAGTTAAAAGCCCTGCTCTCGTTGTAGCACCAACTAAAGTAAATGGTGGTAAGTCAATTCGAACCGATCTCGCACTTGGACCAGTACCAATGACAATATCAAGAAAAAAATCCTCCATAGCAGGGTATAAGATCTCTTCAACGGAGCGTGGAAGCCGGTGAACTTCATCGATAAAAAGTACATCGCCAGGTTCAAGTGAGGAAAGAATTGCTGCTAAGTCACCAGCTCTTTCAATTGCAGGGCCTGATGTCGAACGAAATTGAACGCCCATTTCATTTGCTATAATTGCTGCTAACGTGGTTTTACCAAGCCCTGGAGGTCCGTATAATAATACATGATCAAGGGCTTCTTCCCGCATTTTTGCAGCTTGAATGAAAATACTTAAATTTTCTTTTACCTTTTGCTGTCCTATGTACTGATTTAACGTAGTCGGTCTGAGACTAAGCTCAAATGGATTATCTTCATTTTGGAGCTCACCTGTAACCATTCGTTCTTCCATCATTATCCCCCCTTATCAATTTTTCATTAATAACGCTAAAGCCTTTCGAATAATTTCATCTGTATGATTATAGTTTTCAGTTTGTAGTTTAGGTATGACAGTCTTTAATTCTCGTTCTGTATAGCCTAAAGCTTTTAATGCCTGCTGAGCCTCCTGCAGTCCTTTAGTAGTCAACTGATTCCCTTCTATGGCAATATCCTCAGAACTAGATACCTGCAGCATAGTTGTCAGCTTGCCTTTTAAATCAAGAATAATTTGTCTGGCTGTTTTTTTGCCTACCCCCGGAAAACTTGTTAAAAATTTATCATCTTCTTTTTCAATAGCAGCGACAAAAGCAGGGATATCAACGGATCCAAGGATTCCCAAGGCACCTTTTGGACCAATACCGGAAACTGATATCAGTTTTATAAACAGATATTTTTCATCTTGATTTTTAAAACCATACAGTAGCTGTAGATCTTCTCTGACATGATGATATGTATTAATCTTTACTTCTGTATTTAATGAGGATTGAAACCCAAATGGATTGGCACAGATTAATTCATATCCAACTCCGTGAACATCTACAACAACCGAATCATCTTGAACATATGTAAGAATCCCCTTTATATATGCAATCATTCAATCTTCTCCTCCTGTATTGCTTAACCCATTTTACCATATCTGTACAATAAATAATAAACTTCCATTTCTTAAATCAAGAAATAGAAGTTTATTATAGCTATTCAGAGACCTCTAAATTATGATAGATATCTTGTACATCCTCTTCTTCTTCCAGCATTTCTATCAGACTTAACATTTTATGCTCATCATCTTCCGCTACCGTACTATAATTTTGCGGGACAAGTGTAACTTCTCCATCTGCAATGGTATAACCATTATTTGTTAAATGATCAGTAACACTTTGATAGCTCTCCGGTGTTGTAAAGATTTCATATGCACCATCTTCTTTTACGATATCCTCTGCTCCTGCTTCAAGTGCTTCAAGCGTTATTTCATCTTCATCAATCGATCCATCCTCATTTGCTATAACAATATAACCTTTTCTGTCAAACATAAAAGATACACTGCCATTTTCCCCAAGATTGCCATCATTCTTCTTAAATGCATGCCTAACCTCTGCAGCCGTTCTGTTTTTATTATCTGTTAAAACATGTACAATAATAGCAACACCACCAGGACCATATCCTTCATAAGTGATTTCTTCAAAACTCGCCCCATCAAGTGTTCCTGTGGCCTTTTTTATTGCACGATCGATATTATCGTTGGGCATGTTATCTGCTTTTGCCTTATCTACCGCTAAACGAAGTGATGCGTTTGTTGCAAGATCCCCACCACTTTTTGCAGCAGTGTAAATTTCTTTAGCATGCCTCATAAAGATTTTTCCTTTTTTAGCATCCTGTGCATTTTTTCTTCTCTGTATATTCTTCCACTTGGAATGACCAGCCACCTGCACATTCTCCTCTCCCCGGAATTTACTTTTTTACTATAACAAAAAAATGAAACAACGAAAAGAAAAACCTTTGCTTAAACAAAGGTTAATCATTCCGTTTAAAGAAATCATCTATATAGTCTTCAACGTCATATTCGCTATTTTCAGAGCCCAACCTGGCATCTAGTTTTTTCATATGATCCCAGTGTACTTCATCCGTGTAAACAATAATTTGTTTATCTGGCACTAATTTCGTTACTTCAGATTCAATCATTTGTTTTACATCTGGCTCTGTTTGTTCACTTAATAAAACCGCAACAATTATTCGATCATCCGTTGAAGCAACCTGTGCTTGGACAATTTCTTTTTTCTCTTTTAATTGCTTGGAAATCTTAACTGATTCTTCATTGGTAAACGTATCTGAGTACTCAGCCCTGTTATCACCTTCGTTCACACCGTCCTGATCACTTTGTGGATATCCTCCCTTTTCACCAATTGTTTTATCTCGTATGTTCAATCTATCCTTACGTTCCTTCTCCGTTTCATAATTAATCGGCTGGATATTATTTTTTTCTTGTGTTGTTTGTGCATCATCATCCGTATTGGTACAACCAACCATAAAGATGATAAGCAATGTAAATAATATAATCTTTAACATAAAATAACCTCCCTTACACTTAGTTTGTTTAAGAGAGATTATTTTACACAGTCAATTTCAGGTAATTACTTGTTCCTTTTATATTGTGGAAGTGGATTACGTTTATGTGCTGTACGTTTATGCATATTCTCAATAATTTCTTTATCTTTTTCGGGTATTTCTTCCCCTTGTACATATGCATCAATTTTGTCGTAGGTTGTTCCCATTTCAGCTTCATCTGTTTGGTCTTCCCATAAATCAGCACTTGGCTGTTTACTTATAACTTCCTCAGGGACGCCTAAATATGCAGCCATTTCCCTTACTTCCTGTTTGGTAAAGTCTACAAGTGGAAGAATATCTGCTCCACCATCTCCATATTTCGTGAAATAGCCTGTATACCATTCAGATGCATTATCTGTTCCAACAACTAAATAATTATAATTTGTTGCCAGTGCATAAAGTGTACTCATACGAAGCCTTGCTCTGAGGTTAGCACCAGCAAGTTGATCATGCTCTACATTGAATTCATTTTTTCTATTCAATTCAGCTTTTATTTGAGAATACATTTTGTTATGTGTCTCTGATAAATCAACTGTAATGGCATTAATTTCACAGCTTGCTATCACACTGTTAGCATGCTCCATGTTTAGGGAACTTGTCTGGATCGGCAGCATTACTCCCAAAGATTCTTTCGGCGATGCCCGTTTAATTAAATGAGCAACAACTGCAGAATCAAGTCCTCCGCTTACTCCGACCACCAATCCTTTTACCCCTGCATTTTTCACTTGTAAGGTTAACCATTGAACAATTTCTTCGATTTGTTTTTCCATAATTCTCCCTCCTCGCAAGAAGCAAAACTTCCTACAATGATTTTATCATTGATTTTGCATTTTTCAAACAAAGTCTCCTGTTTATCATTGATTTTTCCATTTGCTTTAAATATTGCTCAATTGATGATATGGGTGAACCTTGCTTTAAAAAATAAATCCATTCACGTAATAAATCACTAGGGGTAATAATCGCATATAACCAGGCTTTCAATCTGCAGTCTGTTACCATTTTATAGGTAAGAAGTTTATCAATACTCCAATTGATATATGGCAAAAAACGCTGACCCAGCTGAATATAATCATAAATCTGGGGTGCACAATGCAATAAATCAAAATCAATTATATACGTATATTTATTCTGAATAAAATTATGTGAAGCAACGTCCCCATGAATCCACTGTCCCTTTTGCTTCGCCTCTTTTTCATAGGAATGCCACGGAAACTGTTCGAGTAGACGTAAATGGATAGCCATTGTTTGTACTATTTCCTGAAATAAACATTCAAAACCTTGGTTTATAAAGATATGTTCTGTTTTTTTAAAGGCTTGTAGTCTATGGTACCACCTATCAATAAATTGATTTTTATTAACAGGCTGTTTAACATAAATATTATTCGCCTTTTTATGAAAATCCTGTAATGCTTTAACAACTTTTATTCTATCTTCCGCAAGCTGATAATTCAATTTTTTCCCTTTGATATATGAAGATATTGTCAAATAATTATTATTCGTTACGATTATCTTTTGCCCATTTGGAAACCGTTTAAAAGAGACTACACCAGAGTGATCAATCCTTTCAAAAAAATCCCATTGCTGATTAATAATTTCTTTTTTGCTATGGCCTTTTAATATTAATTCTTCTTTAGATTCTGTTTTTAAATAAAAAACGTAGGGTTTGATAAAAGACAGTTTCTCTACAACAAGTCCTCCTTCTTTATATAAAAAAGAAGAGAGACGATATAAAAATTCGTCTCTTTGATCTTTGTTACGCATCTTTTGAATCATCCTCTTTTTCCCGATGATCATTTCCAGAAAAATCTGGATATGAAGGAGGGGATGGATAAGAATAATGATTCATTGTAGTATTCTGGAATTGTGGTGGATATAAATTATTTGCCGGTGTTTGTTGTGGATTAAAGGCTGGCTGTTGGCTTGGAAAATCCTGACGACCAGATGAAAACGAAGGCATTGGATAGTCCATTTTTGGTGACTGCCCTCCACATCCGCAATCATTTTTACCAGTCATTTGTGCAGGTCCACCGGATGTTGCCCCATGAAATTGCCCAGGGCTAATAAATTGTGGATGTAACATATGATGAGCCACCGGTGGGTAGCCATCTGCCATGTGAGCCATAACTGGGAATTCTACGGGCGGATAACAAGGATGTACAATGTGGCAGCACATTGGTACCATCATTTGCATTGGCATTTGCTGTGTTGGTGGTGCGGGCATTGGCATTTTTGGTGCCTGTGGTTCAGGCATTGGTTTTACTGCTTGTTTTTCCTTTTTTGGCTGCTCTTTTGTTGGTTCAGCGGAATACTGCGGCATTTGTGGAAGGTTTATTGTTGTATAATTTTGAAATTCCTGCTCCATGACCGGCATTTGAATATGCGACTGTGGCTGGATCACAGGCATTTGTGGCATTTGTGGCATTTGTGGCTTTATTGGTTTTGGCTTCTCTTTATCATCTTCCTTCATTACAGGTAAGGGCTTGACAGAGGTATCCTTATATGGTTGTTTCACTGCTTCTTTCTTTGTCTCCTTTACCGCCACACTTTCTTTTTTGACCGCTTTTGAAGAACTAGGTATCTTTATTTTCATTCCTGGCATGATCATATCTGGGCTTGATAAATGTGAATTAAGCTGTTTAACCTGTTCAAAATCTACTCCATAGCTTTTGGATATTTCCCAAAGTGTATCTCCCTTTTTAACGATGTGTATTTTCAAAACGAACCAAACTCCTTTCATGTCTTAAAACTGGGCTAATTACTCTATATCAACATATGCAGGAAAATGATAAAAGTTGACCCATGAAAAATAAAAAAACGTCCTCTCTTTCATTTGAGAATGACGGTTTTAATAAAGATAAACTTATTTTTTTACAGTTTGGCTGACAACACGATACACAAAAGATAGAAATTGCGACGTATGCACTAGGTTGTTTTCCACTGCGGACCGTTGCTTTTTAGCGGCCTCAGCCTCCTCGAGAAATCCACTCTGCTTAGGTATTCAGACACGTGCTCGGACTGCGATTACCCGCCCCACCGAAAACCTTTATTCTGGGCAGGAGTCAACGATTCTCCACTCCAAACAACGTCACGTCACAAAGGAGGATGCCACTTGTTTGGTTTAATCAAGTGGTAGATCCCTTTTAATGTTGAAAGTACATTACCAATGTGTTTCCGGAGCACCGAACTAGCACCCATCTTCTAAAGAAGGGTAAAAAAATCACACTAAAGTTACGTCGCAATTTTTATCTGCTACGATGTTAAAGAGCAACAAAATTTACGGAAATGATCTATATATTCATATGATAAACTGGATATGTACCTAAGATCGTCACATTACAGCCCAATGCTTCGAGTTCCCCTTTAACACCTGGAAATAGCACATTATCATAGGGCTGATTCACATCAATGATAAAAAAGTAATTTCCTAACCCTGTCTTCATCGGTCTTGACTCGATTTTTGAAAGATTCATTTTACGCCATGCAAATGCGGAAAGTACTTGATGCAGTGCACCAGCTTGATCACTCGGCAAAGTAATTAATAGTGTTGTTTTATCTAATTGACTTTCATGCTTAATATGTACTAATTCTTTCTTTTTTGAAAGAACAAGAAATCTTGTATGATTATTAGAATAATCATGGATATTCTCATTAAGGATTTGCAGACCATATTCACTTGCTGCGAGTCTATTTCCAATTGCCGCTATAGGTGCTCTGCTTTTCCCTACCATTTCAGCAGCCTTGCCTGTTGATGTAGTAAAACAAAGACTTGCATTAGTTAAGTTTTGATGTATATATTGATGACATTGTGCAATTGCATGACTATGTGAGTGCACTTCCTTTATATCAGACAGCTCACCAGTGAAATCTGGATGTACAAGCAAATGCTGTTGTATCGGAACAACAATTTCTGCTGCAACTGGCAGCCTTACCTGGTGTATAAGATAATCAACTGTTAATTGCACTGTCCCCTCAATTGCATTTTCAAGCGGGACAACTCCAATATCAGTTTTATTCTGTTCCACTGCATCAATACATTCAGGAATAGTATCAAATGCCTGTTTATTTTCTCCATTAAATGCAGTATCCACTGCCAGTTTAGTAAATGTCCCTTTAGGACCTAGATATCCTATTGAAACTGTCAATAAAATCTCCCCCTGTATTATTCTTCCCTTACTCTATAAATTCAAATTCAAAACTCAGTAATCGAATCGTATCCCCATCTTTTGCACCACGTTTTCTCAATGCTTCGTCAACACCCATTCCACGAATCTGGCGTGAAAAACGCTGTACTGCTTCATCTCTGTTGAAATCAGTCATCTTGAACAGTTTTTCAATTTTAATACCTGATAATACAAATGCGCCATCTGGATCACGTGTAATTTCAAATGGATCATCTTCTTTTTGATACCGGTAAACAACTTTTTCTTCCACTTCTTCCAGCTGTTCAGTATTCTTAGGAATAGCATCTAGTGCATCTGCAATGGCAAATAGGATTTCCCTTAATCCATCTTTAGTAAGTGCAGATATTTTATAAACAGGAATATCCCCTTCTAATTGTTCCCTAAATTTCTGCAGATTTTCTTCAGCACCAGGCATGTCCATTTTATTTGCTGCAATTATTTGTGGTCTTTCCGTCAGTTTGCTATCATATTCTTTCAATTCCTGATTAATTTTCAGATAATCATCATACGGATCTCTTCCTTCTGTACTTGCCATATCAATGACGTGAACGATTAATCTTGTACGCTCTACATGACGCAGAAATTGATGACCGAGCCCTATTCCCTCATGAGCTCCTTCAATTAAACCAGGTAAATCAGCCATGACAAAGCTACGTTGATCACCTGTATCTACAACACCTAAATTAGGTGCTAATGTAGTAAAATGATAATCAGCAATTTTAGGTTTAGCAGCACTGACTACAGATAGAAATGTCGATTTTCCAACACTAGGAAAACCAACAAGACCAACATCTGCGATTAATTTCAGCTCAACCATTATATTTCGCTCCTGTCCTGGCTCGCCATTTTCCGCCATGTCTGGAGCAGGATTTCTTGGGGTGGCAAATCGTGTATTTCCTCGCCCACCTCTTCCACCTTTAACAATAACCGCCTGCTGTTTATGAGCTATTAAATCTGCTATAACTTCATTGGTTTCCCTATCAATAACTGTCGTACCAGGGGGAACCGCAACAATTAAGGGGGCTGAATTTTTGCCGTGCTGGGTTTTACTCATACCGTTTTCTCCTTGTTTTCCTTTAAAATGACGGTTGTAACGAAAATCCATTAATGTATTCAGACCCTCGTCCACCTCGAAAACAATATCGCCGCCATTTCCACCGTCTCCGCCAGCCGGACCACCTTTTGGAACATACTTCTCCCGACGATATGCGACAAGTCCATTACCACCATCTCCAGCCTTCACATATACACTAACCTGATCTACAAACATAACTGCTCACCTCATCATTTGCATGGAATAGAAAGTTGATAAATAAACCCTATTTCACTTTAATAACACCAATTCTATATTTTTATCCATGTTTTCTATATTTATATTTTCTTTATCATGATTCAGAAAAATCCTCAACTTTATTTTCGATGAATTCTCTGTCAGGCTTAAAGTCAATTTTAAATTATATAACTCTGTATTATCACTGATATCTATAAAATTTGCTAAAATAATATTGCATTGTTCGACTAATTCTTTATCAATTTTCTGTAAATCTATATGTTCTGTATGTATAGTATAAGACAAACGAAAATTATCATATCTACTATTAAATTGTATTATCCAAAGTATAAACAATGGCGCTTTTAAACTCATCAATTTCCGTTCTTCATTGAAACGTTCCATACACTCTTTTACTTTAGCTTCTGCTTTATCCGTTTTCCCCATACTCAAATATCCTTGAACAATTTGCAAATCATTCATTAAATCATGCCGATAATGCTGTAAAGTATGTACGACATCTTTTTCCTTCACCATTCTCCCCCCATTAATATGAAAAGTATAGCAGATAATCAATAAAACGCATACTCATTCACAATTGAAGAATGAAAAAGCCCCAGCCAAAAATTGACTGGAGCTTTATGATTGATTAATTAATTAAGCTTCTTGAGCAACAGGGTAGACACTTACTTTTTTTCGATCGCGACCATAACGTTCGAATTTCACAACGCCGTCAATCTTAGAAAAAAGTGTATCGTCACCACCACGACCTACATTTTCACCTGGATAAATCTTCGTTCCCCGTTGTCGGTATAGAATAGATCCTCCAGTAACAAACTGACCATCAGCACGTTTAGCACCAAGGCGTTTGGATTCGGAATCACGTCCGTTTCTTGTACTACCTGCACCTTTTTTCTGAGAGAAAAATTGCAAATCTAGACGAATCATTGCTGCACCTCCTTATTTAGTTTGATTTTGATAAACTGACTATATTCGTTCTCAATTGATTTTAATGAAATTAGCATACCTTCAAACAGGAGCTGTACCTTATCCATCATCTCATTATTACCTGAGTCTGGCAGGCTGACATGAAGATAACCACCTTCATCTCCCTGTTTAATTTTCAAGTCTGCTTCACATAATTCCATAACTGCATTAACTGCACCAATAGATACAGCTGATACACCTGCACACACTAAATCATAGCCATAAGGGCCACTCATTGCATGGCCGGATAATTCAAATGCCTTGATTTGATTATTCATTCTGGTAACAGTTACATGAATCATATCATTAAATCCTTACAGATTAATTTTGTCAATTACTAATTTTGTATATGGCTGACGATGACCTTGTGTACGATGATAGTTTTTTCTGCGTTTGTATTTATAAACAACAACCTTTTTCTGACGTCCTTGTTTTTCAACTTTAGCAGTTACAGTTGCACCATCAACATATGGTGCGCCAACTTTAACATCGTCTCCACCTACAAAAAGAACTTTTTCGAAAGTAACAGAATCATTTGCTTCTGCTGCAACTTTTTCTACGTAGATTTCCTGACCTTCAACAACTTTAACTTGCTTACCGCCTGTTTCTATAATTGCATACATTTCTTGCACCTCCTTAATTAACTCAGACTCGCCATACAGGTACTCTATCCTTAGAGTTTAATTAAACCTGATCTGTGCGGTTGTAGCACTGGTGCTACGATGAATAACGTATTGATGTTACCATGTTAACGAAGTATTTGTCAAGCATCGGAAGGACTTTTTTTGTATCTTGGATTTAAGTAGAGAGATTCACAACTTCACCAACCGTTTTATCATAATGTTTATCATGAAAATAGCTTCTGAGACAATCCGCTTCATCTATAAACATACGTTTATTGTCAGGAAATGTAATATAGATGGAATGTTTTTTTTCACGCATAAATGTAGCAAACACATCCATTAAAGTGTTTTCTGCCAGGACGTTAACAGGTTGTACATGTTTAATGGAGGCGTTACCTTCATACCTTTTTAATAAAAAACGAATGAACACATAGTAACGCTGCTTCCAGTCCGATCTGTTCTCCATAAACAAGAATATCATTATAAAAAATACACTTAATGTAAATGGAAAGAGGAATAACTGTATGATCACGAGCAACAAACTTGTGATCATTGAAAAAATAAGGACAGAATGATAAGCCTTCTTATATGGAAAATAGGCGGATAAATATAAAAAGAGTAATTTTCCGCCATCTAATGGCCAAACAGGCAATAAATTAAAAACAAGTATGGCAGTATTATAATAAACTACCAACTCCATTACAGATGCTGGAAATATATCAGCATGGGATAAAAGGTATAAAATCATATAAATAACAATATGTTGAAACGGGCCAGCAATCGTAACCAATGCTTCTTCACTTAACGGTCGATTTCCATGTTCATCTGTTTCCATAACTCCACCAAAGACCCAAAGCATAATACTTTTAATCCGCCAATTAAATAACCTTGCCATTGTATAATGGCCTAACTCATGGAATAAGACAATCGCTAAAATAATTACTAGTTCCATAAATGTACCTGTAATTAATGAAATACCAATAAATATCATCAGTATGGGATGAATATGGATTTTAGGTAAATAATTAAGGAAGATCATCAACTTCTATCACCTGAATCGGGTCATAATAATCATTATCCTTCTCGATCGAAAAATAAACTGTTTCACTTTCTGCAGTTGGATGAAACCTACCTATTTGTTGATTACGTGAAATAAATTGATATAAATGTACATCAACATCACTTAAGAACCCGTATGTGGATATGCTTCCATCTGCATGCTGTACTTCTACCGTTTTATTTGTCTTACGGTCATTTCCAGCAAAAATAACAACACCATCCCGTAAAGCGGAAACATCTGTAGTTTCCTCTGGTGCAATCATAATCCCTTTACCGTTAGCTTGAAATGTTTCGATTACATTTCCACTTACCGGGAGCAATAATGGTTCTCCATTAGCTACCGTCTCGTCTTGCTGCGGAGTAATGGCTAAAGGACTACCAAAGGCTTCCTGATACCAGCGATTAACTTTGGCAAACGGGAATTCTTCAGTTAGAGCATTGCTCGTCCACTCTTTTGGCTTTTGAAGAAACTTTGCTTCTGATTCAGTCAACAAGGCAGCACCCAAGAAAAGCAAAGCCGCTAAAACACCCTTCAGCATAAAACTGGTTGCTATCTTATTTGTATCTTTACCTTGCATGGAACTATCTGGAAAAATCGGGAAATAGCCATGCTTTTCTTCTTCTTGAGGAAATGCTGGAAATAATTGCTTTTTGGATCCATCTTTAACGTTCAAACCTCGTACCTTTTTACGTTGACCAATTGATTTACGAACTTTTTTTACTCCATTATTCATTATCCTCACATTCCTTCACATACTTTTGTACAAGTGTATGAAACAAAAATACTGGTTATGAATAATAAAAAGATATGATGAAAAAATACCCTTTATTAGGACATAGCTTTCATCATATCTTTTACGTTTAAGCTCGCATTCCCAAAAATCGTTTCATTTTTTGAAACACACTTTTTTGATCCTCTAATGATTGCAGAGGAACACTTTCTCCTAAAATCCGTCTTGCAATATTTCTATATGCAATAGAGGCTTTTGAATTTGGATGCAATGCAACTGGCTCTCCATTATTAGCGGCCTTGATCACTTCATCATCATCAATTACAATACCAATAAGGTCGATGGAAAGAATTTGTACGATATCATCAATTTCTATCATATCTCCATTTTTCATCATATGATTACGAATTCGATTGATTACTAGTTTTGGAGGCTCCATTTCTTCTTTTTCCAATAAACCGATTATTCGATCCGCATCACGTACACTGGATTTTTCAGGTGTTGTTACAACGATGGCCTTATCAGCTCCCACAATGGCATTTTGGAAACCCTGCTCAATGCCGGCTGGACAGTCAATTAAAATATAATCGTACTCTTGTTTAAGCTCTGAAACGATACTTTTCATACCCTCTCTTGTAACGGCAGACTTGTCACTGGTTTGAGCTGCTGGCAATAATGATAAATAGTCAAAACGTTTGTCTTTTATAAGTGCTTGCTTCAATTTACAGCGTTCCTGAATCACATCTACAATATCATAAATAATTCTGTTTTCCAGTCCCATTACAACATCAAGGTTCCTTAAGCCAATATCTGTATCTATCAAACATACTTTTTTCTCCATTAACGCTAATGCTGTACCTATATTAGCTGAAGAAGTTGTTTTGCCGACTCCGCCTTTACCAGATGTAACGACAATTGCTTCACCCATTTTGCATTCTCCTTTCGAGTCCGCTTATTTCTTTCCTTTTATGTGAAAGAACTTGAAGTCGATCAATGATTATCTTATCCTGCTCTTCATCTATAAGACCACATTCCATATACACACCATCAGCTTCATAATCTGGAGCACGGCTCATATAATCCGCTATACGAAGTTGACTAGGCTTCATAAATGAAGCAGCTATCAATGCATTTCGGTCACCATCAGAACCTGCATGAGCAATACCATATAAATTTCCCATTATATAAATGTTTCCTGTTGAAATTACTTTTCCCCCAGGATTCACATCACCTATTAATAAAAGATCCCCCTTTACTTCCAACACTTGACCAGATCTAACAATTCGATTGACAACTTTTATTTCACTATCTTCTTTCCAGGAAAGGGCTTCTTCTCTTTGAATGACATTTGATTCAAACGAATGAATTGTGAAACGATTTATGTCACTGATAATTTCACTAAGTTGTTTCTTCTGCTCCTCATCTAAATAACGATTACCTAATTTTACTTTTACAGATACGATTGGCTCATCATTTTTCAGGTGACTTGCAACTATTTTTTCGTTTAATTCAGCTATTGCATCAGCAAACGTGCAAGAATCATCTATAAATAGTGAAAGCCCTTCTCTTGTTCCTTTTATTGTGATCAATTGTTTCTTATCAGACACGATAAGTTCACCTCATTACTAGTACCATGCTTAGTTAAATAGTATTTCTGCCAGATAACTGTTCTTTTCTCCATCGGATAAGGCACTTTACAATAACCGGGTATAACACCAGAAGAAATACAAGATTCGAGATAACCGTAGGAAGAAGGCGATACATAAAATAATCTTTCCATAGCATATCACTCATACCTACTACTATAAATATACCATTAATAAAAATATCTGTTAAAGCAAGTCCAACAAGACCTAATAATACGGTTACATAAAAGTTTCCATGAAGTATTTTTTTAATACCATGAACAATGTAAATTACCAATCCATATGAGAACGTATAGACACCCAGTATTCCTGTATAGACAATGTCAATTAACAAGCCAAAAACAATTGCATACATTACCGAAAAATATGTGTTCTCCCCATCATAAAAGATAGCAAGATATACTAGAAATACAAATACCCAATGTGGGACGATGAAGAAGTCGCTCATAATTAAATTGATTGGCAGCAGTTCCAATGCTACACCTTCCAATATAAGAAACAGAAAGAGGATGAGAGGTAAATACAAACGTTTCATTACTCTTCCTCCTCCTCATCTTCGCTTTCAATTTCTGCCTCTTCTATTAGTGTTCGATCTACAACAATAACATTATTTATTTCGTACATATCTGCGGCAGGCTCAATAAGTGCTGTTCGGGTTAACCCATATTGATCAGGAATAACTTCTTTTACTGACCCAATCATTAGCCCAGCGGGAAATACGCCACCCATTCCGGAAGAAACAATTAATTCTCCTTCTTCCAAATCTTTATCTGACTCTTCGATAATCCTGAATAATAAGGAACTACTTTCCTTATCAAACCCTTCAATCATACCAAAAATATCCTTTCCTTCATCACGGGAAATTGTTGCAGATATACGATTGAACTGATCAAAACCTGTAATCAATTGGATAGTCGAAGTAAATTGTGATGTGCTCAGAACTTTCCCTACCATGCCCTCAGCAGTTATAACGGCCATATTGGACTTCACACCGACTTGTTCCCCTTTATTAATCGTAACTTGCTCTACCCAGCTTTCAGGTGAACGGGATATGACGGTTGCCTGGATAGGTTCAAAATCTCTGATTGAATCCGTTACCTCCAATGTGTTTCTCAGTTCTTCATTTTCCTCAGTTAACTCCTGTACTTCATAAATTAATCCTTTATATTCTGATAATTTTTCTTTCAACAGCTGATTCTCATTATACGTATCCCTGAAATCGTCAATATTTGTAAAGATATCTGTTATAAAAGTGACCGGGGCATGTATAACACTTTGCGCCCATCCAACAGTATCATTTACAAATTGTTCTGCAGTTGTTAATTTATCCCTGTCCGTCAAAGAATAGCCAATTAATGCGACAAGAATAATGAATCCAATTAAAATGATAAACAAACGTTTTTTTCTAAAAAACGGCATCAAAACACCTACTTACTCAACAGTTGGACGAGATGATACATTCGAATGTGAACGGAAATGTTGAATGTACTCGATCGATTTACCTGTCCCAATTGCAACACTTTCAAGTGGGTTTTCTGTCACAAAAACAGGTATTTTCGTCTCATCACTAATAACTTGGTCAATATTTTTTAGGAGAGCTCCTCCTCCAGATAATACAATACCTCGATCCATAATATCAGCAGCCAGTTCAGGCGGAGTTTTTTCCAAAGTACTTTTAACTGCCTCCACGATTGATTCAACCGTATCATTTAATGATGCGGCTATTTCTTTGGAAGTAACCGTTATAGTCTTTGGCAAACCAGTTAATAAATCACGTCCTCGTATATCCATCTCTTCATTTCCAGCAGCTTGTCCAGCAGTCCCAATATCCAGTTTAATTGATTCAGCAGATCGCTCTCCAATCATTAAACTATATTGCTTGCGTATATAGGTAACAATAGCCTCATCTAAATTATCCCCAGCTTTTCTGATCGACTGGCTGGTAACTATACCTCCAAGTGAAATAACTGCCACTTCCGTAGTTCCTCCACCGATATCTACAACCATACTGCCTGTTGGTTCCCAAACTGGTAAACCAGCCCCAATAGCTGCTGCAAATGGTTCAGCAATCGGAAAAGCATCTTTTGCTCCGGCTTGCTTTGTCGCATCAATAACCGCACGTTCTTCTACCATGGTAATTCCGGATGGAACACAGACCATAACACTTGGTTTTTTTGCAAAAAAGGATCTGTTTCTCATCGCTTTTTTAATATAGTATTTCATCATCATGGCAGTTGTATCATAGTCTGCAATTACCCCATCTTTCATTGGGCGAATTACAGTAATATTTCCCGGTGTTCTTCCTATCATATTTCTTGCAGAACTACCAACAGCTTCTACTTCTCCAGTTTCGTTATTTTTAGCTACAACAGTAGGTTCGCGGACAACAATCCCTTTTCCTTTCACAAATACAAGTGTATTTGCAGTACCCAAGTCTATCCCTAAATCTTGTGAAAAACTAAATCTACCCAAAAAAATCTCCCTCTCCAAATCGCAATTCATTTGTAAATATGTAGCTTTACTATCCTTTTAAATATTATGTACAAATTAAAGTTCAATCATTAAAAAAAGCCAAATCATTACAAATAAGTTAACTTATACATTGCACCTAACAATCTTAATAAGCGCCACTTTCAATAAAAAATCGAAAAATGGCGCTGATTTATTAGTTGGTCTATATAATTATACGAAAAAATTACTAAAATAGATAGTATTATAAGTATCCTTTTTCTTTAAGTGATACAAATTTTCTATCACCGATGATTAAATGATCCAAAAGTTCTATGCCAATCATTTTACCTGATTCAACTAATCGCCTTGTCACATGAATGTCTTCCTGTGATGGAGAGGGATCTCCGCTGGGATGATTATGTGCAACAATTATCGATGCCGCTGATCGTTTTACTGCTTCGCGGAAGACCTCTCTGGGGTGCACGATAGAAGCATTTAAACTGCCGATGAAGATTGTCTGTCTATGGATGATCTGGTTTTTAGTGTTTAGGAAAAGAACAACAAAATGCTCCTGATTCAAACTTCGCATTTCTTCCATCACGTAATCTGCTCCATCCTCCGGAGAACGGATAACATAGCGATCAATTGGTTTATATTGATTCATTCTTTTTCCCAGCTCAATTGCGGAAAGTATTAAAACTCCCTTCGCTGCACCAATTCCTTTTATTGCTGTAAGCTCTTCTATTGTAGCATCGCTTAGTAACTTTAAACCTTCAAAATGCATTAAAACACGATTGGACAGCGCCATAACGGATTCGTCTCTTGTACCACTCCCCAATAAAATTGCCATTAGTTCCTGATTGGATAAATGCTTGGAACCAAGTTTTAACATGCGCTCTCTGGGGCGATCCTCCTTAGGCACATCCTTAATCATAATTGCTGATGTTGTCATTGATTAACCTCCTTCCGATATATACGTTTATATTAAAACGATATATCAATGGAGACAAATCAGTAAAATTCAATTTTGAAGCATGATTACAGCCTAATTTTTGAAATATTCACTGGAAGAAAATTAAATTATCAAAGGTACTCAAGTACGTAAAATAGAAAATTAGCTATTTGGTATTATTTCATAAAATACCTAATTATTTGTTACTATTTCATATTGCAACCATAATTTTAGAAGAATATGTTGTGCTTGTCTATTTTCTGTTGTACTCATTTCGCCAACTAGTTCTTCTATCATTGTCGATAAACCAGATAATTTTTCAGTACCTTCCGGATAATTATTCATTAATTCTTCCCAGTCTGTTACTGAAAACACTTGATTACTGGTAAGCGACGTCAAAGCTGCCTGCCACTCTTCAAGGAAAGACGTAAGCCAGGTATGCTCTTCCTCCGTAAGCTCTATCTCCACCTCATCTGTTGTCCACTCTTTGACAAAAACATCAAAACCGTACTCACTTAATTCCGTTGCAGACTGTTTTACTTGATCCATTGATTCCCCTAAACCAGTTAATAGAAAATATTGATTATCTATTTCCCAAATAGTAGAAGGCAAGCCTGCATGTTCATATTTGGCAGCCCATTCATCTGCGTTAGCTTGTTCTGAGAAGACCCCTCCTTGTATAACAAATGCATGAATAGGATCAAGCATTTTTAATGAGGTGTCTACTGTTTTATTTTCATCCTGATCTTTAGCAGTATCATCAGTCATTACCGGAAGACTATTATTTCCGTTCGCACTAAGATCTCCATCAATGATTACAAACATTCTGAGCATCGCAAAGCCTAATACTGACCCAATAGCAATGGCGGCAATTGTTGTCACAATAACCGGTTTAAAATGCTTGAATCTACTTTCATTTTTACCATATTTTTTTTTGGAATTACTGCTGTCATACTGTCTTGCAAAAGTTGGAATTGATTCATCACCATTATCTTGATATGTCGCAGCCTGTTCTTCTTTGCTTTTTCGAAAAGTATTCGAACGATCTTTTATTTTAAGTTTGATTTTATTATTCAATACTCCGGTCTTTTTCTGCTTGTCCATGCTATCCCCTCACTCTACTAGTTTTGTTTCACTCTAGCATAAGGGATTTAAAAAGTAAGACGAACAGTGTCAAACGATTAAAAAATAATTCTACAAAATACAATTATTTATGTAAATTTAAATAATCTCTTACCTGAACAATGAAATGTAAAGAACCGGTAACAAAGTAATTGCTGTCCATTTGGTTCATATTTTTTAAAGCTGCTTTCCAATTTCCACAAATCTTTTTATTTTCATCCTCTGTTAGTTGATATAATTTTACTGTACTCGCAGCACGTGGATGATCAAAAGTTGTGACTGTAATAGATGCAAAATGACCGCTTAGTTGATGAAGCATAGTTTCTAAATCTTTATCTTTAAATGCTGCAAAAAGAAGATGGTTAGACATATCTTTATAATTTGTAGTAACTGTTTGTAAAAATGAGTTAATTCCCGCTGGATTATGAGCACTATCCAGAATGATTAGAGGGTTTTCCTTCACAATCTCAAACCTTCCAGGCACTATAGTATGTTTGAAAGCTTCTTTTGTTGTCTGTAAATTTATTGTATAACCCTTTTCTACAAGTTCTAAAATTGCCATAAAGGCAATCGAAGCATTTTTCACCTGATGTTCTCCAAGCATCTTTAAAGTCAGGCTATGCCGGTCTTTTTTTCTATTCCATGAGAAATATTGTACCCCATAGGCTGTGTTATAATCGATATGTTTATATGTAAAGTCTTGTCCTAAATGGTAACTATTTGTCTTTTTATTTTGAATTTCTTTTACAATAACTGCCTGTGCGGCTTCCTCCATTTCACCTACAATAACCGATGCGTCCTCTTTTATAATGCCAGCTTTATGATATGCTATTTCTTCTAATGTATTACCTAAAAAATCAGTATGATCCATTGCGATATTTGTTATAATGGACATAATGGGTCGGAAGCAATTCGTTGTATCTTCACGCCCACCCATACCTGCTTCAATTAGGGCAAAATCAACCTGCTTTGAAAAATACAAAAATGCCAGTGCCGTAATAATTTCAAATTCAGTTGGAGACATATTTTCTTGATCCAGCTGCTTAATCGCAGGATACATTTCATTACATAAAGTTATAAATGAGTCATTTGATATGATGGTATCATTTAATCCTATATGGCCGGCTAAACCAGAAAAACTAGGTGATGTAAACACACCTACATTATAGCCATTACTCTTAAGCGCATTCTTTATAAACTGCAGTGTCGAACCCTTGCCATTGGTTCCTGCAATATGAATGGCTTGGATATTGTCTTGAGGATTATTTAGTAATCCTAGTAAACGTTTAATTCTATCCAAACCAGGCTTAATTCCAAGGGATTTTCGAGTTTCAAAAAACGTCTCTACCTGTTTAAAGTTTTCAAACATTTATGTACACCACTTTCTTTACATCCATTAATTTGACTGTTTTTTAAAATATTGTGCCTGCAATTACTCGTCCCACCGGCAGCACAAGCTTTGGAATAAACCTAAAATTACGTCACATTTTATATCATCCAAGAACTTAAAGTGCAACTATCATTACGAAATAAGTCTTTAATAAATAGTATAGCAGAAAGGATATCATAAATTGAATAAACAAGGATGGATTATATACAACGGAAATTTGCAAGGAAATAAATTTTTAGATTTTGCTGAGTGGATACAATCCGCTGCAGCTAAGAAAAATAGTACCACAATTATTTATAAAAACAATGAATTGCTTTCCTTCCTAGGAATTGATTCATTAGAATTTCTACAGCAAGAAAAAAATCAATTACCTGATTATGTTGTTTTCGCCGATAAAGACATCTATCTCGCAAAGCAATTAGAATTAATGGGAGTACCTGTTTTTAATTCGGCAGAGTCCATTCATATAAGCGATGACAAAATTGCTACATATCAATATTTAGCACAAAATAAGCTGCCTATACCGAAAACAATAATTGCTCCAAAAATTTTCTCCAATGGAATGCTTGATAATGAAACCATACAGCTAGCAATCCAAAAACTAGGGTGGCCTATGATTGTAAAAGAAGCCTTTGGATCTTTTGGTGAGCAGGTTTATTTAATACATACAGAAGAGGAATTAATCAAAAAGATTAACGAATTACAAGGAAAAGCATTCATATTTCAGGAATTTATTGCATCAAGCTATGGAAGAGATTTACGCTTACATGTTGTAGGTGATAAAGTTGTGGCAGCAATGGAACGAACGTCAGCGAATGACTTTAGGGCAAACGTGACAGCAGGTGGCACGATGAAGGCTTATCTACCTACGGAGCAGGAAGTGACATTAGCAGTTACTGCAACCAAAGCAATCGGAGCTGATTTTGCCGGAGTTGATCTATTGTTTGGTCCGGATAATAATCCATTAATTTGTGAGATAAACTCAAATGCTCATATCCATAATATGTATGATTGTACGGGAATTAATGTAGCTGATTTTATTATGGACTACATACTTGATCATTTAAATGAAGAACGAAGGTGAAAAGATGGCGCACGGCTGGCTGATCTATAAGAAGGAAGACGTAGCTGTTAATCAATCGTTTATTGATTGGTTTATTGAAGAGGCACAACTTCAAAATTTATCACTCAAGCTTATCATAAGAGAAAAAGTGACGATTGGGATTACTGGTAACGAGCGGATAATTAACATGGATGGAAAAGCCATTTCTAAACCTGATTTCGCCATTGTTCGCACAATAGACCCATTGTTAAGCCTGCATTTGGAAGCATGTGATATCACTGTTTTCAATTCATCCATTATTTCAAGTATCTGTAATGATAAAGCACTTACCCATCATTATATAAATGATCTTGGGATCTCAATGGTAGATACATTATATTTTAAAAAAGATAATATCCCCACAACTATCCCATTCCCTTTTCCCTTTGTTGTGAAAGAATCTTCAGGCAGAGGAGGTAAACAAGTATATTTTATTGATGATCGACAAGCTTGGGAAGTTTCAATTGGGAAGCTTTCAAATGATTTTATTATTCAAACCAGTAATGTAAAGCTTGGAAAAGATTTGCGTGTTTTTATTGTTGGTAAAGAAATTATCGGTGCAGTTTTAAGAGAAAGCAATAATGATTTCCGTGCTAATTTCAAGCTCGGTGGTTCTGCAAGGTTGTATAAGCTAAATGAGCAAGAGCTAGCAATTATCAGGAAAATAATCAATTACTTTCATTTTGACATGGTGGGCATTGATTTTTTAATCGATTATAATGGTGATCTTCTATTTAATGAAATAGAAGATGTTGTAGGTTCTAGAACACTTAGTGCTGTTAGTAATATAAATATTGTTCGAAAATATGTGTCACATATAAAATCAAAAATATAGCAAAGCGGAATTTCTATTGATTCATGAAATTCCGCTTCAAGTAAAAATTTTATTCTGCTGATTGTTTTAATTCATTCAATCTTACTTTCACTTTAGCTTGCTTATCGAGATAATCTTTTTCCTTTTGTTTTTCTTCATTTACGACTGCCTCTGGTGCTTTTTTAACAAAACCTTCATTAGATAATTTTTTCTGTACACGTTCTACTTCTTTTGTCCATTTATCCAATTCTTTTTTTAGGCGATCTATTTCTTTTTCAAAATCAATCAACCCTTCAAGTGGAAGGTAAATTTCAGCCCCTGTCACAACTGCTGACATAGCTTTTTCAGGAACAGTAACGTTGGTTGCAATCGTCAATTCACGAGGATTACAAAAACGTTCCAAGTAGTCACGATTATTCTCAAGCTCTGCTACAACTTCTGAAGTTTCAGCCTGGATTAGAAGTTTAATTTGTTTAGACATTGGTGTATCTACTTCTGCCCGTATATTACGAACAGATTTAATGATCGAAACAAGTCGTTTCATTTCTTTAGATGCTGCCACGTCATGAAATTCATTTCGCACTTGTGGCCATTTAGCAACGGTGATCGATTCACCTTGATGTGGCAGCTGTTGCCAGATTTCTTCTGTAATAAACGGCATATATGGATGAAGCATACGCATCGTTTGATCAAGAACATATGCTAGTACAGATTGAGTTGTTTTCTTTTTAGTCTCATCTTCACCATATAACGGAAGTTTAGCCATTTCAATATACCAATCACATAATTCGTCCCAAATAAAGTTATGCAGATGGCGACCTGCTTCACCGAATTCATATTTATTTGTATTTTTTGTTACAAGTTCTATCGTCTCATTTAATCGGGTTAATATCCATTTATCTGCTAACGATTTTTCAGTGGATAAATCAATATCCTCATAAGTGAAGTTTTCCATATTCATCAAGGAAAAGCGAGACGCATTCCATACTTTATTGGCAAAATTCCAGGTAGACTCAACTTTTTCCCAATGGAAGCGTAAATCCTGCCCTGGAGTAGATCCGGTTAGCAAGAAATACCTCAGAGAATCTGCACCATACTTTTCGATTACATCCATCGGATCTACACCATTACCAAGTGATTTACTCATTTTCCGCCCCTCCGCATCACGAATTAAACCGTGAATAAGGACATCTTTAAATGGTTTTTCACCGGTGAATTGTTTCGATTGGAAAATCATTCTTGCTACCCAAAAGAAGATAATATCGTATCCTGTAACGAGTACATTTGTTGGGAAGTAATGTTTAAAATCCTCTGACTCCGTATTAGGCCAGCCCATGGTTGAAAATGGCCATAATGCAGAAGAGAACCATGTATCCAATACGTCTTCATCCTGCTCCCAATTTTCACTATCTGCTGGCGCTTCTTTACCAACATAAATTTCCTTCGTTTCCTTATGATACCATGCGGGAATTCGATGCCCCCACCAAAGCTGACGTGAAATACACCAATCACGGATGTTGTCCATCCAGTTTAAATACGTATGCTCAAAGCGATCTGGAACGAAATTCACTTTTTGTTCACTACGCTGCAGTTCTACTGCTGCATCTGCTAATGGCTGCATATCAACAAACCACTGGGTAGATAAATAGGGTTCAACAACCGCTCCACTGCGCTCTGAATGGCCAACTTGATGGACTCTTTCTTCAATATAAAATAATACACCAATATCCTGAAGATCGTTCACAATCTGCTTCCTGCATTCAAAACGATCAAGGCCTTGATATTTTCCTGTATTTTCATTCATAGATCCATCTTCATTCATTACAAGCACACGCTTTAGATTATGACGATTTCCAATTTCAAAATCATTTGGGTCATGTGCTGGAGTAATTTTTACAGCACCTGACCCAAGCTCCATATCTACATAATCATCAGCAACAATTTCAATTTCCCGCCCTACAATTGGCAATACAACTGATTTACCAATTAAGTGCTTGTAACGTTTATCTTTAGGATGCACTGCTACTGCTGTATCACCTAACATCGTTTCTGGACGTGTTGTAGCAACTTCAATTGTTTCTTCACTATCCTTAATCGGATAGCGCATATGATAAAATTTTCCTTGAACTTCCTCATAAATAACTTCAATGTCTGAGAGTGCAGTTTTTGTTTGCGGATCCCAGTTAATAATATATTCACCACGATAAATAAGTCCCTTTTCATATAGCTTAACAAAAACTTCCTTTACCGCATCAGACAGTCCATCGTCCAAAGTGAATCGTTCTCTGGAATAATCAAGTCCCAGTCCAAGCTTTTCCCATTGAGATCGAATAAAGTTAGCATATTCCTCTTTCCATTCCCATGCTGTCTCAATAAACTTTTCTCGCCCTAATTCATAACGATTTGTTCCTTGTTCTTTCAGTTTTGCTTCCACCTTTGCCTGTGTTGCAATTCCAGCATGATCCATCCCTGGAAGCCATAACACATCATATCCCTGCATACGTTTCATTCGGGATAACGTATCCTGCATCGTTGTATCCCATGCATGACCTAAATGTAGTCTGCCAGTTATATTTGGTGGTGGGATGACAATGGAATACGGCTCCTTTTCCTTGTCTTTAGTTGCTTCAAAATATTTTCCCTGTAACCAAAATTGATAGCGATCTTTTTCCACTGCCTGTGGATTATATTTTGATGACAGTGACGCTGTCTTATTTTCGTTCATGTTAGCTACCTCCTAATATTGAAAAAATTGTCAGTCCAAAAGAGATTCTTCAAAGCGAATTTTGCTTTCCTGGAAATTCTTATACTCTCGAGTGCCCGCTTTTTGAAGTAGACTTTCGTTCAGGCGAAAAAGCACTTTTCATCTACGACCTGAATTTGCTTCGAAGTATTACTTATGCACTCATGCAGAAAGGAATATGAATACATTTTCTTTACCGCAAAAAAACCCTTCTCATCCTTAATAAAAGGACGAAAAGGGTTTATTTCCGTGGTACCACCTTTGTTTACAAGTGAATAAAAGCACTTGTACACTCAATTGATTGATAACGGCGAGCTGCCGGCATTCTCCTACTTCAGTTTCAAAGAAGCTGCTTCATGGGCGACCTTCCAAAATAGCTTTTCCTGGGAAATTTTCAGCTCTTATTCCCCTCTCTGTAGGTGTCTATTTTGTACTCTTCCCGATCATCACATTTAATTATAATGATTACTTTTTATTCTATCGATAACTTTATCTGTCGTCAACTATTATCACAGTTTTTGCACAAAACAACTATCTCTATACATATCATATTAAATAAAACGAAGAAAGGGAAGTGATTTTTTTGGAAAGAGGTGATTTAAGTGGCGAGGTATTATAGATATCGACTACCACCATGGGCAAGACACTGTATTTTTGTTATTGAAAAGGTTACTTTACCCATTCTGATTTTTCAACTACTGCGTACATTATTTTTTCCAACTACTCTTGATGTATTTTTACTGGGACTGTTAGTCGGACTGTTTATTGCTTTCTATTTAGAATGGATTTAACTTTCAAGATCATCAAGTGAGATTGTTTCATATTCATCCTCAATATGGTTAGATAATTGTATTCCGAATAAAACTTTACGATAGGCATGCTGTAATTGAATAACATTCTCAATGATTGAATGTTGATTATTACCATTCACATAGTCTTGAACAATGGAACAATATTCTGTCGGATCTAACAAATGAATGGCAAGTAACTGCAATTCATTTATGGTTAATTTATTTACTTCCATATAAAGAGAGAATAAATCAATCAGTAATTCTGTCTGTGAATCATAATCAGCGACTTCATTTTTATAAAATGTAGCTAAATCGATAACAGCATTTTCATATGTAGCATTTTCAAAATTAATTATATAGAATTGTCCTGCAGCTAAGACATGAGAAAATCTTAAATTTCCGTGACATAAACTATAATTCCAGGTTGTTTTTTCTGCTTCCAGATTAATAAATTGTTCAATCCGTTTATTTATTTCCTTAAATCCATACTCCAATTCCCGAAATTGTGTACAAACAAGTAACTCTAATGGTGACATATACTGATTCTTTTCAAATTTTTCTACAAAACCAAATAGATTTATTGCTGTATCCTGACAAAACTTCTTATATGCTTGAAAATGATGTTGCCAAACTTCCGTCTGAACCACCTGCTCTTGTTTTGTTGTTACGTGTAGTTTTCCTACATTGCGATAAAATTGCTCAATTGATTGTTTAGTTATCTTCATCTCCATATTATCTATCCATGGCGTTAAATAAAAGATACTTTTTTCTATTTCTATATATAAATTTCCACCATTTGTTAAATAAACTGGTAAAATACTTGATAGATTATGTGAAAAAGCCTGCTGGTAGGCATATTCCCAATTTGTTACACTACCATCGGACATGGAGCTTTGTTTGAGAGCATACTCCCGTTGCCCATCACTGATTCGATAAATACGTTCTGTTACTTTAATTATAGTGAGCGGATAAATGGAATAGGCCTGCAGCACTTTTTTTATTCTATCCATCGTTTATTTCACCACCTGGAATAAATTGGATACCCCTTGAATAAGACCAAGGGGTAACATTTCTACTTTTTCTTATTTGGAATATAAAGTAATTGACCTTCAGAAACTTCATATGCTTCAGCTAAATTATTTTGTTTTATCAATTGTAATGTTGTTATTTTATAGCGTTCAGCAATTGTCTCAATCGTATCTTTTTCCTGAACAATACAGAGTCTCATTTGTGTGTATTGTTCTTCCTCTGAGCTTCTAAACATATCTGCTAGATAACGAACATCTTCCATTTCTTCTGCTCGATTTTCCATAGCTTCATATGCATCTGGTGCTTCGTCTGAATCATTGTAAGATGGCGAGGGATCATCAATGATCTCTGGAGAAGAATCAAGCGCACTTTCCTTAGAAGATAAATCATCAAAAAATTCCTTCAATGATTGAGACTGTTGTTTAATTTTCCAACGGGCTTCTTCTGTAGAATCATCTCCTTCTTCCTCTTCCGATTTTAAAGTGGGAATATCTGATGGATTTAATATCGTTGGTTCAAGTTCATCATCCGTATCTTTTTCCTGTTTTATTTCAAAATTAAATGAATCATTCGCTTCTCTCTCCATAGAGAGCGCTTCTGCTTGAGATTCCTTTGCTTCCACGTTTTCAGGTGATTCTTCAGATGGATCACTAATTCCATGAATCTCAATCGTAGAATACAATTTCAGCTGGCTTGGTTCTGGTATTTCATAATCAAATGATTCAATGTACACCGTTACATCATTAATATCATTTACTCTATATGTTGGTACAGTTATTTCAACAGGAAACCGATGGGTAAACGCTGCATTACCTTCTTCCAAATCTACAACGGTTTCTACAAAACGCTTTGAATGATAATCTTCAAAATCCATCGGTTGGTCATTTTCCTCTGTTGATGCCACCTTAAGATATTCCCCACTTAATTCGATTACACCCCTTATCGAAATATACTCATTAAAAGCTTGAATGGATATTTCCGGGTCCAGGGAAACCCCTCTCATTTCTGCAACTTCCTGTCCTTTTTCAAAATAAAGCGATTCGTTTAATTCAAAACTGAACACCGGTTGATCATTTGACAAATGATTTCCTCCCTTCAACATATATATATTCCATAAGCTTATATGTCTTAATTATCTATATGAGAGATAAATGGAGGTTATGCTTATGAAATGAAAGTCTTCATTCTGAATGTTTGGGACTGGGGTTACTTGTGTATAAAAAAAACAACTCTCTTTAAAACCAACCTTACAAATAACTCAAATAAAGTGAAACTTCATTCAGTGGGGGTTTCCCTTCCTCCCCCACTGAATGTTAGTACCTCATGATATGACCTAAAGACCCTTGATCAGAATCAGGAAATTTACAGGCTGTTTTTACCACAAGGGTATGACACAAGGCCCTCCCCACCTTCACGTTTGGGATTTCTCACGCTTGGAGGTGGGGGTATTACAGCCCATTAATGCGTAATAAAAAAAGCTACTCCAGTCTGAAATAGCTTTTTAATAGCAATTTACTTTTCAATTTTCGAAAACGCATTACGTATTGCTTGAATTGTTTTTCCAATGTCTTCATCTGTATGGGCAGTTGAGAGGAATAATCCTTCAAACTGAGATGGCGGTAAAAAGATGCCCTCATCTATCATCGCACGATAATACTGGGCAAAATAATCTAGGTTTGATTTTTGAGCAGTTTCAAAGTTTATAACTTCCTCATTTGTAAAGAACACACCAAACATCGAACCAGCACGATTAATATGGAGTGGGATATCAAAGTCTTTCGCAGCTTGTTTAAAACCATCCATTAATTTTTCTACTTTTTTATTAATCTTCTCATAAGATAATCTATCCAATGCATGTAATGTTTCAAAGCCTGCCGTCATTGCTAATGGGTTACCGGATAAAGTTCCTGCTTGATATATCATTCCTGCCGGTGCAACATTTTCCATGATTACACGTTTGCCACCGTATGCCCCAACCGGTAAGCCACCACCAATTACTTTACCCAAACAAGTTAAGTCTGGTGTCACACCAAAATGACCCTGTGCACAATTATATCCTACACGAAATCCTGTCATTACTTCATCAAAGATCAGTACCGTACCATTATCCTCGGTAATTTCCCTTAACTCCTGTAAGAAATTACCTACTGGTGCCACAACTCCCATATTTCCTGAAACAGGTTCAACAATAACTGCTGCAATGTCATCACCATAATTTTCAAAAGCATACCGGACGCTTTCCATATCGTTATACGGTACAGTAATTGTATTTTTTGCAATCGATTCTGGAACACCAGGGCTATCAGGCAGTCCCAATGTTGCAACACCAGATCCTGCTTTTATAAGCAATGAATCACCATGTCCATGGTAATTCCCTTCAAATTTCAGGATTTTATCTCTTCCTGTATAGCCTCTCGCTACACGGAGTGCACTCATTGTTGCTTCCGTTCCCGAATTGACCATACGCAGCATTTCAATGGAAGGGACACGTTCTATCACAAGTTCTGCCAATTTATTTTCCAAAACAGTTGGCGCACCAAAGCTAGTTCCATTTTCGGCTGCTTCTTTTAATTTACGAACAACATTATCATCTGCATGTCCTAAAATTAAAGGCCCCCAGCTTAATACATAATCAATATACTCATTGCCATCAATATCAGTGATTTTTGATCCTTTTCCTTTTTCCATAAAAATTGGTGCCATACCTACTGATTTAAATGCACGAACAGGAGAGTTCACACCACCAGGCATCAAATCGACAGCTTCCTTGTAAGCATCCACTGAGTTATCAAAACTTTTCACAAAAAACCACTCCTCCACAAATTTATTCGTTCAGCCATCTAGCTGCATCTTTAGCAAAATACGTTAAGATAAGGTCTGCTCCAGCCCGTTTCATGGAAGTTAGTTTTTCGAGTACAATATCTTTTTCATTTACCCAGCCATTTAAAGCAGCTGCTTTTACCATCGAGTACTCTCCGCTAACATTGTAGGCAACGACAGGTATATTAAAATTATTTCTTACCTCGCGAACAATATCAAGATAGGATAATGCAGGTTTTACAATTAGAAAATCTGCCCCTTCTTCAATATCAGATTTAGCTTCACGTAAAGCTTCCAGGCGATTTGCCGGATCCATCTGATAGGTCTTGCGGTCACCGAATTGTGGTGTACTGTCTGCAGCATCCCGGAAAGGTCCATAAAAGGCCGAAGCATATTTCACAGCATAGGACATAACCGGAATGTTCTTGAAGCCTGCCTCGTCCAAAGATTTGCGGATAACAGCAACAAATCCATCCATCATGTTTGATGGTGCTATAATATCTGCACCTGCATTTGCCTGTGAGACAGCAGTTTTTGCCAGCAGCTTCAGTGATTCATCATTATCCACATCCTGATGATGAATTACGCCACAATGACCATGTGATGTATATTCACAAAGACATGTATCCGCAATGACTAACATGTCCGGAAATTCACTTTTTACCATTCGTGTTGCTTCCTGTATAATTCCATGATCAATAAAAGCTCCCGTTCCCTGTTCATCCTTATCATGGATTACGCCAAACAACATAATAGCTTTAATCCCAAGTTCGGCTACCTCTCTTACCTCTTTAACTAAAAGATCAAGAGAAATTTGATAAATTCCGGGCATTGAGGCTATTTCATTTTTAATGGTATTCCCTTCAATAACAAACATCGGATAAATAAAGTCATCTGTTCGCAGGTGATTTTCACGTACTAATGACCTGATGGAAGCTGAAGATCTTAATCTGCGATGCCGTTTAAATTCACTATTAATTGTCATCATCATCTATCCTTTCTGAGGAAATGTACTGTTGCATACATTCCAACATTCCTTCAATTGTATATTCCTTAGGTGCTAAAGTGGAGGTGAAGCCTAGTTCACGTGCTCTATTTTCTGTAGTTGTTCCAATACATACACACGTAGTATCAATCGCAACCTTTGCCAACTTAACAAATGCATCTACCGTTGATGGACTGGTAAATGTTATAAAATCCAAGTTTCTTTGTAGTAAAATATTATTTAAGGTTTCAGCTATTTCAAAATTATAGTTTGTCTCATAAACTTCGATGGAATCAAAGGAAAGCTCCTGCTTTGAAAATTCGATTGGCAGGACATCCCTAGATCGACTGCCCCGCACCAGCAGGATAGAATCTGTTTCTTTGTATTTACTCAAAAATTCATCAGCCATTGTCTCTGCATTATAGGTAGAAGGGATAAAATCTGCAGTTAACCCGAATTTTTTCAATGTATTTTCCGTTTTATGCCCAATTACCGCAAAATGTATATGTTGAAACTGTTCTATATCTACTTTATATTTCTCAGCTAACTGAAAAAAACATGTTACTCCATTTGCACTTGTGAAAAATATCCACCCATAGTTATCTATATCTTGAAAATAAGTCTTGCTATCATTCTGATCCATACATGAAATTTTCAAAAGAGGGGCTTCAATTGGTATGCCACCATGCTGTACAACCTGCTCCATAAATTCTTTTGCCTGGTTCACTTCTCTGGTAATAAGAATTTTAGATCCATGTAATGAAATTGACATTACTCGTCAAGCTCCTCTTTCACTCTCTCCACTATTTCTTTTGCACCTTGATCGATAAGCTTATCTGCTGCTTCTTTACCAACAGCCGCAGGATCAGTTCCTCGAACAACTTCTTTAAGAATTGTTTTACCATCTGGTGTGCCAACTAATGCAGTTAGAATAATGTCTTCTTTTTCTAAATAAGCATAGCCCCCGATAGGCACCTGACATCCACCTTCAAGTAGATGAAGAAATGTTCTTTCTGCACTAACTGTTTTGGTTGTATAATCATCATTTATTTTAGCTAATAAATCACGAATCTCTTGATCATCTTCACGACATTCAATTGCTAAGGCTCCTTGTCCAACTGCCGGTACACAAACTTCCGCGTCCAGGTATTCTGTTATCAGATCTTCACTTAAACCGACACGTTTTAATCCTGACACAGCTAAAATAATCGCATCATAATCCGCTTCATTTAATTTTCTAAGACGTGTCTCGATATTTCCAC
Organism: Oceanobacillus sp. NCCP-135; assembly: GCF_059698015.1. NCBI lineage: Bacteria > Bacillati > Bacillota > Bacilli > Caryophanales > Bacillaceae > Oceanobacillus > Oceanobacillus sp. NCCP-135. The sequence continues at coordinate 161,637 of NZ_BAAKSZ010000003.1, read as the reverse complement.
GGATCCACTTAATGGATACATCGGGTCTTTTGGCTAATATTTGCGCTGCACGACGTAAACTGCTTGTACCAACAATGGCACCCGCCTTTAACTTATTAAGTGATACATTATTTTTTGATATAAACGCATCTCGATGATCTTCACGGATAGGAATAGAAGATATCATAAGTCCTTCAGGCATAGTGGATGGCATATCTTTCATACTATGTACAGCAAAATCTATTTCCCCATCATACATAGCTTGCTCAATTTCTTTCACAAACAGACCTTTCCCTCCTACTTTTGATAAGGTAACATCAAGAATCCGATCACCTTTTGTAACAACTTTCTTTACTTCAAATTCATTTTTCACGCCAGCCTCTTTCAACTGATTTATCACCCAATTTGTTTGGGTTAAAGCTAAATTACTTTTTCTTGAACCAACAGTAATTTTACGCATGAAGACAACCTCCTAAAAATGAAAATTTGATAATGAACTAAACAAAAAGAAATTAATTAGTAAAATTAAAAACGCTGCGGTATTATAAATGGAAATAGTTTTTCCTTGATATCCTTTAATCAAACGTAAAAATAAATAAACAATATAGACAGCTAAAACCAGAAGTGAGCCTACCGTTTTCATATCAAACCAATAAAATTCAGCATTAGCCACATATGCCCACACTACACCTAATATTATACCAATTAACAATAACCCAACGCCAATTGTAACAGCTATAAAAGAGTAATTATCCAGCCCCTTCAAGTCACCGATTCGCCACATCCACTTAAACCCTTGTTTATTTTTTAATAAACGATATTGCAAAATATACAAGATTGAAAGCAAAAAGGAAATAGTGAAAAAGCCGTAAGATACAATTGCGAGTGTTATATGTGTAATCAGTATTTCGTTGACAAATTGAACACCACTGCTTTGCATATTTTCCTGTGCATTCGTAGAGATATATAAAAGAAAAATAAAAAAGCCAAATAAATTTGTAAAAAAGACAATAAAATGAACAGGAAAAAGTTTATTGATAGCTACTGAAAAAGTAATCAGTATCCAGGAGTAAAAAAATAAACTATCGTTTAATGTCTGTATTGGAAAGTTTTTTTCGATCAATACCTGATATAACAAAAAAAAGGTTTGAAAAATCCAAACCATACTAAGTAACCAGAATGCTAAATAATTAGCCCTCCGGTTGTGTTGAATAAAATCAATAAAATACCCAATCAAACTTAAACCATAAATCATTAAAGTAATTTCATACAGCCATTTTAATTCAAACATATGTGAATCCTTTCTGGTAGTTAACGACAGGAGAAAATAAGGAAAAAGTCAATAACTATAGAATAAAATTAGCAACAGCCATTATGCCTAAATGGTTTTTATTGTATCAATTATTGGATAGGATACCTTTTCATTTTTTTTTAGTTTCTTGATTGCATCATTTTTTTGGACTTGCTTTTCAAATTCATCTTTCACTTCCGCTTCAATTCCAAAGATATCCACGAACAATCTGAGTGCTTCCTCCGCATTATCTTGGGCAGCCAGCTCTTTTGCCTGTGTAACCGGTTCTTTTAATAACTGATTGATGATACTTTTTGTGTGCTTATTGATAACCTTCTTCTCTCTGGTTGTTAAATCTGGTATTTTCCTTTCAATACTTTGCATTGTTTCTGCTTGAATGGAAAGTGCTTTTTGACGTAGAGCGGAGATAACCGGAACTACCCCCAACGTTTTTAGCCATTCTTTAAATGTAACAATTTCTTCTTCAAGCATAAGTTCAATTTGCTGTGCAGCTGCTTTCCTTGCTTCCAGATTTTCATCAACAATATGCTGAAGATCATCAATGTCATAAAGGAAAATATTATCCAATTCTCCAAGTTTTGGATCTATATCCCTTGGTACAGCAATATCCACTAAGAATAGCGCTCTGCCTTTTCGTTTCTTTTGAATAGGTGTCAACATTTCTTTCGTTAAAACCACATTATCCGAGGCCGTTGAGCTGATTAATATATCTGCGTCATAGATAACCTCTGACAAATTATCAATAGTTTCCGCTTTAGCGTGGAACTTTTCAGCTAACACATTTGCTTTTTCAAGGGTTCGATTTAAAACTGTAATTTTACTAGCACCTGAACCTTGAAGATTTTTTAATGCTAATTCTCCCATTTTACCTGCACCGAAGATCACAACATGTTTATTCTGCAAATCACCAAATATCTTCTTTGCCAGTTCTACGGCTGCATAGCTAACAGAGACTGCATGTTCGCCGATTGCAGTATCACTTTGTGCACGTTTTCCTAATGTAATTGCTTGTTTAAAGAGCTCATTAAATATTGTACCAGTGGCTTTCATTTTTTGTGATGTTAAAAACGCCTGTTTAACTTGACCAAGTATTTGTGTTTCACCCAGAACCATGGAATCAAGTCCTGTTGATACCCTAAATAAATGATCAAGTGCACCATCATCCTCCGTGATTCGTAAATAAGAAGTGAATTCCTCTTTATCTAAGTTGAACCAATCAGCTAAAAATTGTTTTATATAAAAACGCCCTGTATGGACTTGATCTACTACAGCATAAATTTCAGTACGATTGCAAGTAGAAACAATTACATTTTCCAAAATGCTTTTTCGAGCTTTCAATTCTGTCATCGCTTCGTGAAGAGACTGCTCTGAAAATGTAAGCTTTTCCCTAATCTCAACAGGGGCTGTTTTGTAATTAAATCCAACCTTTAGTATATGCAAATTATTCTACCCCCAAATATCCACTCAAGAATAAATATTCCCTTCTATTATAACACGCAAATCCATTCACTATTTCTTAAAATGTGAACAGATAATGAAACAATATGTTAGGATTAAACGTATATAGTATTAAGTATATTCTACACTTATAACTCGAATGTACTTTATCATATCAGAAACCATTAAGCAAGAAATCAATATATTATGACCTGAGGTGATGATCGTTTGAAAAAACAAAATGCGTTAGCGGCATATGTGTTAATAGGAATTGGGGGTTACTTCCTATTAAGACAGCTAAAGGTTCCCATCTTTACCGATTTTTATTCTTGGCCAACGTTGTTAATTATTATTGGTGTAGCATTACTTATCCATAGCTATACTGCTAAAAACTATCAAAACTTATTTGGCGGGACAGTTATTCTTGCATTAGGTATTCATTTTCACGGATTGGAACATTATTCCTTTTGGATAGATCATTGGGCTGTATATCTGCTTATTGTTGGTATTGCATTTATCGTCCGTTATTTACAAACAAAGCATGGACTCTTACCAGGAATTCTGCTCATCGGCATATCATTAATTATGATTTTTTCTATACAGGTACCTGTATGGTTTGAATGGATTTATGATATTTTTAATATTATGGAAAGATTTTGGCCCATTGCTATTATTATTTTTGGTATTTATTTATTAAAGAAAAGAAAATGAGACTGCCTTTGGACAGCCTCATTTTCTTATAATATCGAACTTAAAAATGCTTGTGTTCTCTCCTCTTTCGGATTATCGAAAAGGTCATTTGGTTCACCGTATTCAACGATTTTTCCATCATGCATATAGAATACCCAGTCTCCCACCTCACGCGCAAAACCCATTTCGTGTGTAACAACAACCATTGTCATTCCTTCTTCAGCAAGTTCCTTCATCGTAGTTAACACTTCTCCAACCAATTCTGGATCCAAGGCAGAAGTTGGCTCATCAAACAACATGACATCCGGTTTCATTGCCAAAGCTCGAGCAATGGCTACACGCTGTTTCTGACCGCCTGACAAAGTTGAAGGATAAACATTATATTTATCGCCCAATCCAACTTTAGTCAGTAATTTCTTTCCTTCCAAAATAGCTTGTTCCTTTTTAATCCCCTTCACCTGTATAGGAGCTTCAATGACATTGCCAAGGACTGTTTTATGTGGAAATAAATTAAAATGCTGAAACACCATGCCGACTCGTTGACGAACTTCATTTAAATTATGTGTATTCTTTTCCACCTGTTCGCCCTCAATTATAATTTTTCCGCTGTTCTTCATCTCCAGAAAGTTCAAGCAGCGTAATAAAGTACTTTTTCCAGATCCACTTGCACCAATCAACACAACAACATCACTTTCTGCAACTGTTATATCAATATCCTTTAAAACATGTAAATCCCCAAAAGATTTATTTAATTTATCTACTCTGATCATTTCTTGCTTTTCACTCATACTCAACCTCCTCCACAAACCGGCTTTCACCACTCAATAGTCACCTTTGATTTTAATTAATCACTCTCTGCTAATTTCTTCTCGATTTTATTCACAATTAATGTAAGAATTAATACGATCATTAAATAATAAATTGCCACAGTGAAAAAGTACGGAAGGTAATCAAAGCTGTTTGATCCCATCGTACTAGCAACCCCAAATAAATCCTGCATACCAATAAAGGAGACCAGCGAGGAGTCTTTAATACCAATAATAAATTGGTTACCAAGCGATGGAACAGCTCTTCTGAAAGCTTGTGGTAAAATAATCCTCCGCATGGTTAAGCTTTTACTCATACCAAGCGAGCTACCAGCTTCCCTTTGTCCTTTATCAATCGACTGAATTGCACCACGAATAATTTCAGCAATATATGCACCGCTATGGAAGGCAAGACCAGCAACTCCCGCCCAGAACATTGGAATAAGTAATATATCTGTCAACCCATAAAAAAGAATAAAGATTTGTACAATAAGTGGTGTACCACGCACGATCCATATATATGCATCTGCTATCCATTCTAAGATTTTTATATTAGATATCTTCAATATTGCAAAAAATAAACCAATTATAAATGCGATTAGTAATGAAGCTACGGATAATTTAAATGTAATCCAAAGCCCATCCATAAAAACATCAAAGCTACTGATAAATACATCAAAAAAATGTAATAATGACGACAACGATTTCAACTCCTCATAAGGGACAAATGTGCGCATGGTATGCGCACATTTGAATAATTAACAATTGATCTATTCTGCTATATTTTCAGGTTCCTCTGTAATGTCTACACCAATCCATTCTTTAGAAAGTGCTGCTAATTCACCACTCTCTTTCATTTCCTGTAATGCTTTGTTGATAGCTTCCAATAATTTATCATTCCCTTTTTGTACTGCAACGGCTTGTTCACTAACACCTAATTGCCCACGGTTTTCAACCTCTAAACCATTATCAATAGCTGTCAATCCAGTGATATCATCGGTAATTACTGCATCATGATGACCTTTAGCAAGTGATTGAAGTGCCACCACATCACTGTCAACCTGTGGTATATTTTCTGTATATTCCTCTGCCATTTCCACATATGTTGATCCCCTTGAAACGGAAATCTCTTTTCCGTTTAGATCTTCAGCCGACTCAATATCACTATCAGATCTCGTATAAATAACTGGTCCTGAATAATAATAGGCTTCAGAAAAATCCACTTTTTCCAACCGTTCATCAGTAATTGTATGACTCGCTACTGCAATATCATAACGTCCTTGATTTACGCCAGTAACAATCCCAGAAAACTTCGCCTTCTCCTGTACCGCTTCCAGTCCTAACTTTTCGGCAATTGCTTCAGCAACTGCAATATCATAACCTATCATTTCACTGCCTTCCATATAACTAAATGGTTTAAATTCTCCTGATGCAGCAAATATTAGTTTCCCAGCTTCAATAAGATCATAGGAGTTTTCAGATTCTCCGTTGTCTAGTGAATTCTCACTATCTGCTTCGTCATCAGCAGTTCCACATGCCGCTAAAAATAGCATTGTTAAAACGACAAATGATAAAATATTCAGTTTTTTCATCAAGTATTCATCCTTTCAAATTTTTAGTACGATATTTGTCGGCACAGGTTCTCTCTTTAAATATTTAACTATAACCCCCACTTGAATTCATACCAATAAAAAAATTATACCAATGATATCCTAGGTTATCCAATTCAATATTTGCGTGTTTAACGACTTATAGGTACATTTGGATAAATTATAACTCTATAACTCGTATTGACTTACATATACCCAATATTACTGAAATATACTCGTGAATCCATGTAATTTTCCAAATACGGGAAAATTACATGGATTCACGATAAGAAATGCTATTGTAGCTTTCTTATGGCAAGAGATCAGAGGTCGGATTAAAAGAAATCGGTGAAATAACCAATATCTTTATCTAAGCCTTTTCCTAATAAATAGAAAAATTCTATACTTTCCTAGCACATAAGAAAAACTCCCTATTAACTGTAAATCTAAATAAGGAGCTGTTCGTTTACGATTATAGAAATTTCTTTAATAGAGCCCAAGCCTCATCTTTGCCGTCCCCTGTTTCTGATGAGAATGGGAGAAGATAATCCTCAGTCTCTATCTCAAGCGCATTTCTTGTACGCTTGAGATATTGTGTTCTTCTACTTTTAGGTACTTTGTCAAGCTTCGTAGCAATAACAATTACAGGAAGCTCAAAATGCTTTAAAAAATTATACATTTGATGATCATCTTTTGTTGGTTCATGACGGATATCTGTGATTAACAACACAGCTTTTAATGTATCCCTTGATTGAAAATACTCTTCCATCATTCCTCCCCATTTTTCTCGTTCTTTTTTGGATACCTTTGCATAGCCATAACCGGGTACATCCACAAAATAAAAAGCATCATTGATTTTATAAAAGTTTAATGTCTGTGTTTTACCGGGCTTAGATGATGTTCTCGCTAATTTTTTTCGATTAATCAACTTATTAATAAAAGAAGATTTCCCCACATTGGAGCGTCCTGCCAAAGCTATTTCAGGAAGCTGATCACCAGGGTATTGCTTTTTACTAACCGCACTTATAACCATTTCTGCATTAGTTACTTTCATTTTTCTCCTCCACTAGTGCATGTTCTAATACCTGATCCAAATGACTTACCTTTATAAATGTCAGTGCATCTCGAACGCTTTCAGGAATATCATCAATATCCTTTTGGTTTTCTTCAGGTATAATAATCGTTGTAATCCCAGCCCGATGTGCACTTAATGATTTTTCTTTTAGTCCACCAATTGGAAGTACTCGGCCCCGTAAAGTTATTTCGCCAGTCATACCAACTTCCTTTTTAACTGCCCTTCCTGTTAAGGAGGATACAAGTGCAGTTGCCATTGTTATACCTGCAGAAGGGCCATCTTTAGGGATTGCCCCCTCTGGTACATGAATATGGATATCATAGGTTTCATGGAAATTAGGATCTATCTTTAATCCTTTCGCACGCGAGCGGATATAACTGAATGCAGCCTGAGCTGATTCCTGCATGACTTCACCTAATTTTCCAGTTAGAATAAGTTTTCCTTTGCCAGGATAATGAGAAACCTCAATGGAGAGAATATCCCCTCCAGCAGCAGTATAAGCAAGACCTGTAGCTGTTCCTACCTGATCCTGCTGTTCCATTAAGCCATAACGGTAAACAGGCTTGCCAAGCAGCTCCTCTAAACTTTTCTCTGTAACAATCACACGTTTCTTTTCTTCAGAAATTATGATTTTTGCAGCTTTTCTGCACAATGTAGCTAATTGCCGTTCTAAATTTCTTACACCAGCTTCACGTGTATACATCCGAATTAATTTTAATAAAGCTTCATCGCGAATTTGCAAATTACTCTTCTTCAATCCATTTTCTTTTAATTGTTTGGATAAAAGATGTTCTTTTGCTATATGCGTTTTTTCAACCTCTGTATATCCGGCGATGGAAATAAGCTCCATTCGGTCTAATAATGGACTAGGAATATTAGTAACGTAATTCGCCGTAGCTACGAATAATACATTGGATAAATCATATGATTCTTCGATAAAGTGATCACTGAAGTTACTGTTTTGCTCCGGATCAAGAACTTCCAGCATCGCTGAAGATGGATCACCCCGGAAGTCATTTGACATCTTATCAATTTCATCCAATAAAAATACAGGATTAATTGTTTTTGCCTTTTTCATACCCTGGATTATTCTACCAGGCATTGCACCAATATACGTCCGTCTGTGACCTCTGATTTCTGCTTCATCCCGCACGCCCCCAAGTGAAATTCTTACAAAGTTTCTATTGATAGATCTAGCGATAGATTTAGCCAAGGAAGTTTTCCCTACTCCAGGAGGTCCCACAAGGCATAAAATTGGCCCTTTTATTGATTCGGTCAGCTTCTGTACTGCCAAATATTCTAAAATACGTTCTTTTACTTTTTCAAGCCCATAATGATCTGCATCAAGTATTTTTTCTGCCTGGTTGATTTCAATCGTATCTTTTGTTTTTTGAATCCATGGCAACGCTAAAAGCCATTCTAAATAATTTCGAATTACGGAACTCTCCGCAGAGCTTTGCGGTACTTTTTCATACCTATCCAATTCCTTCAATGCCACTTCCATCACATGTTTAGGCATATCCGATTCCTCTATTTTTTCTTTGAACTGTCCAATTTCGCCAGTTTTTCCCTCTTTTTCACCAAGCTCTTTTTGAATCGCTTTTAATTGCTCACGCAAATAATATTCTTTTTGTGTTTTTTCCATGGATGTTTTTACACGCTGACCAATTTTTCTCTCTAAATCCAGAACCTTTTTCTCATTAGAGATTATTTTAATAAGATGCTGCAATCGCTTTTTGACATTTTGCAGTTCAAGTAACTCCTGCTTATCTTTTATTTTCAATGATAAGTGAGATGTTATGATATCCGCTAGCCTTCCAGGTTCATCAATATCAGAGACGGTTGCAAACGTCTCATGATTAATTTTACGAGAAAACTTTATGTATTGCTCAAATTGAGCTAATAAAGATCGCATTAACGCCTCTTCTTCATGCTTATCTTCATGGACATCTTCAAATTTATTAATTTCTACAACAAACTCTTCTTCTTCATCGACGAAACGAATAATCTCCCCTCGGTGAATTCCTTCTATAAGTACACGGATTGTACCATTGGGTAGCTTAAGCATTTGCTTTATCTTAGCCGTTGTTCCAATTTGGTAAATATCCTTTGGTTTCGGGTCATTTAAACTAACCTGTTTCTGTGCCGCAAGAAAGATGAGATGATCACCCATCATTGCTTTTTCCAATGCTTGAACAGATTTATCTCTACCTACATCAAGATGAAGAACCATTGACGGAAATACAAGTAGGCCACGTAATGGAAGGAGGGGAAGCTCAATAGTTTCTGTTGTCATTATATGTACCTCCAATTAATATGTAATAATTAATATCATACGATATATCTTTAAAGTTTATAGAAAACTTGTTCATTTGTAAATTTATATAATCTGCTACTATTGTTATCGTTGGTATTTCGTGATGTGATTATACTAAAAACAAATAAAGAGGCTGACAAAGAGCATAACTCTCAGGATCAGAGAGTGAAAATGCTATGTCAACCTCTATTATGCATGTTTTAATGTCAGTTACGCACTTTCTTTTGGATGCTTTTTATTACTTTCTTTTATCGTTCCATCTCTAAAAATAAGCTTTGGCGTTCCATTTTCCTCTGTTACCGTATCTTTTGTAATAATGCATTTCTCTATATCATCACGTGACGGTAGTTCAAACATCACCTCAAGCGTGATACCTTCAATAATGGAACGTAAGCCCCGTGCACCGGTTTTTCTGTCAATCGCCTTTTTAGCTACCTCTACCAAAGCATCCTCCTCGAATTCGAGTTCAATATCATCCATTTGGAAGAGTTTCTCATATTGTTTAACAAGCGCATTTTTCGGCTTTGTTAAAATTTCAATTAATGTATCCTCATCTAATGGGGTTAAACTTCCGATCACCGGAATTCTACCAATGAATTCAGGAATTAAACCATACCGTAGTAAATCTTCCGGTAATACTTTTGTAAGTAATTCAGCCGTATCTAAATCTTGCTTCTTATCATTTGAACCAAAACCGATTACTTTTTTACCAAGTCGACGTTTAATAACCTGATCAATTCCATCAAATGCACCGCCAACAATAAATAATATATTCGTTGTATCGATTTGAATGAATTCCTGATGTGGATGCTTACGACCACCTTGTGGAGGCACGCTGGCTACTGTTCCTTCAAGAATTTTTAAAAGCGCTTGCTGTACCCCTTCACCAGAGACATCCCGGGTAATTGATGGATTTTCTGATTTTCGAGCAACTTTATCAATTTCATCGATGTAAATAATCCCTTTTTCTGCTTTTTCAACATCATAATCAGCAGCCTGAATTAATTTCAAGAGAATATTTTCTACATCTTCACCAACATAACCTGCTTCAGTTAGCGACGTCGCATCAGCCATCGCAAATGGTACATTAATAATACGAGCTAATGTTTGTGCGAGTAATGTTTTACCACTACCTGTTGGCCCAATCATCGCTATATTACTTTTGGCCAGTTCAACATCATCAGAAGCAGTCTTAGGCGAATTAATACGTTTATAATGATTATAAACCGCTACAGATAAGTTTTTCTTAGCTTTATCCTGACCGATAACGTAATCATCTAATGTTTCGCATATTTCTTTTGGCTTTGGTATTTCTTTTAATTCCGTTTCTTCTTCTGTACCAAGCTCTTCTTCCACAATTTCTGTGCATAGTTCAATACATTCATCACATATATAAACGCCTGGACCGGCAACTAACTTACGAACCTGATCCTGACTTTTTCCACAAAACGAACATTTTAATTGTCCCTTTTCTTCATTAAATTTAAACATTCTATTCACCCCTAAATGTATAAATCGTCCCCAAATCTTCTTATGTTTATGATTAACATTTATAGTCATCATAACAGATCAAAATTAAAAAACAAAACAATATACTTTTAACCGCTTAATGAAGGTATCTAATGATTACATGATATTTTATTACTTACAAGCCATGTTCAACTCCAGTACTCATTAACTATTGAATATCGTTCATAATCCATGTGTTTATTATGGATAAAATATTAAAAAAGTCAAATCATACTACTTATAATATATGTCTTATTAGTAAATTAAGTCGTTTTAACACATATTAGTTAAACACCCTTCACATAACTTAAAAAAGTGAAAACAAGGTGCGAAACATTTCACACCTTGTTTAAGCATTACCTCATTTTAGAAAAAGTAAACTAAACCCTGTTTTATTATACAATTTTACTATGCTCCACCAACAAATCAATTGCTTTTCTCATTTTCAACTCACCCGACAGTGCTTTTGCATTTCCGCCTAATATTTGTTTTATCTGTTCAATATTAGATCCGTACATGGATGCCATTTTTTCCAGTTCAGCATTAACATCTTCTTCAGATGCTTCCAGATCTTCTGCATTTACAATTGCCTCAAGGGTAAGATTGGTTTTAACACGCTTCGCTGCATCATCCTTCATTTGCTCTTTCAACGCATTTTCATCCAGACCTGCAAATTGAGAATACATTTCCATTGTCATTCCTTGTGCTTGAAGTTGTTGTTCCAATTCTTTCACCATTTGATCAAGTTCTGTATCTACCATTGCATCTGGAATTTCCACTGTAGCATTTTCAGATGCTTTTTCAATTAATGTTTCGCGTTTTTGGTTATCAGCATTTTGTTTCTTTTGTGTTTCAAGTTCTTCTCTTTTCTTTTTCTTTAATTCATCAAGTGTTTCCACTTCTTCATCAACGTCTTTGGCAAATTCATCATCAAGCTCAGGTAATTCTTTCGATTTAACTTCATGAATCTTTACTTTGAATATAGCTTCTTTACCTGCTAACTCTTTGGCATGATATTCCTCAGGGAATGTCACTTCAATCTCTGTTTCTTCTCCAGTTTCTTTACCAACTAATTTCTCTTCAAAGCCAGGAATGAATTGTCCTGAGCCAATTTCCAATGAATGATTTTCGCCTTTTCCACCATCAAACGTCTCACCATCAAGGAATCCCTCAAAGTCCATGACAACAGTGTCTCCCTGCTCTACAGCGCCTTCTTCCTTCACGATCAACTCTGCATGATGTTCACGCATATGTTCTATTTCATGATCTACATCTTCATCCGTTACTTCCACAGACTCCTCTTCTACTTCCAAGCCTTTATACTCACCCAGTGTAACTTCTGGTTTAACCTCAACTTTAGCAGTAAAGATCAGTGTTTCACCTGGATTAATCTTTTCAATATCTATATCAGGCTGTGCAATTGGCTCAATATCAGTCTCTTCGACCGCTTTTACGTATGCATCTGGAAGAACAATATCGACTGCATCCTGATATAAAGATTCTACTCCAAAACGGCTTTCAAATATTTTACGAGGAATCTTCCCTTTACGGAAACCAGGAATTTGAACATCTTTAGATACCTTTTTGAATGCTTTATCTAACGCTTTATCAAATTCTTCTGATGATACTTCAATTGTTAATACGCCTTCATTTCCTTCTTGCTTTTCCCATTTTGCTGACATAAAAAATTCCCTCCAAAATCTATTGTTTCCCATCATTTTTTCACTTTCATTATTTATCAATGAGCAAATTTACAACCATTTTATTATAACATAATTACTATGCCTTTCAAGCAATAGTGACTATTCCTTCATTAGTCTTCGATAACACTTAAATACAATGTTTCACATAGCTTGATTTCTTCCATATAACGTAATGAAACACCACTTAAATCCTGTTGTCTGTTCGTATGTATATGTAAATATTCTTCTCCAATACTTAAAAGAGCTGCTGCTAATTCGATCGTATCCTCATTCGGTGGCAATATGGGATATCGTACATATGCATATCTATATAAGAGTACTTCCAACAATTGGTATAAGGTGGGATTCTTCTGTTCTTGCTCATTAATTAATAAAAGTGTTTGTTTTATTAATCCGTGTGATTTAAGTTCTGCAACTTCAGTTGGTCTAATATTCAGGTAAAGATCAAATTTATGTATAGCTACAGATTGTGAAAAACTCACTACTTGAAGCCAATGAAATATAGCAGTTTTTGTTACAGGGTGAACACTATCATTTGTTAGTAGTGTAATAACTTCTTCAGTAGGCGCTGTTTTTATTTTACGTAAGTTTTCAATGATTCGCCACTGTTCTTTGTATTTTTTAGATTTTACAGCATAATGAAGGTCAGCTAAATATGTACTGGATTTTTCAATGGTTACATCTAATTTCATTTTTTCACTCATGCTATAAAGCTGTTCAAATTGCTCTTTAATTGTTAGTGGAATGGTGTTATTTTCAAGTTCATACTCAACTTGTTCCATTAAAAGTTCATATTGATTTGTTTGAAACAGAATTGTCAAGTACATATGAACATATTGGTAGTAGTTTTCATTTTTGAACTGTATTAAATTTTCACAAATATCCTGTGCTTCCTCATAGCGTCCTAACTCCATTAAACAAATCAATTTTCCAATGATTACTTCATGATTGTCGATATGATAGCTTAATAATTTATCTAGCTTTACTAATGCTTCTTCATACCTTTTTTCTTTGAGCGCGTGTAGGCTTTCTTTTTCTAATGTAGTCTTCCACTTCGGAAAAAGAATTACATTGTCGGGTTGGTGTTGCATATATTTCCTCCTTCCAGTCACGTATTTTATAGTATGAAAAATGTTGATAATAAATATACATACCCAAAAAAGTATATGCCAAAACATTTATTAATAGAAAAGAGAAACCTAAATTATATTTTTAGGTTTCTCTATATGTTCCTCTAATGAGACGTCCCAGGCAGGATTCGAACCTGCGACCCACAGCTTAGAAGGCTGTTGCTCTATCCAGCTGAGCTACTGGGACATAATATATGGAGCGGGTGAAGGGAATCGAACCCTCATCATCAGCTTGGAAGGCTGAGGTTTTACCACTAAACTACACCCGCATTTTATTAAGATGTATTAAAGTTTTATCAAAGTTTCATCCCAAAATAACTTCCAGATTATTTTAGATAATTGATGTTTTGCTTGTATCAATATTTTTAGCGGACAAGAATTATTATAGGCATTAGGTAATTTTTTGTCAATACTTTTATTGAAATCGACCAACAAAAGCTTATCATCCATCGTTTACATTCTAGGTTGATAAGCTTTATTGATAGTTATTGATAGTTATAGAGAAGCGTTTACAGTAAGATCCTCCACTACTTGACCATCAAATGAATAAAAGGTAACGCTTACCTCCGTAGTCCTATCCCATTCCATTAGTGCATACGTCTTCTCTTTTCTATTCCTCGGCAGCCGAACACTTCCGGGATTAATAAACAATTGATGATCAACTTGTTCAGCACCAGCTATATGAGTATGTCCAAAACATATAATGTTAGCATTTACTTCTGTGGCCCGGTAAGATATGGACATTAAATTAGATTTCACATTATGTAGATGTCCATGTGCAACGAGAAATGTAAGACCATCAATATTTAGTAATTGGTCATCAGGATACCTTGGATCGAAATCACAATTTCCACCAACTTTATAAAAATCATCTATTAGTGGATCATCGAACTCCAGCTCAGAATCTCCACAATGAATCATATATTTTAGTTGATATCGCTGCTTTATTTGAGCAAGTTCCTCTGTTGATCCATGACTATCACTGATGATTAATACTTTCGTCATGTAATCCCCTCCAATCCTATTTCACTTTTATCCATTTCTCCAATTGAATAATAGCATTCCTGCGGTGACTTATGCTATTTTTTTCCTTGGAAGAAATCTGTGAAATTGTATGTGAGTAGCCTTCTGGAATAAATATAGGATCATAACCAAATCCATTTTCTCCTTCTTGATGAAAACCAATGTTTCCCTCACAATAGCCGGTTTTAAAGATAGTCTTCTTACCTGGAATAGCGATTGCCAACACACATATAAATCTGGCAGTTCTTTTCTCCTTAGGAACTGTCTTTAGTTCAGATAATACTTTTTCAATATTTGCTTGATCATTTTTCGGTTCACCTGCATACCTTGCCGAAAAAATCCCCGGTCTCCCATCCAGTGCATCAATGATTAATCCAGAGTCGTCAGCCAGCACCGGTGCATCCAATATTACAGCAATCTGTTCTGCCTTCAGTGCTGCATTTTCTTCAAATGTTGACCCTGTCTCTTCCACATCAGGTATGTTTTTATCCATATCCAATAAAGAGATTGCCTCTACTCCGTAGCTAGAAAAAAATTCTTTAAACTCCTTGGATTTTCCATTATTTTTTGTTGCTATGACTATCTGCTGCATGTAATTCCTCCCTACTTAATCGTTTCACCAATACGATCTGCCAAAGCTCCTATTGTCTCTTTTTGCAAATCGAAAAGCTGCTCTATTCCTTCATTTGCAAGCTGCAGCATTATTTGTAGTTGATTGTTTGTAAATGTTGCTTCCTCACCTGTTCCCTGTATTTCCACAAACTCTCCAATACCAGTCATAACAATATTCATATCAACAAGTGCCTGTGAATCCTCGTCATAATTTAAATCTAAAATTTCTGTTCCATCAGGCAAAACGCCAACAGATGTTGCTGCCAAAAAATCTATCACAGGCATTTTTTTAATTTTACGGTTTTCCAATAGTTTATCAAAGGCTAAAACAACAGCAATAAATGCACCTGTAATCGATGCAGTTCTCGTACCACCATCTGCCTGAATCACATCACAATCAACCCATACCGTGCGTTCACCTATTTTGTCTAAATCAACAACAGAACGAAGCGCTCTGCCAATCAATCGTTGGATTTCCATAGTTCTTCCACTAACTTTACCTTTTGATGATTCCCTAATATTTCTTTGGGCTGTAGCACGTGGCAACATAGCATATTCAGCTGTTACCCACCCTTTACCCTGACCACGCATGAACGGAGGAACTCTATCTTCTATACTGGCATTACAAATTACTTTTGTACCGCCTACTTCGATTAAAACTGATCCTTCTGGGTGACTTACGTAATTTGTAGTAATTTTTATGGGACGTAAACTATTTTTCTCACGTTGATCATTTCTCATGTTAAAAACTCCTCCTTTTTTCAATCATAAGCTTAACATATTTTTCGCTAAAGAAACATATTCATGCACAGCTCTGAAGAATATTTGAAAACTCGGCATTCGCCGATACTCTAGGCGATGCCTTAGTTCAAGGCGGAAAATACTTTTCGTCTGCGACCTGATTTTGCTCCGAATCATTACTTATGCACTTACGCAATAAAGAAATATGGATATATTTCTTTACTGCACAAGAAAAAAAGGGCTATGTTGCTATGCCCTTTTATTACAGCTTTTCGGTTGGTGTAAATACTTGGATATTCACTGGTTCCGTATAGGCTTCCCCATTCTCATTAACAATTTGATCAACATTTTCAACCTTTACATTAACTGCTTCCACTGATGGCTGCTGTGTTAACGTTCTCACTAATGTTTCCATAACTTCATCTGATATAACCGATTGTTCACTGTCTTTTAAGATATCTTGACTAAATTCTATTTCCAGGACTCCATTTGTAAGTGTTGGATTATTTTTTAGCATCGTCTGTGAATTAAAAACATGTGTTACATTCGTATTGTATCCTGGACCTTCAATCAAAGCCTGCACAATCGAACTATATAGCTCTTCATTTGTACCTTCCACATATTGGGTAACTGGTACATAATAGCGATTTTCATTATGCTCAGCTGGATAGTACATGGTTACAGGGGTACTTTTTATCAAATCCAATGTATCCGTATCTGTGATATTAATACCATTTGCTCTAGAATATCCTTCTGCGATTGGTGTTCCATTTACCGGCATTTCACTTTGTGGATGGCCGTTTATCCACAACTCAATATTATTTACATTTTCGAATTGAGTCAGTGTGTGTGTCATTGATTCAAGAATCTTTAATTCATCACTGACCTCATAGTTTTCAAATTCGTTTGATACATCAACAATCATCGTTCCATCTTCCTGTAGATCCAAACCTAAAATTTCAGTACCTTCTGGCAGTACAGCTCGGAATCCATTCGGTAGCATAGCTGTTACAGGGCCGTCCTTCACTAAGTATTCCAATACTTGTGTTGCTACTTCCTTGGATTCAAGGTGAGGTAATTCCAATGTTTGTGATGCAACCATTCCATTTGCATCAATTAAATACAATTCTCTCGGGACAGTTTCAGCTGTAGTTTCTTCTTCATCCTTTTCTGCTTCTTCATCCATTGCATCTGATTCTTCTCCTGATGTTGCATCTTCTAAATGATTTACCTCTTCTGCATTTTGAGGTGGATCCATATCTTCCAATGTTTGCTCCCCTTGAAAACACCCTGTAAGTATAAGACTTAAAGTTAACGAACTTATCAAAAGTATTCCTCGCTTAAGCATGTGATTCCCTCCTACGATGGTTTGTACTATTATATATACGAGCTTTCGGTAAAAATAGACCAGCCAAAGTAAATTAGATATAAAAAAATCAGGAGATTTGATAAATCAAACCTCCTGATTTTTTCCGATATTGGCTTTATTAATCCTAACCATTTGTGCATTTGCATCTTTGAAAATAACGTTTGATATTTCTATAAAAATTTCTAATTCACCAGTTGTATAAAATTGATGTACTGGAATTAGCTCTTCTTTATTTTGGATTTGATAGACATCCAATACCGTACTCGTCTCTCGAGCAGTTTCTTCACTGGAAGAAATTAGCATAACCTGCTCACCAACTACTGCCTGTATCGTATTCTTCAAAAGTGGATAGTGCGTACACCCAAGAATTAATGTATCCATTTGTTCAAAACGTTTTAATGGTTTTAAAGAATCTTCTACAACTTCCTTCGCTTGATTACCAGCAAGAATCCCCTGTTCAACCATTGGGACAAATAGTGGACAAGCTAATGCATTTACTTTGATCTCAGCTTTTATACTTTTTAATGTATTTGTATATGCTTCACTTCTAATCGTTCCCTCTGTCCCTATTACACCCACTTGATTATTTTTAGTGAACTTGATTGCAGCACGCGCTCCGGGTTGAATAACACCGATTACAGGGATATCAAGTTTTTTTTGCAGTTCTTTTAACGTAAATGCAGTTGCCGTATTGCAGGCAATAACAAGCACTTTAATATTTTTATCCAATAAAAATTCGACCATTTCCCATGTGAATTTCTTTACTTCTGTTTGTGACCTTGAGCCATATGGACATCTTGCTGTATCACCTACATAGATTAACTTTTCTTTCGGTAATTGACGCATAAGCTCATGTGCCACGGTTAATCCACCTACACCTGAATCAATGACACCAATTGCTTGCAAAAAGACCGCCTCTTCTTCGCTGTTATTTTTCATTTACACTTTGCATTTGCTCGTGTAAAAAATTTAAAAGTTCATGTAATGTTTCTTTTTGTTCTTCGGTAAAGTTTTCCATTACTTCTTCCAGATACTTCTGCCGTTTCGCAATTACTTCATGAATAATGGTTTTTCCTTTCTCTAAGACATGTATACGAACAACTCTGCGATCTTTTAAATCACGTACCCTTTCTACGAGTTCATTTCTTTCCATACGATCAATTAAATCTGTTGTTGTACTAAAAGCCAAGCTGATTTTATTTGATAATTCACCAATAGTTAAATCTCCTTCTTCCAATAACCACTGTAAGGCTACAAATTGTGGAGATGTAATTGGATAATTATTTAAAATCTTTCGTCCGTTTTGTTTTATAATACCTGAAATATAGCGCATTCTTTTTTCTAGTTTTTTAACTGTATCTGATGGTACATCATTATTCACAAGTGTTACCCCCCCGTATTTTTCCTATGTTTACATCAGTTTTGCATAATCGAATTGGCTACATGGAAAATCACGCACATTTTCTAAACTTTTAGGATCTGTTGTTGACACTTTGCATGCACCCATCATAATTATAACGAATTAGAACCGCTTTTGAAATTATAACTCCTAAATTCTATTCACAAATGCCAATTGTACTCACCGATTTGATCTTCCTTCATAAACTATAGAGACTAAATAATTCCCTTCAATCTGCAGCTCTATGACAGCAAGGAGGGGTTAACATTTGAAGGACAACGAGTATAAACCGAAGCAGTTACTAACAAAACGTGAAAAAGAAGTATTCGAACTGCTAGTACAAGACAAAACAACAAAGGAAATTGCCCAGGAATTGTATATATCTGAGAAAACTGTCCGAAACCACATTTCAAATGCTATGCAAAAGCTTGGAGTCAAGGGGCGATCACAGGCAGTAGTAGAGCTCCTTCGCATGGGGGTATTAAAGCTCTAAAATAAAACTGCCTTTCATTTATGAAGGGCAGTTTTATTATTTTTCCTTAAAAGATTGTTCAATTTCCTTGAGTTGTTGTTCAAGTTGATCAATTTCCTGTTCACCTACTTCTAATTCTCCATACCTTACTAATAGAGCTATTTTAGTAATAATGAAGATTATAAGTGATTGAGCAAGCTCCCTGACTTGTTGGACCACCTGTCTTAATGGTTCAAAGAAGTAATAAACAACTACTGAGCCAAGAAGAAGGGAGATAGGATGAGGAAGTGTATAAGCTTTTTTAAATCCAATGAATCCTTCATTATAACATGCAAAGTACTTTAAAAAATTGTTTTTTCGTATGTATTTCAAATGCTTTATAAAGCTTAGGAATCGCAGGTAGTTGTAAAGCTCCATTGCATGTGAGAGCTTATTTATTCAATAATTTTTCCTTCATAGATTCACTTAGTTTAATTGGTTTCCCTGTTTTCGAATCTACATATACCAATCTGCCTCTTCCAGTAATGGTAATTTCCTTTTTATCATTTAATGCCATATAATGGATGTCAATCGATGTGTTACCTACGTGTTCCGCTTTTACAAATAATTGCAGGTTCTCATTAAAAAATAATTGCTTCAGATAATCACACTGCAGATCTGCAACAATTGGAATACCTTCTTCACTATTCAAATTACCAAATAGACCAACTGATTTCAGAAATTCAATTCTTGCTTCCTCAAAGTATATAAATGGTGATACATTATTGACATGACCAAACATGTCTGTTTCGGAAAATCTAATTTTAATTGGAATTGAAAATGAAAATCCCGAACGCCATTCGTCAATATTTTCGATGTATGAAATTTTCCTCAATATAATGAACTCCCCTTCTATTTGAAAAAGAGACCCAAACCATTAACTGGTGAGGGTCTTTACACATTTATTAGCTCAAATAATTAAAGTGCATTGTCACTGCCAAAGAAATTCTTAAATGCTTGTATATTTGTTGCACGGTTCATCGCTGCAATCGAAGTTGTTAATGGAATTCCTTTAGGGCATACTTGAACACAGTTTTGAGCATTACTGCATCCATCAATTCCACCATCTTCCATTAAACCATTTAATCTCTCACTTGCATTCATTTCGCCAGTTGGATGTGCATTAAATAGTCGAACCTGTGACAGGGCAGCTGGTCCAATAAAGTTTGATTTATCATTTACATTGGGACAAGCTTCCAGACAAACTCCACAGGACATGCATTTAGATAATTCATACGCCCACTGACGTTTCTTTTCTGGCATACGAGGGCCAGGTCCCAGATCATACGTGCCATCAATTGGAATCCAAGCCTTTACCTGTTTCAAAGCATCAAACATCCGTTCACGATCCACAATTAAATCACGTACTACAGGAAATGTAGACATGGGCTCTAAACGTATTGGTTGTTCTAATTGGTCTACAAGAGCAGCACAGGACTGTCTAGCAGTACCATTAATTACCATGGAACAAGCTCCACAAACTTCCTCCAAACAGCTCATATCCCAGTACACTGGAGTTGTTTCTTCCCCGTTTGCATTAACGGGGTTTTTGCGAATTTCCATCAGACCGGAAATTACATTCATATTTTTACGGTATGGAACATGAAATGTTTCCTCGTAAGGAGCAGATTCCGGACTGTCTTGACGAGTTATAATAAACGTAACAGTACTTTGTTCAGCCATTATACATCACTCCCCCTTTAATGTTTTTTTGTATAATCTCGTTCGCGAGGCTTAATCAATGATACATCGACTTCATCGTATGAAAACATCGGTGATTCAGTCTTTTGATCAAATTGTGCTATTGTAGTTTTTAACCATTCTTCATCATTACGGTCAGGAAATTCCGGTTTGTAATGTGCCCCACGACTCTCATTACGATTATACGCACCGATTGTAATTACACGTGCTAGATGGAGCATATTTTTTAATTGTCGAGTGAACATTACACCTTGGTTACTCCAGCGAGATGTATCATTAATACTAATATTTTCCCATCGTTCCAAAAGCTCTTTTATTTTCTCATCTGTTTTCAATAGATTTTCATTCTTACGCACTACGGTAACATTATCGGTCATCCATTCACCAAGCTCTTTATGAATTTGATAAGCATTTTCCCCGCCATCCATTTTCATAAGTGCTTCAAATTTCTCTTGTTCTTCTTTTTCTCTAGATTCAAATAGTTCAGGAGAAATATCTTCTACATGCTTATCTAAACCTTCAATATATTTAATTGCACTAGGTCCAGCCACCGAACCGCCATAAATAGCAGAAAGCAATGAATTTGCGCCTAATCGGTTACCACCATGTTGTGAATAATCACATTCTCCGGCAGCAAATATGCCTGGAATACTTGTCATTTGATCATAATCCACCCATAATCCACCCATAGAATAGTGGACTGCCGGGAATATTTTCATTGGAACTTTACGCGGATCTTCACCAACGAATTTTTCGTAAATTTCAATGATCCCACCAAGTTTAACATCTAATTCTTTTGGATCCTTATGCGACAGATCAAGGTAAACCATATTTTCTCCATTAATACCAAGTTTTTGGTTTACACACACATCAAATATTTCACGTGTGGCAATATCACGAGGAACAAGGTTTCCATAAGCAGGATATTTTTCCTCCAGGAAGTACCATGGTTCTCCGTCTTTATAGGTCCAAATCCGACCACCTTCACCACGGGCAGATTCACTCATTAAACGTAATTTATCATCACCAGGAATTGCTGTTGGATGAATTTGAATAAATTCGCCATTGGCATATTTAGCACCCTGTTGATACAAAATACTAGCAGCTGAACCTGTATTAATCATTGAGTTTGTTGATTTGCCAAAGATAATTCCAGGACCACCGGTTGCAAAAATGGTTGCATCTGAAGGAAATGATTTTATTTCATGTGTGGTAATATCCTGGGCCACAATCCCTTTTCCAACACCAGCTTCATCGATAATTGCTTCAACGAATTCCCAACTTTCATATTTTGTAACTAAACCTTCTACTTCATATCGACGAACCTGCTCATCTAATGCATATAATAATTGCTGTCCTGTGGTTGCCCCTGCGTATGCTGTACGATGATGCTGTGTACCGCCAAAACGTCGGAAATCAAGTAACCCTTCTGGAGTACGGTTAAACATAACACCCATTCGATCCAGCATATTTATAATACTGGGTGCTGCATCACACATTGCTTTTACTGGTGGTTGATTTGCCAGGAAATCCCCACCATATACAGTATCATCAAAGTGGATGTCAGGAGAATCCCCTTCCCCTTTTGTATTAACTGCACCATTTATACCACCTTGGGCACACACAGAGTGAGAGCGTTTAACAGGTACAATAGAAAAAAGATCTACATTAACACCTGCTTCAGCTGCCTTAATTGTTGCCATCAAGCCGGCAAGTCCTCCACCGACAACAGCGATTTTACGATTACTCATACTACTACCTCACTCCCTTATTCCTTATAACTTAAGCTCCGTATGCAAACTGAATTAGTGTTCTCACACCAATAAAGCTAACAATTAAAAATATAAGCACTGTTGCGTATGTAGCGATTTTTTGAGATTTCGGAGATTGGGTAATACCCCAGGAAACTAAAAAGCTCCAAAGTCCATTAGCAAAATGGAAGACTGTTGATAAAACACCAACAACATAAAACCAAAACATAACAGGGTTTGTTAAAATACCTTCCATTAGACTATAGTTTAGTTCTTCATTTCCAAGCCCTATTTGCACACGTGTCTCCCAAACGTGCCATGAGATAAATACTAGTGTAATAATCCCTGTTACGCGTTGTAAGTAGAACATCCAATTACGGAAATATCCATATCTTCTCGTATTGTTTTTTGCAACGAAAACGATATATACCCCTAATAGTGCATGAAATAAAATAGGTAAATAAATTACAAAGATTTCCAAAACGATGACAAATGGAAGTCCTGCCATAAACCCTGCTGCCTTATTAAAACTTTCTTCACCGTACACAGCAAAATGATTCACCACTAAGTGCTGAACCAGAAATATTCCAATTGGAATCACGCCTAATAGTGAGTGTAATCTTCTGCTAAAAAACTCACGATGGTCTGCCATGTGTTACCCCCCTTAGTTTGTCTGATATTTTCTTTTCATTGTACAGGCTTTCTGTTAAATCAGTATCACGTTTCCGATGAATACATATTATTATTTAGAAATGTACAATTTGTGACATGTTTATTGTACTTCTAACTACAAAAAGCGTCAAGAAAAGGAGACATCAAAATTTTATTATGCAATAATTAACATTCTATTTATTGATGTATAAAAAATTGAAAACGATACTTGCGAAATCAGTATATAAAATAGATAATACTAGTAGTAAACTATTATGAATGCCGTGATGATTGGTTACCGAAGAAAGGATGACATCAATGTCTAAAAAGCATACACTACTTCCCATTTCCGCACTTGAACAATTACATACAACAGGAGCAGGTTATGATGTTCTGCGATATATAAGTTTACCGGAACTTTTAGGTGCACAGTCCGATACGCTCTTATATTTTATGGGAAGAAATTTAGCCAGAAAGCTTGATATAAACACAATGGAAGATATCAGCTATATTTTTGATAAATTAGGTTGGGGACAATTGGAACTTATCAAAGAAAAGAAAAAAGAACTAAATTTTCAATTAATGTCTGATTCAGTTGCAGAAAGGCTACAAGCATCCTTTGATACAGAATTTCGCCTTGAAGCTGGCTTTCTTGCAGAAGCACTGCAAATGATTAAAGAAATAGATTGTGAGTGTACGGAGGAGATTAATCAAAAAATACACCTAATAGAATTCAAGGTTACACTTATAAATTAATAAGCAGCTGCAGTTCCAGAAAAAACTAGGACTGCGGCTGCTTTATGCTACTTTTTTTCCTGCATATTTAAATGCTTAATAATACCTTCGGCAGTGTTCTTCGGTATACCAAGCTTGGTTATTTCTTTCAATGAAGCTTTTCTGATATCCTCAACCGATTTAAAATGTGTTAACAATAATCTTCTTCGCTTCTCACCAATACCAGGTATCTTATCCAGCTCCGATTGAAATAAACCTTTGCTGCGCAGCTGTCGATGAAAGGTAATTGCAAATCTATGGACCTCATCCTGAATTCTTTGTACAAGGTAAAATTCCTGAGATTGTCTTGATAGGCGAATTACCATTGGTGGTAGACCATATAATAATTCACTCGTCTTATGTCTATCATCCTTTGCTAAACCAGCTAACGGTATATCCAGACCTAACTCATTTTCCAACACATCCAATGCTGCACTCATTTGTCCTTTTCCACCATCCACAATAATTAAATCTGGAAGTGGTAAATTTTCTTTTAGTACCCTCGTGTATCGCCTCCGAATAACTTCCCTCATTGTTTCATAATCATCTGGTCCGATTACATCTCTTATTTTATATTTCCGGTATTCCTTGTTATTTGGTTTCCCATCTATAAAAACAACCATTGCTGAAACCGGATCAGTTCCTTGTATATTGGAATTATCAAAAGCTTCAATTCGATGTGGAACCTCAATGTTCAATACTTCTCCCAATTGTTCAACTGCTACAATAGTTCGTTCTTCATCCCGTTCTATTAATGAAAATTTTTCATTTAGAGCGATCTTTGCATTTTTAGAAGCCAATTCGACGAGTTCCTTCTTCCGACCCCGATATGGTGTATGAACATCAACGTCTAACAGCTCTTTTACTAAATCATCATTCGTTCCAATTGGTACAAGTATTTGTTTTGGTTTCGGATGATGCTGATGCAAATAAAATCTTCCGATGTAACTTACATAGGTCTCTTCCGGAGAATCAAAGAAAGGAAAGATCGCTACATCCCTTTCCATCAATTTCCCTTGTCTGATAAAAAATGTTTGGATACACATCCATCCCTTATCGTAGCTATAGCCAAATATATCAATATCTGATTGTTCATTTAAGGTCATTTTCTGCTGTTCCATAACTATTTCAATATGCTGGATCTGATCACGCAGCTCTTTAGCTCGTTCAAAATGAAGCTGTTCACTTGCTTTATGCATTTTATCACTTAATTCTTTCTTAATCCCTTTATACCCACCATGTAAAAAGGATGTAATACTTTGTATAATTACTTTGTATGTTTCCTGTGGTGGTGGTATGTCGCTGCATGCCAGACATTGGTTCATATGATAATAAAGACAGGGACGACCAGGCGGATTATTGCATTTCCTTAAAGGATACAGGCGATCAAGCAGCTTTTTTGTTTCCCTTGCTGCAATAACATTAGGATACGGGCCGAAATATTTTCCTTTATCTTTTTTTACTTTCCTCGTAATAAGTAATTGCGGATGTCTTTCAGAAGTAATTTTTAAATAGGGATAGGATTTATCGTCTTTTAACATTACATTGTATTTAGGATCATATTTTTTAATTAAATTCATCTCTAATATGAGTGCTTCAATCTCAGATGACGTAATAACATATTCAAAGTCCGCAATTTCTTGTACTAATCGCTGCGTTTTACGGTCATTTGCTCCCGTAAAATAAGACCTTACGCGATTTTTCAACAATTTGGATTTGCCAACATAAATAATCGTATTATGTTTATCCTTCATTAGATAACAGCCTGGCTGCACAGGAAGTACAGCTAATTTTTCTTTTATCATTTGATTCATATTCGGTTTCCATTCCTTTTCGATAGAAAATCCCTTGTTACATATGGCAACAAGGGATTTTCATTCTTACTTACTATTACACAGGCTATTAAGCATGTTTGTTAATTAAATCAACAAGTGCTTCCTTTGGTTGGAAGCCGATAACCTGATCTACAACATCACCATCTTTAAATAATAATAATGTCGGAATACTCATAACACCAAATTTTCCGGCTGTTTCCTGGTTTTCATCTACATCAAGTTTTACTATTTGAACTTTCTCTTCCATTTCGCCATCGATTTCCTCAAGTACTGGAGCAATCATTTTACAAGGACCACACCAAGGTGCCCAAAAGTCAGCTAATACTAGCCCTTTTGAAGTTTCTTCAGTAAAGTTTTGATCAGTAACATTTACAATTGCCATTTATTTTTCCTCCCTCATAGAGCTTTAATTCTTATGATGAGTATATCATCGATAATATATACTTGCGAATAGTTTGCTTATAATTAAGCATGGATTTATTTCGATGGCTACTTGGTAGTTATGTTGAACTATGCTGGATAAGAATTGAGCAGCAACAAACGTTATCTGCCTACACAAAGAAAGGCTCCATTCATAACTTTGATTACTTCTTCATTTGCAACGTTGGTCGAAAAGACAACACAAGATTCAAACGCCTTAAGAAAAACCTGATCAGTAATGGGATCAGGTTTCGTTACATACA
Source organism: Oceanobacillus sp. NCCP-135 (assembly GCF_059698015.1). Lineage (NCBI taxonomy): Bacteria > Bacillati > Bacillota > Bacilli > Caryophanales > Bacillaceae > Oceanobacillus > Oceanobacillus sp. NCCP-135. The sequence goes on along the minus strand of NZ_BAAKSZ010000003.1, from coordinate 135,040 downwards.
GTTATTGCTTCATCTTTTTGATTTCTTCAATCAGCAATGGGATTACTTCGAATAAGTCTCCAACGATACCATAATCCGCTACATTAAATATATTTGCTTCTGCATCTTTATTAATTGCAACAATAACTTTTGAGTTAGACATTCCTGCAAGGTGCTGGATTGCGCCGGATATCCCTACAGCAATATATAAATCTGGTGTTACTACCTTTCCGGTTTGGCCAATTTGCAGGGAGTAGTCACAGTAATCTGCATCACATGCTCCTCGTGAGGCACCTACTGCCCCACCTAACACATCTGCCAGTTCATATAATGGTTTAAAGCCATCCGCACTTTTCACACCACGTCCACCAGCTATAATAACATTCGCTTCTGATAAATCAACACCCTCTGACGCTTTACGGATAACATCTTTAATAATTGTGCGGATATCTGTTACATCAACATCCTTTTGACTAATATCACCCGAGCGTGATTCATCACGCTCTAGCATTGGTATATTATTTGGTCTGATTGTTACAAATGTCAATCCGCTTGTAATAATTTTCTTTTCAAATGCTTTCCCAGAATAGATCGGTCTAATAAATTGAATATGATCACCATTCGTCTCAATGTCCACTGCATCTGAAACTAATCCTGTTTCCAATTTACTTGCCAGCTTTGGTGTTAAATCTTTACCTATGGATGTATGGCCCATAACGATTCCAAATGGTGATTCTTCATTAATTACGCTCATTAAAGCCTGACCATACCCCTCTGATGTATACGTTTTCAAATTTTCATGTTTTATTGTTACAACACGGTCCGCACCATAATAAATCATTTCCTGTGCGTGACTTTCCATGTCATCATTACTACAAATAACACCAACGACTTTACTATCAGCTTTTATCTTTTTCGCAGCTGCGATGGCTTCAAATGATACGTTTCGTAATTCTCCATCTCTTACTTCCCCAATTACTAAAATTTTATCGCTCATGTCAATTCTCCTTTCTGTTTGGCTGATTTACAGTACTTTTGCTTCGTTTTTAAGTAGTGATACTAATTCCTGAACCTGATCTCCTATGTCACCTTGAAGTACTCTTCCCGCTTCTTTTTCAGGCGGCAAAAATAGTTCGATGGTTTTTGTTTTTGCTTTTACATCATCTTCATCTAAATCCAAATCATCAATTTCCAGTTCTTCTAAAGGTTTCTTTTTAGCTTTCATGATTCCCGGAAGTGAGGGATAACGTGGATCGTTAAGTCCTTGTTGACAGGTTACAAGAATTGGTAGACTAGCTTCTACTATTTCTACATCTCCTTCAACATCTTTCTCAATGGAAACAGTCTTCCCATCCATTTTTAAACTAGTAATTGTTGTTACATAAGGGATTCCCAAAGACTCGGCTAACCTAGGTCCGACCTGACCACTAGCTTCATCAATAGCAACATTTCCAGCAAGAATCAAATCAACTTCTTTATCTTCAAAATAGCCCTGCAGAATTTTTGCAGTTGTATATTGATCTCCATCTTCAAGGTCATCCTCTGTATTAATTAATACTGCTTTGTCTGCTCCCATTGCTAATGCTGTTCGCAGTTGCTTTTCTGAATCTTCGTCTCCAACTGTAACAACTGTAACTTCCCCACCATGTGTATCGCGTTGATTAATTGCTTCTTCCACTGCATACTCATCATATGGATTTATTATAAATTCTGCACCATCATCTTCAATTCGACCACCAGATATAGTGATTTTCTCCTCGGTATCAAACGTCTTTTTTAACAATACATATATGTTCATGTGAATTCCTCCTCGTAAAGTAAATATTACACCATCTCGAACTTTCGATGCATAGTTAAAGCTAGTGTCGGTGTGGCAACAAATGGTTTTCATTTGGGGTGAGTATTCGTAGCCACAAGACGTTCGGACTTAAGCCGACGTCATTTTTCCCTCCTTTTGAACACGATAATTTGAGCTATTTATCTTTGAAACTGGGTTGACGCTTTTCAAGGAAAGCCTGCACCCCTTCTTTTGCATCCTCAGAACCAAATATTTCACCAAATGCCTTAGCCTCTTCTTTAGAACCTTCCAAAAACTGTTCTGTCTTTGCAAATGGAATTAAATGCATTATCCGATTAATTGCAGGCTTGCTTTTTGCAGCTATTTTTTCTGCCAGTTTTATAGTTTCATTGAAAAAATCCTCTTCTGCGATCGATTTATTGGCAAGTCCTAACTCAGCTGCTTCCTTTCCAGTGATCGCCTCACCTGTTAATATCATTTCATATGCTTTTGCAGTACCTACATAGTGAGGAAGTCGCTGTGTACCTGCAAAACCCGGAATGATACCCAATGTAAGCTCAGGCAAACCTAATTTAGCATTTTCTGTGACAATTCTAATATGACATGCCATTGCTAGTTCTAGTCCTCCACCTAAAGCTGCCCCATGAATTGCTGCAATCACTGGAACTTCAAAATGCTCGATGCGATCAAATAATTCTTGGCCTTTCTTGGATAATGATTGATAATCTGATGCATTTTGCAATGATGTGAATTCTTTAATATCTGCACCAGCCGAGAAAAACTTTCCTTCACCCTTTAATACGATTGCTTTAACGTCATTATCCGCATCAATCTGATTTAACTGTTGAGCAAGATCATTTAATAGTGTACTAGATAATGCGTTTGCAGGCGGGCTTTGGATGGTTAGGTAAGCAACATGGTTTTTCAATTCATATACTATTGTTCCCATGATTAATCCCCCTTGTTTTTCATTATAAATGATACTATCGATTTTATAAACTCATTTATTATTCCTTCGTAGATGTATGCTTCTTTAACGGGCAGTGAGACCTTCTGTTAATAAAGTGTGGACTTGGGGAGCCTGTTTTACCAGATCATATTTATGATCCTTCATTACCCAGTTTGTAACAATTTCATCCAAAGTCCCAAATATCATCTGACGGACAAGAAGTAGGTTCAAATCATCTCGAAATACCTTCTCATCCATCCCTTCTTTGATAATAGCATCAATAACGGTTAAATAAGGCTTTAAAATTTCATTTATTTGTAATCTTAAAATAGAATTTGATTGTCTAAGCTCCAATTGAGTTACAATCGCCAGATGATGATCTTCTGAAAGCTGACTGAAATGCATTTCAATTAATGTTAGTAATTTCTCATTCACATCTTTCTTTTGATTAATACTATTAGCTATCTTTTCAATAAATTGACCCATTTTCTCTGCAAAAACAGAGATTAGAATATCTTCTTTATTTTTGAAGTAAAGATAGATGGTTCCATCTGCCACACCAGCTCTTTGGGCAATCTTGGATACCTGTGATGAATGATACCCATTTTCAGCAATGACCTTAACCGCCGCTTGAATGATTTGATTATATTTAGGTCTATTCTTTTTCATATTAATCTCCTTAGTTAAACAATGGACACAAATGAATGAATAATCATTCATATTCATTCTAACGGGATGAATTAAATCTGTCAATATATTGCTTGTACAATTATGCTAGAAAAAAAGAGCAAGTAGCTCAGAGAGTTTTACTATCTTCTTGTTTATTTTCTTTTTCTTCATCTACTAGCTTTCTTCTTAAGATCTTACCTACAGCTGTTTTCGGTAACTCATTGCGGAATTCGTATAACCTAGGAACTTTGTATGCTGCAAGATGTTTTCTACAATAAGCGTTTAATTCATCTTCATCAATCGCATATCCATCTTTTAAAACGAGATAAGCTTTTACTGTCTCACCACGATATGCATCCGGAATACCAGCAACTACTGCTTCCTGCACACTCTCATGTTCATAAAGAACTTCTTCTACTTCTCTTGGGTAGATATTATAACCACCTGCAATAATCATATCCTTTTTACGATCTACAATATAAAAATATCCCTTTTCATCCATGTAGCCTAAGTCTCCAGTAAATAACCAGCCATCTTTCAATACATTGTCTGTTTCCTCCTGATTATTCCAATAGCCTTGCATAATCTGCGGACCTTTAACTGCAATTTCCCCCACTTCACCTACATCAGCCTCTTCCTCTGTTTCCATACTGAATATTTTACAATCCGTATCAGGCCAAGGAACACCAATACTGCCATTAACCCTATTTGTCCAAACAAAATTTGCATGTGTAACCGGGGACGTTTCTGTCAAACCATATCCTTCCACTAATTTACCGCCCGTTATCTTTTCAAATTGCTCCTGAACTTCAATTGGCAATGGAGCTGAACCGCTAATGCATGCTTCGATGGACGATAAATCGTACTTTTTAAGATCTGGGTGGTTTAATAACCCGACATATATAGTTGGTGCTCCTGGGAATAAAGTTGGCTTTTGTTTTTGAATTGTTTTCAACACATCCGCTGCATCAAATTTAGGTAATAAGATCATTTTTGAACCTTGCATAATTGACATATTCATTACTGTTGTCATGCCATAAACATGGAAGAATGGCAAAATTCCTAATACGATTTCCTGTCCATGTTTTGTTTTATACAACCAGGCTTCGCACATTTGTACATTTGCTACCAAATTATAATGTGTGAGCATAACACCTTTCGGATAACCAGTTGTTCCACCGGTATATTGCAATAATGCTAAATCTTTTACCGGATCGACGTCTACTTTTTTATAGTCAGCAGAAGTTTGCTCAATAATCGTATTCCATACATGAGTTTCATCACTTTGTTCCACTTTTACAACCATGTTATATTGCCTTTTTTGAATAAATGGATAGATAAGATTTTTGGGAAATGGTAAATAATCTTTAATACCTGTTACAATTGTATGCCTTAATGACGTATTGCCACGTACACTTGTAACACGAGGCAAAAGAATATCTAAACATACTATAAATGTTGCCCCTGAATCAATAAGCTGATATTCCAGCTCTCTTTCTGTGTACAACGGATTCGTTTGAACAACTACTGCTCCAGCCATCAGTGCAGCGTAATAGCTGATTACACCTTGTGGGCAATTCGGTAGCATTAGCGCAACTTTATCATCTTTTTCCAACCCTAATGACTGCATGTAATTAGCCAATTTTCTTGCTTCTGTCACAAGTTCTTTAAAACTCATTTCTTTCCCCATAAAATAAAGCGCTTTCTTTTCACCGTAACGTTCAGAACTTTCATCCAAAAAGGCATGTAAGGGCTTCTCGTCATACGTAATACTTGTTGGTATTTCTGATGGATAATGGGCGTGCCACACTTTTTCTTCACTCATTATTTTTCCTCCTTTAATACTATTTTATCATCATTATACCGATTAATTTCTATTTTTTGAAATTTTACGTTATTTTTTTAGAAAACATAAATTATTATTACATATCGTTAAAGGGATTTTATAAAGCGTATTTTGTTTTATTAAAATCCCTTATACTCTGGAGTGTAAGTCTTAATGGCAAAAAACTGAACGACCTTTATTTAAATAATTAAATTGATTACAGCATATATACGATGCCAACAATTAAAAAGATAACTGCTACAACGATTAAGATTTTAGCTAGTCTTTCTAAAACCAATGAAGCCTCCCCCTATCCAATACTTGCTCCGATAACAAAAGATAAACCTATTGAGATCATCATTGAAATAAACCCAACTGCTTTATTCCCTTTACCGATCTCTTCGTCAACTTTAATACTTGGTGTAAGAAATTCAAAAATAAAATAGCCAAATAATAAAAGAATAAAGCCAAAAGCCCCCCAGCCAATACTTTCTAACAATGTATCATTATGTTCGATGGAATAACGGAAGATCGTCGCTATTCCGAAAATCTTTCCGCCAGTTGCCATTGCTACTGCAAAGTTCCCATTTTTAATTTCAGTCCAATTTTTATATTTTGTAACGAGCTCAAAGATAGCTAAAAATACAATTGTACATAAGATAACAACACTATATCTGGCTGCGGTTTCCACTATTATATTTTCCCAAAACCAACTCACGAGTGAACACCTCTTTTCATATACTACCCTAGCGGAATTCGATAACTGTTACGCCACTACCGCCTTCACCCATTGATCCGGGTCTGGATGATACAATCCGTGGGTGTTTTTTTACAAATTCTTGGACACCTTTACGCAGAGCTCCAGTGCCCTTTCCATGAATAATGAATACTTTGGGATAGCCTGCAAGTAATGTATCATCCATATACTTTTCAAGTTTTAATAATGCATCCTCAAATCGTTCCCCACGTAAATCGAGTTCCGTACTGACATGATAACTCGACCCTTTAATTGTCGCCAGTGGTTTCTCCATTAATTGCTTCTGTTTACCGATTAGTAAAAGGTCTTCCCTCTTCACCTTAACCTTCATAATGCCAACCTGTACAAGGTATTCATTTTCATTAACTTTTTCCAATACCTCACCTTTTTGATTTACAGTCAAAAGTTTAATTTCATCTCCTGGTTGTAATTCTTCACGAGAAGGACTTGATTCAGTTCCTTTATTTTCCTGTTTAGCAGACAGGTTCGGTTTTGCCTCTTCCAGCATTTTCTTTGCTTCAATCCATTCATGCTCTTTCATGTTGGTGTTCGTTTTCAATTTCCGGATTTCCTCAACGATTATTTCCGCTTCTTCACGAGCTTTCGATAATGCCTTTTCTGCCTTTTCCTCTGCCTTTTTATATAATAATTCCCTTTTTTGTTCAAACTGTTTCCATTCTTTTGCCAGATCTTCCTGTAATTTCTCACTATCTAGCAAAATTTGATGTGCTTCATTATAGTCTTTTTCTGCATCCAGTTGAGACTTTTCCAGTGAGGCAATCATATTTTCTACACTTTTAGAGTCGATACCTATATGGCTTTTCGCCCTTTCAATAATTCGGTTATTCAACCCTAAGCGTTTTGAAATATCGAAAGCATTACTTCTACCTGGAACCCCGATTAACAAACGGTATGTTGGCTGTAACGTTTTTACATCAAATTCAACAGATGCATTAATCACATTTTCCCGATTATAACCATATGCTTTTAATTCAGGGTAATGAGTTGTTGCAATGACACGTGCACTTCTGGAGACTACTTCATCAAGGATGGACATCGCAAGTGCTGCCCCTTCCTGTGGATCTGTACCTGATCCAAGCTCATCAAATAAAACCAATGAATTATTATCAACCTGTTCAATTATTTTAACTATATTAGTCATATGGGAAGAAAATGTACTTAAGTTCTGCTCGATCGATTGTTCATCACCAATATCTGCAAACACATGATCAAAAACTGCCATTTCACAGCCATCAAGTGCTGGAATTTGCAAGCCTGATTGTGCCATTAATGTGCATAAACCTACCATTTTTAATGTAACAGTTTTCCCACCTGTATTAGGTCCTGTAATTACAATTGATGTATAAGTTTCACCAATTTCTACATCATTTGCAACCACTTCGTCAATTGGAATTAACGGATGGCGTGCCTGTTGCATTTTAATAATACCTTGATCATTTATTTTCGGCATTGCTGCTTTCATTTGCTGTCCATATTTAGCTTTGGCAAATATAAAATCAACTTTTGCCAGCACGGTTATATTTTCATTTAAAAATATCTCCTGACTTGCAATATGTTCACTTAACTCACGTAAAATCCGTTCTATTTCCTGCTTCTCCTTAATTACTGCCTCTTGCAATTGATTGTTTAAATCAACAACGGCTTTCGGTTCCATAAATAATGTTTGACCTGAGGCGGACTGATCATGAACAATTCCACCAATCGACCCACGGTATTCTTGTTTAACCGGCAACACATATCGATCATTTCGAATCGTTATAATTGCATCTGACAACATAGTGCTGTTTGATCTTGTGTAACTCTCAAGCTTATCCCGAACTCTGCTCTCAAATGTACGAATGGAAGACCTGACACTTCTGAGCTTTTGTGACGCACTATCCATCACATATCCATGGTCGTCAATACAGTTTTTTATATGGGTTTCCAATTCCCGAAGTGGCGTAATTCGGTTGACAAGTCCTTTTAAAATAAACAAGTCTTCTTCCAGCGTTTCAATGAAATTTTTTGCCTGCCGTCCACCATAAATCGTATTAGCGACATCCAAACATTCACTTGTTGTTAAAACACCACCAATTGCACTACGTTTAAGACTTGTCCGGATATCTGCTATTCCTCCTAAAGGGATAACCTTATTCAAACGAACTATTTGTACTGCCTCATCTGTCTCCTCCTGCAGTTGTCTAACCTCATTCACATCGGTTGATGGTTTCAATTTTAAAGCCAGACCTTTCCCAAGGGATGTAGCAGCCTGATGATTCAGTTGTTCAATTATTTTATTAAATTCAAGTACATGGAGAATTCTATCGTTCATTTATGCTTGCTCCTTTAGCTACATAACTTTTCAAGGACAAATGCTTATCCCTTTGAAATCGTTTAAAACAACCTAAGCTTTTCTTTTTATTTATTACGATTGAAGTAATCAATAAGTTTCTCTTTAGACCAAGTATTTATAACGGATTCTTTACGGATCCAGCCTTTTCTTGCCACACCAACACCATATTCCATATGATCAAGCATTTGATAATTATGTGCATCTGTATTTATTGCTATAGACACACCAGCTTCTTGCGCTTTTCTTACCCATTCGGATGATAAATCCAAGCGATTTGGATTTGCATTAATTTCCAATGCAGTATTTGTTTCTTTTGCCCGTGCAATTAATTTTTCCACATCCACTTTATATCCTTCACGTCTGCCAATCAATCTACCTGTTGGATGGGCGATGAGTGATACATATGGATTTTCTAGTGCTGCATACAGACGATTCATAATCTTTTCCTGTGGCTGATTAAAGCTCGAATGTATCGCAGCAATTACGAAATCCATTTCCTTTAAAAAATCATCGGAAAAGTCAAGTGTTCCATCTGGCAAAATATCCATTTCAACACCGGCGAAAATATGAATATCACTATACTTGTCATTTAATTTAGCTATATCCTCCCGTTGTTTTCTTAATCTAGTTTCATTTAAACCATTGGCAACTCGTAAATATTTAGAGTGATCGGTAATAGCCATAAATGAATACCGTTTGGCGCGAAGCTGATTTACCATTTCTTCCAAGGATTGTGCCCCATCACTCCAGGTTGTGTGCATGTGCAGATCACCACGAATGTCATCCATTTCTATAAATTTTATCTCCGTTTCAAAAGCCTCTACCTCACCAGTATTTTCTCTTACTTCTGGAGGAATATATGTTAATCCAAAATGGCTGAAGAATTCTTTTTCTGAAGAGAAGGTTAATACCTCTCTTGATTTCTCGATTTCAATTCCATATTCATTAATTTTTTCTCCACGGGATTTAGCAAGCTGCCTCATTACTACATTATGATCTTTGGATCCAGTAAAATGATGGAGTGTTGTGGCAAATTCATTTACGGCTACGAGCCTGAAATCAACATTAATATCATATATATCATCAAGTGTTACGGAAACTTTTGTATCTCCTTTTGCAATTACTTCTTTAATATTTTCCATTTTTAATATAGAATCACGCACTGTTTCAGGTTGTTCTGTCGCAATAATAAAATCGATATCTCTTACTGTTTCACGCATTCGGCGCAGGCTGCCTGCACGGGAAAAGTCTTTGACTTCAGCAATTCCTTTAACATATGCTTCAATTTTCTCTGCTATTGGCAGCATGATGGCAATTGGTATCCGTTCAGGACGTTTTCCGGATTCTTCTAATGCTACAAGTATTTTTTCCGCTGTTTTCTTGCCAAACCCTGAAAGTTTTTCAACTTGTCCATTTTCACATACTTCTTTTAATGTTTCTGCATTCTTGACACCAAGTTCCTGGTAAAGCTTTGCTAGTTTTTTACCACCAAATCCCGGTAAATCAAGTAATGGTATTAATCCCGCTGGCACTTCTTTTTGTAATTCCTGCAGTGTTTGGGATGTGCCATTTTCTACATATTCCACAATAACCGTGCCCGTTCCCTTTCCAATGCCTTTTATTTTTGTAAAATCCTCTATCTCTGTTAATGATCTTTGATCAGTTTCAAGGGATTGAGCTGCTTTTCGGTATGCAGAAGTTTTAAAAGGATTTTCTCCTTTTAATTCTAAGTATACAGCAATATTCTCAAGTAATTTAATAACATCTTTTTTATTTACAGTCATTATGATAACCCACCCCGTATAATTTCCTCTTATAGAACCTGGCTTATCGCCGAGCTTTATTTTAACGAATTTTTCGTCTATACTTTTCATGTTAGAATGATTTACTAATTTAAGCAGACATCTCTAATCCCGAACCTATGCAAATCCGGTGCGAACTGTCTGTGAGAGTCCCGCTCATGGACAAAACTGAACGAATCCAAGCCTGAAATGTCCATGAGTGCGTCTCTCAAGGACAAAAATGACCAAACCCAAGCCCGTTCTGTCCGTGAGAACGTTTCTCATGAACAAAAATGATCTAATCCATGCCTGAAATGTCCATGAGAACCTTCTAATGTGCTTTCCTATCATTCATTGCATTAAAAAGACTGATTCGTTTTAGTTTATACCTATTGTACATGACGTACATGAGTAGCACTAACACTTTGAATCAGCCTTTTGTCAAATTAGCTATTAAACATATCCGATATATGTGTAAACCACAGTTCTCTTATTTTTCCTGATAGATATGGTGTGTCCTCTATCATAAATAATGCAATGGATGAATCATTGATCCAGTTCTGAATTCCTGTAATCGGAGTTAATGCTAAAATGTATAAAATAATAAAGGTTAATAGATAAACTTCAACAAAACCTAAGATAGCTCCAAGAATTTTATTGACTGATTTTATTATTGGTAGAGAAGCAACAAAATCAAGCATAGAAGCTATTATTTGCAAGATGATTTTCACTGCAAAAAAGATTACCACAAAGGCAATGGCGTTATAAAAGCCATTTTCCAGTGGTAAAGCTTCCAGAAAATCTGCCCAAGCACTTTCATCTGATATTTCCGGATAAGGGATCCAAAGCGAAAGCCTGGGTCCTAATTCATCATAATATATAGTTGCCACAATAAATGCTATAATAAACCCAACTAAATGAAATAATTGCAGGATAAAGCCTCTTTTTAAGCCAATTAAAAAACCAAAAATTAATATTAAAATTAAAATAAAATCAACCATACTTTATTGATCCTCTTTCTTTTTTAATGAACCAAGCAACGAGGCGTAGTCCTCTTTTAATTTCAAATAATCATTCATTGTATTCACAGCTGTAAGCACTGCTACTTTTGTTGTATCCAGGTGTTTGTTCATATCTTGTATTTCATTCATCTTTTGGTCAACCAGACTTGCAACCAAGCGAACATGACTGGCAGGTTCTTTACCAATTATTGTATAGGATTTATTATGTATTTCTACAGTTATGCGGTGTTTATCATTTTGTGCCATATAAAGTCCCTCCTGCCAGTAAAAATTGTCTTTATTATTTTAACATGAACTGAAACAATTAGGAAACGTATTTTATTTGAGGCATTTCATTATTGCCGCTATTTTGCTATAGTTATTGTACTAAAAATGTGTATTGGGGTGATTTCTATGCCGCAAAACGGGCTTCTGAAGTAACTGGAGGTTCTTATTTACAGACGAAAAGACCTGCCGCAAGGCCCTTCAGCATGTTCATACCTCCGAAAACATTATTTTGCAAAGGTAATAGAAAAAAAGGTGACACATTTTATAATTTCCTAGACGATAAAAAATCACCTCCTGTAGCAGGTGATTTTTTATAAGCAAAGTGGAAAACTGTTATTTATATTATTTTTAAAGTTTTTCAAAAAAGAGAATTCAATCAAATTCTGATTATATTATTCAACTCTTGTACTTTAAGAACATTTATTCTCCTTACCTGCATGTTTCCACAATAAACACATAACCAATAATTTACCGATATAAGGCGGACATATTCTACTCTTCTTCTCTAATCATGGAATAAATCGATTCACCCTTTATTAAAGGTTTTAAACATAAAGAACCCAATGTAAATAATACTAACAATACAATTGCTGACATAAAATAATAATAAAGATATTCGTACGTGGGGTAGATATGATTTATAGTCAATAGAGTTATTAAATAAATTCCAGCCGCTATGATTGCTGCTATTATGATGTATGCAATTAATTCAAATTGCAATGACTGTAAAACCTTCTTTTTTGTGCATCCCAATGATAGGTACACTCCCCATCTTCTCTTCTGAGTTTTGTATTTACTGAATACAATAACCACTAAAGTAATAAGAGAGAGAATTACTGATACTGCAAAAGCCAGCTTTCCATAATAGCCTACTAAATTGGATATTTTCGTATCATCAACCATAAAATCTGATATATTCTGATACATGCTACCAGGGATAGTTGCTGTCGTCCCATAAAGGAACGATTCGATGTTATTTATTTTATCTACATTTAAATTTTCTTCCAAATATATAAAAAGGTCCTTGTATCCTGGTAGAAGATTGTCACTGATTGCTGTTTCTTCACTAAGGACGATAGTTAGATCATTCTCTTCTTCTATTGAAAGTAAATCATCGATTCTTATACGGTAGGGTTGGTTATTGAACTCCAAAATTTCGTATGTCCATTCTTTTATTTCTAAACTACTGGAATCACGAAATTTGCGAATGAAATTCATTTCTTCGCCTTCGAAACCGTCTTCTGTTTTATTGCCTTTTATGCTGGTGGGATTGTGAATAATAACCTTACCAACAAAATCTTCATATTTATAATCCCTATATACAGATTCGAATTCTTGTTTATCTAACAAGACATAGTTCACTCCTGGAATTAAAATGTCTCCGTTATAAGTACTTACTTTAGGGTCATACTCGTTTATCCATTCTTGAATACTAGGAGTGATGAGATCTGGATGTAGTGAAGGGTGAACATCCATCATGAATGGATCTTTTTCTACATACTTTATACCGTCTAACTTTTCCAATTCTTCGACTTTTTCTGGTTTGAATGCCATTCCTTGTTTAGTTAAGACATTTAAACCGTTTATAACATCATAAGTAAAGCCTTCCTGTGTGGTTAAATAATAGTCCTGTTGTGAGTCCCAAACTCCTGCAGACTCCTTTTGCAGGAATACTGAAAAGTTAAGAGTTAGGATAGATATACATAAAACCGCAACTGTAAAAATTAATTGTTTCGGATGTTCCGTTACTTGAATAGCGAACTGTTTTAAAGTAAAACGATTGATGTTTTGATAAAATGCCCAATCGTTTTTATCGTTTGATGAACCTCCTTTTAAAATATTGTTAATACTTTCAAGTCTTACTTGTTTTATTGATAGAATTGAATTAAAAAAGAGAATTACAAATATAACTACTAAAGAAATTCCAACAAAAGATAAGCTTGTTAAATTGAATAGCCCCTGTTCATATGTATTATTGATAATCGACTTATGCAAAATGGCTTGTAATGGTATAGATAATGTTAACCCAACCAGAAAGATAATTATGCACTGGTAAATGCAAATTTTATAGAGATCTGCATTTGTTGCTCCAGTTGCTTTCATAGCTGCAAACTTTTTCTTTTGTTCCAAATTAAAATAGGAAAGTAAATTTAAGATACAAAAAATTGCTGAAACCAAACAGAGAATCTGAAATACAATTGAAAGCATTGAAATGGTTTCATAGTCTATAAGCCCTTTGTAATATAAACCATCATTAAAAATTCCAATGTTGTCTTCATATTGACCAATTAGCTCGAAGGCATCTTCCTCAACTGATTCTTTGCTTCCTTTAAATAAAAAAAGGAAATTATTACTGTCAGAAGTCAATTCTGTATTATCCTGGGGAATAAAAACATTCGGAAAATCATTAATTCCTTTTTCAACATCGAAAGGAACGGTCCATTTGGAGGAGTAGTTTTGTATAACCCCCGTCAATGTTACTGCTTGTTTTGTATCCTCAAATCGTAATGCCTTTTGTTCTCCTATCTCCCAGTTTTCATCAATAAGTTTTAAATATGCTTCTTCTATAGCAACTTCATTCCTATTTTCCGGATAGGATCCTTCAATAAACTCTATTCTCCCCATATCAATTGCAGTTGCATCCATCCAACCGACCGTTGCTGTTGTATCTCCTTCTATATCGATTGTTGTTTCTAAATGGTATTGACCGGCTCTGTTTGTTTTTTCGGAGAGGGTCTCTAAACTTTCATCTACACCAATTAACACTCCCGTATGTTCTCCGTAATGGCTGTAAGCATTCTCAATTAAGCTAAGCTTGATTGATTCCGAAGCTGTATGTATAGAGGAAATAGCAGAAATCATTAATGCCAAAGAGCAAGTCATGATTAAAAACCATTTTCTTCTGGACACAAGTAGTTTAGTACTCAATTTAAGCATTTTCGTATTCCACCTTGAGATTGCCATCTTTAATCGAAAATAAACTATGTGGCGACTGTATTAACTTCTTTTCATGAGTAACTACTACCAGAGAAAGCTGTTGGGTATTTGTAAGACTCGTCAGCAACCTGACAATAATACCCGTAGTCTCTGTATCTAAATTTCCAGTTGGTTCGTCTGCAAAAATTATTTTTGGTGAGGTGATCAACGCTCTCGCTATTGCAACACGTTGTTGTTCTCCACCAGAAAGAAATCCAGGCTTTTTATCTAAGTGTTTTTCAATCCCTAATTCACCTGCAAGGTCACTCAAATTCCACCATGGTTTCTTTTGAATAAATTTCAACGGCAATACTATATTCTCTCTTACTGTTAATTCAGAAATTAATTGAAAGGACTGGAAAACAAAACCGAACAGTTCTCCGCGGATTCTTGATTGTTCCTTATCAGCCATATCGTAAAGAGATTCATTTTCTACAAAAACTTTTCCGGAACTCGGATTTTCCATTCCACCAAGAATGCTGAGTAGAGTAGACTTTCCTGAACCACTTTTACCTTCAATAACATAAATGGAACTCTCTCTGATTGAAAAATTTGTCGGATTAACTACTGGATGATTGTTGTATATTTTGCTGATATTTCTTGCTTGTAAAATCAATCTGCTTCCCCCTAATCAATTCCTATCTATATGTTTATGCTGTCAATTCTCTTTCACCTTTTCTCTTCTGTATTAGTGATAGGGATAGATAAATTAAGTAATAGCCAATGAATATACCAATAGTGTTCAAAATAAGATCATCTATATCAATTATTCTTGTGCTTATGTTTAGAACATGGAATAACAATTGACCTAATTCAATTATCAAAGGAAAAATTACTGAAATCAACATTAATTTGGTGAATATTACTCTCTTGTATATCATATAGATTAAGATTCCAACTGGAACCGTTAGTAAAATATTACCAACAATATTTATGAAGGCGATAGAAAAAGACAATGTTCCGATAGAAACATCTTTAAAATATTGAAAAATAGTCTTGAAAGGAATTAAATTTATGGGTAAATATTCTAACACTAGAGATGGAGCCCAAACGAGATAAAGTAAACATATAAAATATGCAATGAACCCCAATGTAAGTCCTTCTATCATAATACGGACTTTACGTTTTCTAAGAAATAGTAATCTTGCAATTCCATATAAGGACCAAGCAGGTAATACCAATAGTAATAAAACTTGAGGCAACCAAGTCATTTCAATTTACTCCTCTTTTTGTAATTTATAGTGTAAAGGAAGGGACAAGCTCCTCTGGGGAGCCTGTCAGTTGTACTATTGTTCAATGTGCCCGCTACCTATTACTCGATCACCATAGTCTCCTGCTTTTATTTTAGTTACTTTCACTTTGTAATCATTTTTAGTGACTTTCCCTAAACTTTTAGAGAAACTTTTTCCATTTGCATTGATATTGCTAGAACTATAGGTTTTCAAAAATCTAGTTACGCCTACTCTAAATGTTGATTTAGTTGGTTTTATTTTGCCACTTGCCCAATAAGTGTCACCACTACCAGTAGCAGTTGTACTTTTATTCGCTAAAGCGTGTTTGGTTGAACCTGTGACTGCATGTGAAATGTCAAACTCATACGACTTGCTATAAGCCGCCCCAACCAATGGAAAGATCAGAAATAAAATAAGCGCCGAAATAATTAACCTTTTTCCAAATTTCTTTTTGTTACCATTTTAAATCCCCCTAATATTCGAACATTTTATGCGAGGCTATTCTTTAGGTATATTTAGCATCTCACCTTCATGGTTAATATTTATCAGACACAATTCCCCCCTTCTTTTATACTATAACATAAAATTCACAATAATTACCATTTTAGACAAAAATTCCTAATTTTCGTAGGTTAGTAAAATATAAAACTCATACTAGCATCACATATGTTATTAAAATTGCTTTTTGCATCGAATCTTTTTTACCTAATTCTAGTTGGATAACAGCTCATCATCCATATTATACTAATGTGATTATTGTATTACTCAATCGTTAGGTTTGGACTGAGGTTTTTCATGACATAACTTAGTATCAGTGAAGTAAGTGTGGGTTAAATAAAAGAAAAGAAGTAAAAATACATAATAGCATTACTATACTATAAGTAAGCAAAATCCCAAGTGAGTATTCTCACTTGGGATTGGATTAGGCATAGGTCGTATTTTGTTCTTTATGACCTCACATATGAATTAAACTTCTTATTCACCATCTCAATTATTTCATTAAAGGATTCTTCTATTTCATCATCCTTTAACGTTTTTTCTGCGTGCTGATAAAGCAGACTGTAGGCAATTGACTTCTTGCCTTCAGCTACATTTTCCCCTTGATATACATCGAAAATTTCTACATTCTTTACAAGTGGTGCACCAGCTTCTTCTATTGCTGTTTTCACTTCTCCTGCCAGTATTTCCTCATCAAGAATAAAGGCAATGTCACGTGTAATAGATGGATATTTCGGGATTTGGCTATATGCCGGAACACTTGAGTAGGCTGCAAAGACCTCTTCTATGTTTACATCAAATACAAATGTTTCCTTCAGATCCATATTTTTCCCCAGCCTTGGATGCAGCTGTCCAATAAATCCAACAACTTTATTATGGAGTACCAGTGAAGCACATCGACCTGGATGCATATCTGGAAGTTTAGCCTGTTTAAAGGAAACAGGGAGCTCTAAGAAATCAAAAAGTCCTTCCATGATACCTTTAACCAGATAGAAATCTACTTCTTTTTTCTCCTGCTGCCATGGCTGCTCCAACCATTTTCCTGTTAACGCCCCTGCAAGACGTAAACGTTCATCAGGCTGCTTAGTCACCGTTTTTTCATGTGACATAAATATCTTGCCGAGCTCATAATAGGCCAAATCGGGCTGGCTTCTTGCTTGGTTATAGCCTAATGTTTCCAAAAGCTCAGGCAATAAGCTTAATCGTAAATATTTATGATCTTCCGTCATTGGCATTGCCAGCTCTACAGGTTCCGGATTCTGTTCTTGAACCTCCGGACTGATTAGCTTACCGATATTTTCTTCATCGGTAAGTGAATACGTGATCGTCTCCATTAATCCTGCGCTCTGCAAATAATTTTTAATTTCTCGTTTTAATTGCTGTCTTTCAGTTAATGCTCCGGCTTGTGTTTCACCCTCTGGTAATGTGAATGGGAGATTATCATAGCCATAAATCCGTGCTACTTCTTCAAGCATATCTTCAAAAATAGTGATATCACCACGTCGGGTTGGGGCATATACAGTGAAATCTTCGTTATTTTGCTCAAAATTAAATCGCAGCTTATTTAAGATGTGAGCAATTTCGTCTGTTGTAATTTCAGTTCCAAGCCGTTTATTAATCTCTGTTGTATTGATCTCAACTACTTTTTCTGAGCGATCTAACTTATCAAATTCAACCACATTCGCAAGGACTTTCCCACCTGCATATTGCTGCAGAAGCTGACATGCTCTAAGTCCTGCCTTCTTCACACGATTTGGATCAATTCCCTTTTCAAATCGTGTACTGGATTCACTGCGTAAACCAGTGTCTTTTACTGTTTTCCGAACAGATAATGGAGCAAAGTATGCTGCTTCCAGCAGAACAGTCGTCGTCTTTTCATTTACCTCTGTACCTGCTCCACCCATAACCCCTGCCAGTGCAACAGGTTCTTTTCCATTTGTGATGACGAGATGATCTTCTGATAACGTTCTTTCCTGATCATCTAATGTAATCAATTTCTCCCCTTGCTTGGCCCGGCGAACAACAATTTTATCAGACTGCAGACGCCCGTAATCAAATGCATGTAATGGTTGACCATATTCAAGTAATACGAAGTTCGTAATATCTACTACATTATTAATTGGACGGATTCCAGCAGCCATTAAATAGTTTCTCATCCATAAGGGAGATGGTTTTATTTCAAGATCTTTAATAATAGATGCACCATAATAAGGATTTAAATCCTTATCCTCTACCTCTACGGAAATATAATTATTTACATCTTCATCGCTTATTTCTACCCCCTCGTCAGGTAATTGGATTGGCTGATCTAAAATAGCTGCAACCTCATAAGCAACACCAAGCATGGATAAAGCATCGGCTCGATTTGGAGTTAAATCAAATTCCAGTACAGCATCGTTTAAATTCAGCAAGAGCTCAACATTTTCCCCGATTGTTACATTATCCGGGAAGACAAAAATTCCATCTGCAGCTTCCTTTGGTACATATTTTTCCTCTATTCCTAACTCCTGTAAGGAACAAATCATACCATTTGATTCCACACCACGTAGTTTAACTTTTTTAATTTTAAAATTACCAGGTAATACAGCACCTGGTTTTGCTACAGCTACTTTTTGACCCTGGGTAATATTTGGTGCACCACAGATGATTTGCAGCTTCTCTTCACCTACATCTACCTGACAAAGATTTAATTTATCTGCATTTGGATGCTTTTCACAGGCTTCCACATAGCCGACTACAACATTTTCACTTTTTTCAGCGATATATTCAATGCCATCCACTTCAATCCCAGATTTTGTAATTTTTTCTGCGAGTTCTTCGGGACTGATCATTCCGATATCCACATAATTTTTTAACCAGTTTAATGATACTAACATCTTTTAAGTTCCCTCCTTACTCCTATTCCTTAAGCATTATGGAATTGCTTTAAAAACCGTATATCATTTGTGTAAAATTGTCTGATGTCATTTACACCATATTTCAGCATGGCTATTCTATCTGGACCCATCCCAAATGCAAAACCATTGTAAATAGCGGGATCGTATCCGGCCATTTCCAGAACATTTGGATGAACCATGCCCGCACCTAAAATTTCAATCCAGCCAGTCCTCTTACATACCGAACAACCACTGCCGTTACATACTTTACAGGAAATATCCATTTCAACAGAAGGCTCGGTGAATGGAAAATAGCTTGGACGTAAGCGTATTTCACGCTCCTGGCCAAACATTTTTTTGGCAAATGTATCAAGAATTCCTTTCAGATCACTCATACGAACATTTTTATCCACGAAAAGTCCTTCAATTTGTGTGAATTGGTGGGAGTGAGTCGCATCATCCGTATCACGTCGGTATACTTTACCAGGACAAATCATTTTTACCGGCTTTTCTCCCTTATACTCCCTCATGGTTCGTGCCTGAACCGGGGAAGTATGTGTTCTCATTAGAAGTTCATTGGTAATGTAAAATGTATCCTGCATATCTCTTGCTGGATGACCTTTTGGTAAATTTAAAGCCTCAAAGTTAAAGTAATCTGTTTCTACTTCTGGACCTTCGCGAACTTCAAATCCCATCCCAATAAATAAATTTTCAATCTCCTCAATGATCGACGTTAGTAAATGAGATCCACCAACCTTAACAGGACGGCCTGGCAATGTAATATCGATTGCCTCAGCTGCTAATTGTTTTTCCATCGCTTCCTGTTCTAGTACTTCATTTTTTCGTTCAAGCCCATCTGTGATTGCTTCTCTTACTTGATTAGCGATCTCACCTATAACAGGCCTTTCTTCCTTGGATAGCTTTCCCATCCCTCTTAAAACACCTGTTAATGAGCCTTTTTTACCTAAATAGGCAACTTTAATATCCTGCAGTTCTTTCATACTATTGGCTCCTGCAATTTTTTCCAATGCTTCTGATTGTATTGCCTCCAACTGCTCCTTCATCTGTTATGCCTCCTTATAAAGTGAAACTTCAATTAGTCGTGGATTCATTATACCTCCACTGTTTGTTAGTTGAACGAACCAGACATTTGCTGTTGGTTGATCCCCAAACCTTTTCATGTTTTTCGAGTTTTGATGGAAGATGCCCAATGCCCTTTACCTGTGAATAAATAAAAAAAGCCCCTATCCCAATAAAGGGACGAGGCTATATTTCGCGGTACCACCCTAATTAACACAACATAAGTATTTGTGCTCAACTCAAACATGATAACGGAATTAAATCCGGTACACCTTTACTTGATTACATCAAGGTCCAAGTGTCAGCTCCAGAGTGAAATAATAACATTTAATACGGTAGAAATGCTTTCAGTCCAAGACATTTCTTCCCTTTACCGCTAATAAATAGTTATCTGACTCTTTCAATGCTTTATTAATATTACATATAGTATAGATAATTTAATCGCATCATGCAACTTTAATTTTTTACATAATACATTAAAATCCCTGTTGCTACACTTACGTTAAGTGATTCAGCTCTACCATAGATAGGGATGTTTACAAGGGTATCCGCTAAATCCATCAGTTCTTGCTTAACTCCGGCACCTTCATTTCCGACGATAATTGCTACTTTTCCCTCGGCTACTATATCCGTGTATTTCTTTGCGTTATGCAATGCAGTTGCCCAAACAGTATACCCATTTTTCTTCAATTCAATTATTTCTTCCATCAGATTTGCTTGAGAAATCGGAATATGAAAAATAGATCCCTGTGTAGCACGAATTACTTTATCATTATATAGATCAACTGTATCATCACCTAATATAATCCCTTCAAACCCTGCCGCATCAGCAGTTCTGATAATTGTGCCCAGATTACCGGGATCCTGTATGGCATCAATCAACAGCAAATGGCTTCCTGTTTTAGAATTAGCTTTACTCATTTCTGTAACTGCGGCTATTCCTTGGGGTGATTGTGTTTGTGAAATCTGCCTAAATACATGGTCACTGACAATTTCCATCGAGAAATCTCTGCACCAGTCAGGTATATCAACACCCTGCCCGACAATAATTTCAAGTATAGACCAATTGCTTTTCCAAGCTTCCTCCAATAAATGGAAACCCTCAATTAAAAAAATTCCTTCATTTGTACGATTTTTTCGTTTATGCAGTTTACGCCATGCTTTTACTTTTTCATTTTTTTCTGAAGTAATCATATCTTTCATCCTTATTTGTTATTTCTCATCTAATCATACATATTTCTACACGAATAGGTCAAACTATCCTTAGTTTAATTTTTAAAAAATGAGGTGAAGCGAATGGATTTAAACTTGAGAAAAGCCGTTTTATCTAATATTGCAACAAACGACCAAGATCAATTAGAGGCGACAATTGTGGATGCCATACAAAAAGGGGAAGAGAAAATGCTTCCAGGTTTAGGCGTACTGTTTGAATTAATTTGGAACCAATCAGGAGAACAGGAAAAACAAGAAATGGTGGATACACTGGAACAAGGTGTTAAACAAGCAACTAATTCCCAATAAATCTTTTGAAAAAATAGTGAGGATAGCTGTGAAATGATACAACTATCCTTTCTTTATGGAAAATAACTACATATGACTAGTTTTTATAAATGAAATACTGGAAACATTAAATAAAAATTCTATTTTTTCATAATCCATAAGAAAAGCACCCTATTTTGATTTTTTAATTAAAATAATATCCCGCTACTTTTGTATTCCTACATTAAATGGATAGGCATTGGTACCATTTGACTATCCTTTTTTTAAGTGATATAAAAATATGAGGATGTTATAAGTTATGAGATAATTGCATTCATAATACATATTATTATAGAGTGTTAAGAAGAGAGGAGAAATGATCGATGGATGAATCATTTAACAATGGGGGGAAAAAGAAAGGTCTTTCAAAAGGAATAATTGCAATTATTGTAGCAGCTGTCTTAGTAGTGGGAGGTAGTGTTGCAGCTTTTGTTTTAATGGACCTTTCAGAGAAGGAAAAGTTCTTTTTAGCTGAAAAAGATACATTTGACTTTTTAATTGAAAAAATGGAACAACGTTACGAACCTGAATTAAATTGGGTGGAGCAAACAGAAACTACACCTACAGAGTCAACTGTAGAACTTTCAGCAGAATACAATGACCCAAACAGTACGGGTAGTGGCGGACTTGGTACAATCGACCCAGCACAGATTATTAACAATTCCACCATCACAATAACCGGTGCAACTGATATGGAAAACAAACAAGCTTCTGCATCATTAAAAGCAAATATCGGCGGAATGGAAATGGATGATATTAACTTTTATTTAACTGCAGAAAAAGTCATGGTGGGACTGCCGTTTATGGAGGAATTACTGCAATTAAAAGACGAAGATCTTGGTGGTCTTTTGAAAGAGGTAGATTCAGAAACCTTTACCGGTGAAGAATCTATGAATCTAGAAAACTTTTTTGAAGGAACAAATAGTTTTCTTTCAGAGGAAGACCAGGAATATTTAGAAGATGAATATGTTAAAATGATTTATGATGAATTACCGGAAAGTGCATTTGAAGCTATCGATGAAACGATTAAAGTAAATGGTGAATCACTTGATACTGAAAAAATAACATTTCAACTTTCTGAAGAGCAGGTCAAGGATATTTTAACAAAAACTTTTGAGAAACTAAGAAATGATGAAAAAGTAAATGAGCTTATTCGCGATCAAATGGCATTGCAATTTAGCGGTCCATCCATGGAAGGAGAAGTCGACCAATTAATCACTGATTTCGAAACAGCTATGGCTGATGCTGAAGAAGGAATACAAGATTTTCAGATTCCTGAAGGTTTAACAGCGATCTCCTGGATCAAAGATGGTTTAATTGTACAACGCGATTTTCAAATGGAAATGGGTCCTTCCGCTAACGAATTAGTAAGCTTTGCAGTTAAAGGGTCTCAGTTATTAGAGGATACCAATCAATTCTTTAATTATGATTTAAGTTTCTCTGATGCTATGGATGAAGGTACAATAAATATTTCCGGAAACCTATCATGGGAAGATAATCAAGCGGATGATTCTATTAATCTGTCAGCAGATCAAGTCAACCTTTCCTATAAAGGTATAGAATCGTTAAAGGATGGCAAACGTGATTTTGAGCGAGTATTTTCGCTGGAGGATCCTTCCATTGGTGGAGGCAGTTTAATTTGGTCAGGAAATGCCACCTATGACAATGACAAAATGAGTTCAGAGCATAATCTTTCCATTGAAAGCCCGGAAGTTAGCCAGGATATGTTTACCCTAAACATTCTGGTGGATGGTCAAACAATTGAAGGTGTTGATCAGCCTAATGAGGACAATGTTAAGGATTTAGGAAGTATGAGCGTTGAAGAAATAACCGATTACTTCGAGCTTGAAGTAACACCACAACTGCAGCAATGGATGTTCGGTATCCTGGCAGGCGGTGGAAATATGGGATTCTAAAAGGATTCTTCTAGAAAGCTAGGCATTCGCTTTAGGTTGGGCGATGCCTAAATTCAGACAAAAATACTTTTCGTCTGCGACCTGAATTTGCTCCGAAGAATTACTTATGCACTTATGTAGAAAGTAAAATGGATATACTTTCTTTACTGCTAAGCATAAATGAAATGGAAGTGCCTGTATGAAGTTCGTCAAACACTTACTTTTATTTATTAAAAATAATTTTTTGCAGCTTAAGAGGAAGTGGCTATCACTTCCTCTTCTTTTGCTTTTTCCAATAGTAATCGTTGGCCTTGTTGCCGGCCTAATAATCACCTTCATCACACCTGCTGATAGTGATCCAATTCATGTTGGCTTAGTGAATAACGATCAATCAGCAGAAACACAATTGGTAGTGGAACTGATTGCTCAATCAACTGAGCTCGGTTCATTCATTCAAATAGATAAATTGTCAGAAGCTGAAGCCAGTAATGCCATTAATAAAGATGAGTTAACCTCATATATAATCTTTCCGAATAACTTTACAAACAATTTATATCAAGGAGAACCTGTTGAACTTCCAATTGTTGCAAACCCAAACAGATCAACTGAAAGTTACCTAGTGAAAGAACTGATTGAAAGCATAACACGACATATTAGTGCCTCACAGGCAAATATATTAACAATTAATTACTATGCAAAAGAGCTCAATATCGATGATGATATACGAAATAATCTATTATTTGAACAGTTTAAAGAGTTTTTATTTTATACGATAGGTAAGGATAAAATAATAAATGAACAGGAAATAACAAATAATGCAACTGCGTCCCCGATTCATTACTATGGATTAGCCAGTTGGTTCATTATTCTAACAATCTGGCTTTTAGCTATATATAATTTTCTTTGTAAAGAAAACACGATTCGCATGAAGCAGCGAATGAAGCTTTACGGAATTACTGATCGACTGCAAATCACGGCAAGAATGATTGTTTCCCTTCTGGTTACTATGTTATTTTCTGCTAGCTTCTTTGCTATACTAAAACATTTGCTGGAATGGAATATGATTTTAGAGGATTATATAAGAATATCTTTTCTCTTATTATTATATAGCATCCTATTCCTCACAATTTTGGCAATTATAGAGGTTATTATTCCATCACAGAAATTTCGGCTGCTTGGACAATCTTTCCTCACTGGATTATTTTTGTTCGTTAGTGGTGCTATCATACCTACTATATATCTTCCTGTACAATTTCAGCAGATTTTACCATATTTCTTTTCATTTGAGGCTTTAAGCTGGTTACAGGAAATTTTACTTAATGATCGCTTATATGCAGATTTATATCCCTTATTAATCATGAGTATAGCAGGATTATTCCTACTCTATGGGATTTCAATTTGGAAGGAGCGTGTTCAGGAATGATTAACACACTAAAAACACGCCTTATTCATTGGAAGAAGCAAATTTTCTCATTACTTTTTTGGCTGCTTTTTCCTATGGTTACAACAATCTTAGTTATTAATATAACCAGTGCAATTCAGGATGACAGTAAGGTTCCGGTCGGTATTGTTTTGGAAGAAAACACACCACTCGCTAAAGATCTGGTGGCTTCTATTAAACAAACACCATTTATAAGAGTCTATGAAACGACGAAAGAAGATGCGCTTCTAAAAATAGAACAGCATAAACTGGATAGTGCTTTTGTGATTAAGGCAGGCTATGATGAACAAGTTCGAAAAGGCAGTAGAAATCGCCTAATATCCAGCTATCAATCTGATTTGTCATTTGCATTTACACCTGTATCGGAAATGATTATCTCCTATGTCCAGCAGGATACAGGAAGATCAAAAGCAGCCTATACAGTTAAGAATCTAAGTGACAGCACGGGGTCAAGCCAGCAATGGTCCTGGGAAGAAGTAGTGGCTAAAAGCAAAGAAGTTGAGGCAGAAGAAAATCTGCTTCAAACGACATTTACTTTTGCTGATGCAGGACAGGAAAATGATGAAAACCCAATTACAATATGGAAACCGTGGAGACTATGGGTCGTCTTTAGTATTTTAAGTACCCTTCTCTTATTTGATTGGTGCATTAAGGAAAACAGACCGAGCCTTGCTCCAAGATTTGCATTTATCCGGATTGCTTTCAAAAATTATATAGTAATAAACGTATTATTCTATACAATATTATTATTTATCTTTGATCTGATCGCAGCAGGTGCTTTCTTTCTGTTTTTAAAGGAACCATTCAACCTGCACTCGCTTGGCGTAATTCTTTCTTATCGTTTGATGTTAAATGCAGGTGCTTTTCTATTGGCATTATGCTTTAAAAATGTTTATTTGTTTTACAGCATTTCTTTTGTTATTACATTATTAATCGCCATTACCAGTGGCGCTATTTTACCAATCGATGGTGTTGTTCAAAAGTATCAATGGCTGGAATACTTAAATCCACTTGCTGCTTTTCTATCGAATAAAATAAGTGTTACTTGGTTAATTATATTTAGTTTCATCATTGGTTTATGGCATGTAAGAAAGGAGAAATCCGGTGCTTAACATAAATAATTTATCAAAAAACTATGGGAGAAAATCAATCCTGTCATCCATCTCCTTCTCTGTTCAACAAGGAGAAATCATTGGGCTTGTTGGTGAAAACGGTGCAGGAAAATCCACACTATTACATATCCTGGCAACCATCCAAAAGCCCACAGATGGTGTTATTACCTTAAATAACATGTCCTATGACAAGAACAAAAAGGTTATCCGAAAACAAATTGGCTTTGTTCCACAGGATATCGCAATATGGGATGAATTTACGGTGGCAGAAAACATGATTTTCTTTGAAAAATTATCCTGGAAAAAAAAGAGTATAAAAGAATTAAAGCAGCTGTGTTTGAACATGGAACTTGATAAATGGAAAGAACCAACGAAAATTTTGTCCGGTGGAATGAAACGTAAACTGAATCTGGCTATCAGCCTAATCCATGACCCAAAGCTTCTATTGCTGGACGAGCCTACGGTTGGAATTGACCTGAAATCCCGAAAAGAAATTGGCAGCTATTTAAAGAACCAGGCCCTAAACAAAAAAAAATCAATCGTTTATACCTCCCATGATATGGATGAAATCATCAGCCTATGTGATCGTGTGATTTGCATTGGCGAGGATCCCTTTTATAAAAATATATTAATAAATTCGGGAAAAGAAATAATTTCTTTTTAATTGTAAGCTTTTTTCCGTAGGTTTCGGAACTCATCCCACCACAATACTATTGCTTTTTTATCTTCAAAGTAGATTAATAAGACGACATTATGCTAAGTTGTTTTCCGCTACAAATCGTAGCGGACCTATTACTTTTGATTTTACGTTGACTTTTATATCTTTTCAGCAAAAACAATAAATCTATCTGTGGGACGAATAACCACTTCAGACCTAATCTATTAGAATACAGCATAATTTTATTGCTTTATTCAGCTTCTCTAAGTACTATAAGTATATACGACTAAGGGGGATTTCAGATGGAGATAAGGGATTTGCAGCAAATGATTCAATACCAGGCAATGGCGATAATGGCATCCAATAATAATACACGCAAAAACCATTCCCCAATGGTTGATTTAGTATTTAGACAATTACTTCAAGAAAAAATAAATAATGCTTCTGCACTTAATCATGCAAATGTACAGCCAGGCAGAGATGACTTTACTGCCACATACATAGCAGCACTTACTCCTTCAAATGCCATAGAAAGTGTTGCAGGAGCAACTCAATATGACACATACATAAGTGAAGCTGCGAGTAAATATGGCATTAGTGAAAAGCTCATCCATTCTGTAATTCAAACAGAATCGAATTATAATGTAAATGCCAGAAGCAGTGCCGGTGCTATGGGGTTAATGCAATTAATGCCGGCAACAGCCAAAGGTCTTGGAGTTACAAACCCATTTGATTCGAAGCAAAATATTAATGGCGGAACCAAGTATTTGAGCCAAATGCTGAGCCGTTACAATGGAAATATTGAATTAGCACTCGCCGCATATAATGCCGGACCCGGAAATGTGGATAGATATCAGGGAATCCCACCATTTAAAGAAACACAAAATTATGTGAAGAAAGTAATGGCTTCTTATTTAGTATAAGAAAACCATTTGATAAAAGGAACTTCAGCAATAGTTGAAGTTCTGTTCACATTAGTAGCTTCAACTCAACTCTACTTTCAAATATTACAAATTCCGCTTATTCTTAGGAAAGTAAATACTGAGAGCTGTGATGATTAGAATTGGAATTAAAAAGATAGCAGCTAAGCCTGAGAAATGACTTGTTTCTTTTCCAAACGTATACTCTGCCTCTCTGACCGCTTTTTTATACTTGCCATCGTTTTCTTGTACTGCAATCGCTTCATCTGTACTTATTCCTCTGATTGAGTAATATTTAGTACCTTCCCTATACGTATTTGAGAAGTTACCAGCATACTGCTCCATATCTGAATACTTTTTGACTTCTCCAATTTCGCTGCCAATTTCCTGGACATACTCATTACCCACTACATAAATATATTCATCCCAAACTACAAACGGATATGCCCAGGATGTAGCAAATAGCTTCCCCGGAAAAAAAGAAGCAACTATAATAAATAATATTAGAAGAAAACGAAACTTCATGAAATCTCCCCCTTTTATTTCAGTAGACGATTAATAGGGGGTATAGTTACATCATTGATAACAAAATGATCCTATTTTACTAAAAATTAAAGGTAAATTCGCACTAATTTTTCAGATGATTTAACATTCTTAATACAATTATATAAGTGAAATGAGTTCTCTAATACTTATAAACATAAGCAGATACAATCCTAGATAGAATTGTACCTGCCTTGAAAGAGTTAATTCTATTTAAATACTTTTGATCTCACCCTACTCCTTCTTAAATTCTTTCGTACTTCTTACTGTATCAATTGGACGAACCATTTTTTCGATTTCTTCACGTTTTGGCTCTAAAAACGGAGGCAGCGATAATTTTTCTCCTAATGTTTCATAAGATTCGTCCCCCATAAATCCTGGCCCATCTGTTGCAAATTCAAATAAGATTTGTGGTGCAACATTAGAATATAAAGAACCAAAGAAATGACGTTCCACAAAGCCTGATGTTTGGAAACCAAAGCGACGCATATGATTATCCCATTCTTCTAATACTGAACGATCCTCGACTCGGAATGCTGTATGATGGACTGTACCAAATCCCTGCCTTGCCAACGGAAGATCTGGATTGAACTCTACAATTACTTGAGCACCATTTCCCCCTTTTCCAACTTCAAATAGATGAAAATCACCTTCATTAGCTATCTCATTAAATAACAAAACTTTCTCCAGCATTTCTTTAAAGTAATCAAAGTTAGCAATTCGAACAAAAATTGGCCCTAACCCAGTGATTGCATACTCTAAAGGAACAGGACCTTCCTGCCATGGTGTGCCTGCAGCTACCCCTTTATTATTTTCATCTGAAATCAATTGATAATGCTGATCATCGAAATCCACAAAAGAAATTGTTATCTTGCCAAACTGCTCCTTTTTACCAGTGTGTTTCACTTCCAAACGGTCAAACCGCTTTACCCAATATTCAATTGCCGCATCACTTGGTACACGAAACGAGGTTTTAGAAATTTCATTTGTACCATGTACGCCTTTAGGGATACCAGGGAAATCGAAGAAAGTCATATCTGTTCCCGGGCTTCCTGTATCATCGGCAAAAAATAAATGGTACGTTTGAATATCATCCTGATTCACTGTTTTCTTCACTAAACGCATACCCAAAACATATGTGAAAAACTCATAGTTCTTTTCCGCACTGCTTGTAATTGCAGTTACGTGGTGTATTCCTTTTAATTCGTTCATTATATATTCCTCCTGTATACCTTATTGTTCACTTATTTCTAGAATATACCTTTAATTAAAATATGTTTAATTAAGTATAAATGTATCATTGATATTTTTTATCGTCAATAAAAAAGTATTAAAAAAGATCAGCAGCAGAGCCACTGATCTTTTTCATTTATCCAAAAACAATTTCATTTACTTTTTCACGATCCAGTTTTTTAATTGCTTCTACAATTAACTTAACCGCATTTTCAAAATCATCACGGTGTAGTATTGCTGCATGGGAATGAATGTAGCGTGATGCGATTGTAATTGATAATGATGGTACTCCATTTGCTGTCAGATGGATGGAACCGGAGTCTGTTCCTCCACCAGCAATTGATGTATATTGATAAGGAATGTTGTTTTCATCAGCAGTCCTTACAATGAAGTCACGCACGCCTTTATGTGAAACCATTGATGCATCATATAAAATTATTTGTGGTCCTTTTCCTAATTTACTATCAGCTTCCTGATCTGAAATGCCTGGAGTGTCTCCTGCGATACCTACATCCACCCCAAAGCCAATATCCGGTTCAATTTTATTTGCAGCAGTTTTTGCGCCGCGCAAGCCAACTTCTTCCTGAATGGTTCCCACACCATACACGATATTTGGATGGTCAACATCTTTTAGCTGCTTTAATACTTCAATTGCAATAGCGCAGCCGATTCTATTATCCCATGCCTTTGCCAACAGCATTTTCTCATTTTTGAGTTGCGTAAATTCAAAGTAAGGGACGATAGAATTACCAGGTTTCACACCGAAATCCAAGGCTTCCTCTTTGCTTGCTGCGCCGATATCAATAAACATATCTTTTATATCTATTGGCTTCTTACGTGCTTCTGCTGAAAGAATATGGGGTGGTTTTGAACCAATAACACCAGTCACATCCCCCTTTTCTCCCATGATCGTTACACGTTGTGCAAGCATAACTTGGCTCCACCAGCCGCCAACTGTCTGGAAGTAGACAAATCCTTTATCATCAATACGGGTTACCATAAAACCAACTTCATCCAAGTGCCCGGCCACCATAATTTTAGGTCCAACTTCTTTACCTATTTTCTTAGCTATCAGGCTCCCAAGATTATCTGTAAATACTTCATCAGCATATGGTGTAATATATTTTTCCATTACATCCCTTGGTTCTTTTTCATTTCCGGGAATACCTTTTGCGTCTGTTAGATCTTTTAGCATTGTCAATGTCTCTTCAAGTTTAGGCATATGTATTCAAATCCTCCTTTTTTAATAACACAATTATAACTGTTTTCATTAAAATAACAAAATAGTTAAAGTTGTTTTAATAGCCTTGATTCTGTCTCTCATAATTAATTTCATTTTTTTTCAAGTATGCCTGTTGAATATCTGATTCGCTAAAGCCAAGAAGACACCCAAGCTGGAGGAAATTTTTGAACACTTTTTCAAAATTTAATTTTGTTGGATTTTGCTTGAAAATAGTACATGCCTCAAATACAATATTAAACTGTTCTGTTTCAGTAAATGCAACTAGATTTAGAGGTTTGGTATCATATTTATAACCTTTCTCAATTCCAAGAGATAAAATGAAGTGGAGCCCATCAACATATTCCTCCAGAATGATATTTTTTTCATTTCGTGGTTTTTTACTCCAAAATTTAAAACATCTTGTTTCATTAGCCAGCTCTCCAAGTTCAACTAATAATGCCAAATATTTCTCCTGAAAAATATCCCTATTTCCCAAATTATGATTCGACTCAATGTATTTATCTAATTCTTTCTGCATCAAAAAAAGTTTATCCCAGTTCAATTATTTTCCCTCTTTTCTCTTTTTTAAAAAATTACTTTCTAAAAGATTGTTGTGACCGCCGACGATCGTCCCACCACAAAGGGTAGTTTCGCCATAAAAAACAGCAACTTCAACGTACACTAAATTGTTTTCCACTGCGGATCATTGCTTTTTAGCAGCACAGCTTCAGTCCTTATAAAAATAGCCCTTTTTATGATTGTACCATTAAAAAACAAAAGCGAAAACGTACAACATTTTAGTAGCCTATTTATCATTTTAATAATTTTTATAGAAAAATAGTGAAACCTAGTTATTGGGTAAAACGTACAAGAAGAGAAGACAATAATTAACAGGGAGACGGTTGGTTATGATTGTATTATTATTTCGTATACTTATTCTTATTGCACTAGCTCTCCTCGTCTATACTTGGATTCAGTATTATCGCAATCCAGAGAGACGACTCCGTATTGCGAAAGAAACAAACGAATTTTATTTTTTAGATGAACCAGATAATAATAAGAAAAATGTCCAATTTGTTTATAAAGGCTGCTTGTTTCAAGGAGAAAAATATGTAGGGACAACAGAGGATTCCTTTGAAGTTGTCGATATCCATGTTGTGGTTAACAATTCCTTGGAATTACGTGGACTTACACGTGATGACTTATATTTTCTCGAAAATGAAATTCTTTTACGTTATCCACATGCAAAAATCGAATGGAAGCATCCGATAAATCAATTATTACTTACCACCATAGAATAAAGACACTCATCTGGCAGGAGGTCAGATAAGTGTCTTTTTATTTATGTGCTTACCTGGAAGAAATCTTGCCATTTTATAATCATTTCCTTTCGTCTTAATACATAAATGAATAGTAGTAATACAATTAAAAATAAGAAGATATATAATGGGGTTAACTTGGAAATCCATCCACCGATAGAAGTGTAAACAAATGCTAAAGGAATATTGGATAATAAAGATGATTTCGTATAATCCTTAAAGCTTCCGGAGATTTCAATTAAACACAGTGATAATAAATGAAAGTGAATAAATGGTACCAAGCGAAGTAAGGTAATTTGTGGTGTCGTTAATTCCGAATGTTTACCGATCATTTTTTGTTTTACTTTTACAAGCTTTTTAAATGTTTTTGGCATCCATTTTATAATAAAATAAAAAATGATACTGGACAACGTAATACCTATAAGAGAATAGACCGTTCCAGCAACAGGACCAAACAAAATCCCTCCTGAAATACAGATGAAAACGACAGGAAGAAAAAATAATGGCCGGAGTAAATGAAAACTAATGAACAGGATTGGGGCAAAAAGTCCACCTGTTTCAATAAAAGCCATTACATAATTCCCGAAGATCTCCATAACATTCCCCCTTTATATAATATCAATGTGTGTCATATGAAACTGAAGTCTCCTAGTACATGTATATGACAAGAGACGAGCCTTTATGACATGGAAGGGAAAATGAATATAAAGATAACTGCATTTAAAATAATAAGTAACGGCATCCCAACAGTAAATGAACGATGTTTTGTTTTATGTCGGAAAGCTTTCATTCCAATGAACGAGCCAACTGCCCCACCAATGAGTGAAAGCAGCCAAAAGGTTCTCTCAGGTATACGATATTGATGTTTTTTTGCTTTTTGTTTGTCTGCTCCCATCAACAAAAAAGTAATCATATTAACACCTGCTAAGTAAGTTAACATAGTATTTATTTCACCCATTACTTCACTTCCTCTATTTTATTTAAATAAGGAAAAAGATCAAATCCAAGTACAAACATACGGATTTGATCCTTCATTTCGAAAATTTATTTTAAAGCGTCTTTTGCTTTATCAGCTAATTGAGCAAATGCTTTTTCATCATTAATAGCAAGATCCGACAGCATTTTACGATTAACTTCAATCCCTGCAACTTTTAATCCATGCATTAGTTTGCTATATGAAAGATTATTCAAACGAGCTGCAGCATTAATACGAGTGATCCAAAGTTTGCGGAAATCACGTTTTTTCTGTCTGCGGTCACGATATGCATATTGACCTGATTTCATTACTTGTTGTTTTGCTGTTTTAAATAATGTTCTTTTCGAACCATAATAACCTTTTGCTAGTTTAAGGACGCGTTTACGACGTTTGCGTGTTACTGTTCCACCTTTTACACGTGGCATTTTAATTCCCTCCTATATTACAATCAAAATCATTTTTAATTAGTGGTAGTTCAAAAGGTACGGTAAAAATGATACATCGATGGTTCTAGTTAGCTTGTTTCTCCGCTCCTTTTTATCCTCCCTCTTGAACACGTTCTTTTAGATTAGAGCTTCCTATTATTTATTAGGTATCATTGCTTTAATTCGTTTGTAATCTCCTGCTGATACAATTGTACTTTTCCGAAGTTTGCGTTTTTGTTTTTGCGATTTATTTGCAAACATATGACTTGTATACGCATGTGAGCGTTTCAATTTTCCAGAACCTGTCCTTTTAAAACGTTTTTGAGAACCTTTATGGGTTTTCATTTTAGGCATAATAATTTCCTCCTTGTGATGTTTGTTTAAAAGTTCACGACATTGATCACCCTATTATAAGCATGCATAATTATTTTTCATTAATAGGAGCAAGCATCATAAACATATTACGACCTTCCATTTTAGGCTTGGTTTCAACCGTTGCGACATCTTTTACATCTTCAGCCATACGGTCTAATACCTCACGTCCAAGCTCTTTGTGTGTAATAGCACGTCCGCGAAAACGAACCGCTGCTTTTACTTTATCACCTTTTTCAAGGAACTTTCTAGCATTCTTTAATTTTGTTTCATAATCATGATCGCCAATTCCTGGAGTAAAACGAACTTCTTTTATATTAATAACTTTTTGTTTTTTACGAGCTTCTTTGTCCTTCTTTTGCTGCTCAAAACGATACTTACCGAAGTCCATGATACGACATACTGGTGGTTTTGCATTTGGTGCAACTAATACTAAATCCAAGTTCCTAGTTTGCGCAATATCCAGTGCTTCTTGACGTGATTTTACACCAAGCTGATCACCATTTGAGTCGATAAGACGTACTTCTCTAGCACGAATCTTTTCATTGACATTCATATCTTTGCTAATTGCCAGCCACCTCCAAATTATTATAAGTGTTACTGATCCTTCATTGACAAGTGAGTTTCTATGCATTAAAAAAGTGTGGGTACAATTATGCACCCACACATCTCCAAATAGTTTACTTAAAAGAGTTCTAAAACCAGTCGACAGCTTAGAAGCGTCAATCAGGTGAGAAGCGGGTGCTTCTACTTGTCTCAGATCATTTAGTTTTAATTCAACTTTTATAGAATAACATGAATAACTATTCCTGTCAAATAATTTTTTTATCATGTGCTTTTGACTACAACATTTTTCATTCAAGACAAAAGATGGCCGGGTATATGCCAAGCCAATATAGTTAATTACGTAATGCCTTTTCCTTTATTTCATTATTTATTAAAGCTGCAAAATCATCATAGTTCATCGTGTCGGACTGTTTTTCCCCATAACGTCGAACATTAACTGCATCTGCTTCTACTTCGTTATCACCGAGGACTAATGCAAATGGTATTTTTTGAGTTTGTGCTTCTCGTATTTTATAACCAATTTTTTCATCACGCTCATCAACTGTAACCCGTACACCTTGTAATTTTAATTTATCAGCAACCTTTTTTGCATAATCTAAATGTACTTGTGGGGAGACAGGAATTACTCTGACTTGAACTGGAGCCAGCCATGTTGGAAATGCTCCCTTATATTCTTCAATAAGAAATGCAACAAAACGTTCCATTGTTGAAACAACACCGCGGTGAATAACAACTGGACGGTGTTCCTTGCCATCCTCACCAATATAAGTTAAATCGAAACGCTCTGGCAGTTGATAATCAATCTGAACTGTAGACAATGTTTCATCTTTGCCCAATGCTGTTTTCACTTGCACATCAAGCTTAGGGCCATAGAATGCTGCTTCCCCTTCTGCTTCTACATAGTCTACTTCCATCTCTTCCATCGTTTCCTTTAGCAGGTTTTGCGCCTTTTCCCACATTTCATCATTATCAATGTATTTTTCTTTATCATCAGGATCACGATAAGAAAGGCGGAAATAGTAATCGCTTATACCGAAGTCCCTATATACTTTTTGCACAAGCTCAACAACTCGAATGAATTCATCTTTTAATTGATCTGGACGAGCAAAGATATGAGCGTCATTCAATGTCATTGCACGCACACGCTGGAGTCCTGCAAGTGCACCACTCATTTCATAACGATGCATTGTTCCGAGCTCGGCAATACGAACCGGCAAACTACGATAGCTCCATAATTGATTTTTAAATACCATCATGTGGTGCGGACAGTTCATTGGACGCAAAACAAGCTCCTCATTATCCATTTGCATGGTTGGAAACATATCATCCTGGTAATGCTCCCAGTGACCGCTTGTTTTGTATAGATCCACATTTGCCAATACAGGTGTATATACATGATCATAACCAAGGCGTTCTTCGATATCTACAATATAACGTTCAATCTGACGCCTGATTGTCGCACCCTTTGGCAACCAGAGTGGTAGACCTTGTCCAACTTTTTGATTTATTGTAAAGATATCCAGTTCCTTTCCGAGCTTACGATGATCACGTTCTTTGCGTTCTGCCAAAAGCTTCAGATAGTCTTCAACGTGTGATGCTTTTTCAAATGCTGTACCATAAATACGTTGCAATTGTTGATTATTACTATCTCCGCGCCAGTACGCACCAGATATACTTAATAGTTTAAATGCTTTTATTTTATTCGTAGATGGTACATGAATCCCTCTGCATAGATCAAAAAAATCACCCTGCTGATAAAGTGTTACCACCTCATCCTCTGGAATGGCATCAATCAATTCTAATTTAAGATCATCACCAATTTCACGGAACTTTTCTTTTGCTTTCTCTCTGGAAACTTCAATCCGTTTTATTTCAAGCGCCTCATCAACTATTCGTTTCATTTCTTTTTCTATTTTCGGAAGGTCTTCAGGAGTTAGCGATTGTTCCATTTCTATGTCATAATAGAAGCCCTCCTCAATGACTGGACCAACGCCAAATTTCACATCGCTATAAAGACGTTTTATTGCCTGTGCCATTAAATGCGCAGTAGAGTGACGCATAATTTCAATACCTTCCTGATTTTTATACGTAATGATTTCAATCTCTCCACCATTTGTCAGTTCACGTCTTAAATCGATTAGTTTCCCATCTAACTTAATAGCTAACGCTTGTTTCTTTAATCCCGAAGAAATAGAACCTGCTATTTCTTCTCCTGTTGTACCTGTAGGGAATTGCTTTACTGCCCCATCCGGGAATTGAATTGCGATTTCTTCTGCCATTACAATCACTCCTTAACTAAATTAAAAAAAGCCCATCCCTCTGCATTACCTGCAAAGGGACGAGCGTTTGTTGCATCGTGGTTCCACCCTGATTCCCGCGAGGACTAAGATCCTGCGGCTTTATTAATCTTTAACGCAGATGATACGCCACTATTTACTAATTAGTTCAATAGCAGGGTTCAAAGGTGGTAATTAGTTGAATGTATAGGGGAAGCTTTCAGCCATGGACTTCCTTCTCTAACTATACCATATCAATTTAATCATGTCCTTATCCTTACCTTTAAGAGGTTGTTCAAAAGTCCGGTAAAAATAACACTTCGAATTTCTTTGTTGGCTTGCTTTTTGTTTCTCACATATTAATTACATACGTTCCAATACTCAAAGCTAAGCCGCCTCGAACTTCTCGATCCTTTTTATCCTCCTTTTAAACACCATTATCACTTAAGTAATATATTATATAAACTGTATTATAGCCTCTGTTTATGATAAAATCAAGTTTATTTATATTCATTTTTAATATAGTACGGAAATGGAAATTTGCTAAATGGTTCGAAATCAACTTTTTCCTGAAAGACATTAATGACCGTCAATGTTTTTGGTTCTGACGGATGATCCCCATATATTTTTATTTTATTTGGTGCCATTGCAACCAAAGGAGCCAAATTCCATTCATCTTCATCCAACCCGACAATATACAGTGGTTCTTTTTGCATAAGCATACGTAATTCCATTTTCGTAAATCTTTTTCCATTTTGCTTAAAAAAAGTAAATGTATGCCCCTGCAATATATGAATCGTTTTAAAGCTTGGTTCTTTTTTAGAAATATATTCACGTAGCATATTGACAAACTCTTGATGATCCTCTTCCCGCTTGAATTCATCAATAGCCAAACCAACGTAATGGATAAGCTGGTTCTTAAAAGCCTTCAGACGAAATTTTACAATCGAATCAAAATGAATTGCTGTTGTATTTTTTATATTCGAAATAAACAGAGAATGCAGTAATTGACTTGGATCTTTATTATTTCGCACTTGTAGGCTGTCCCCATCTTCCCCCCTTAGAATCCATTGTGTTAATTCCAAAATCCTTTCCATCTCATCACGATTGGTATAATAATAAAATTCTTCGATAATATTTCTAATCATACTTCCCAATCGATGTGTAATAAAAACGTCAACCATTGATTTAGCTATTGTTTCCACAAGCTCATTTGTTTGGATAAATTCCTCAAATTGTAAATGATTCCCCCAATCTTCATTAGTTTTCCAATGCAATTCAATTTTTTTATTATAACGAAAGACCTGTTCACAAAAACGGATTACTTCTTTATCCGATTCAAAATATACCTCCAGCAATAAACATCACCCTCATCCAAGACCAAACTGTTACATTATATGGATGTATGGGATAAAAAATGTATAAACCAGGGAAACTAGTTATTTTAAAAAAACTACCATGAAAGTAGTGGATCTTTCATGATAGCTTTTATTCTATCTATTATTGTCTTCGGTTTTCACCAAATATTGGAACGTCTTTACTTACCTGTTTGATTCGTTCAATAATTCGCCCTGCTTTTACAGTTTCTACCCCTGTACGAGTAGTTGCCAACTGACTCTCCAATTGTTCCATATCATAATTGGATGTAAAGAACACTGGTAATCCTTCCATCATTCGATATTGAAGAATAGATCCTAGAATTTCATCACGGAACCAGGCAGACTGTAATTCAGCGCCAATGTCATCCAGCATTAATACATCAGCCTTCTTAAAATAGTCTATTTTTTCATTAATAGAGTCATCTTTGAGTGATGCTTTAATTTCCCGTACAAATTCAGGCATATAAATTAGTGTTGACGAAATATTAAACTCTTTCAATTTATTAGCAAGTGCCCCTAAAAAATAAGTCTTTCCAACACCAAAAGGACCGTAAAAATAGATTCCCTTTCTTGGAATCCCTTTTTCTGCCTTCCCGATGAATTGTATTAATTCACGTATAGCAGTATTTCGATCTGCATCATCATGGATAAGATCATCAATGGTTGCATTCAAAATCTCTTTTGGCATAAATAAGCTTTTAATTAACTTTTCCTGCTGTTTTTGTTTTTCATCTGCTATCTTAGTATGGCATTTTTCATAAGATAGATGAATTTCATTATTTACTACATGTAAAATAGGTGAATAGCCTTGTAGCATATTTTTACAGTTCTCGAATGAAGAACATCGGTCACATTGCTTGGACTGCGTTTTATATTCATATAATTTAATCAAGTTTTTATCGATTTCTCTTTGTGTGATATTCGGATGAAGTGATAAAAATTCTTTAACTTCCGGATCATTCAAAACATCATCTTTTATTTTATTATAGTTTTTCTGGAAATCACCATTTTTATGCATCCATTTTTTTAAAGTTGATTGGACTGGTTCCATTCTTTCACCCCCAGCTAATAGCGGTTGTTTAAAAAGGCCGATAAAAATGGGGTCATTGGGGATCATCTACAAGTACGAACGCTTCTTTGAAAACAAAAAAAACTCTTTTGCGTACGATACTATCCAGTGATGCTTCCTCGTGCTCGTAACCACACTGACCGAGAACTTCAACCACAGCACATAGGCCTAAAAGATAGGATGTCTGTGACTTTAGCCGGTCTCGATCCTTTTTAATCTTCTTTTTGAACATCCTTATAGTTATTTATTTTTTGCTAGAATACTGACGTAATAATGCAGCAATTTCTTCCTGTTCGTTTGTGTTATCTCTATTTCCGGATTTCTCTGTAGGTTTTTGTTGTTTTTGTTTTCGTTCTTTAAACCAGTCAGGAACAATTTCTTTCGTACCCGTTTTTCGATAATTAGATTTAACGTTTGCTCCTTTTTGATACTTTTCTTTTTCCTTTTTAGCAAATGCCATTGCTTCTTTTGCTGATTTTAAATTCGCTCTGGACCAATGACTCGCTATCTTCTCTAAATAAGCTCTGGAAAGCTTCATATTAGATTGTAATAAGACATAATGGATCAACACATTCATGACCGGAGATGGTAACCCTTGAGATACCATCACCTCCTGAATAACTTTCATATCTTGTGCAGAAGCTTGATTTCCACTTGATAAATCCTCTAATAATTGCTTTGGCGAAATTGTTTCCAATTCAAAAATAAGCTGTTCTTCCTTTGTTGTTGGTTTATAGTCTTTCGGCATCACAATTTTATTAGATAATTTTATAGTTGCATCATTATGCTTTGATTTAAATAAATCATGACAAGCTGTTTTAAATTCATCCGTATTCAAAATATTATCTTCTGTCAATGCCCATAGTATTGACTTTTCAATTTCATAGGATGCTAAATCATATAAAATCATCATTTGTGATATTAATTTACGATTAGTATTTGTTAATATCCTTTGCACTGGAATCATGCGCTGCTTCAACATCTGTTCAATCCATGAAAAGTCAATCCCGTTTTCTTTAAGTGCCTTTGTTTCAGGAACAATATTGGGTTCATGATTCTCTACTGACGGGGTAATTGTTTGAAATACATCCGTAAAAGATGCGGTTATATTTTTCCCATGCTGCTCAGTTGACTCATTATAATAGTGATTTTTTAATGCTAAAAATTTATTATCACCTATATGATGATATAGAAGCTGCGTTAGCATGGCATCCTTGAAGAAATTTTTGGGTGCAAAAGGGCTTTGCAGCTCATAAATATAAAAGTTATTGACAGCTGATTTTTTTTCATATGTCTTTAGTAAACCGATACCTTCAAGCTTTAACCTAGCTTTATATATTTCATCCAATGGTAAATTTAAATAATTCATTAATGTATGGTGAGTTTGTGGTGTTTTGTCATGCTGCAGCTCCATTTCGTGCAAAAGCGTCTGGTATAATACAACTGCTTGAATACCAATCAGCGGCTGGTATAAATGGGTTAAAGATTTTGCGTAATCTATTGGTAAATATTCTTTTAATAACACATAATATCCCTCAATAGGCAAGATTTTTCCTATATATTTCATTTCATCTAACCCTTTCATCAACTCTGGTACTTATTTCTTTTTATCTGTATTAATTAAATCCCTGAGTTCATCAAGAAAAACAGTTATATCTTTAAATTGGCGATAAACGGATGCAAATCGAACGTAGGCAACTTCATCTACATCGGAGAGCCTGTCCATTACCATTTCACCTATTTCATTACTGTCAATTTCTGATGGACCAAGATTACGGAGTTCTTTTTCCACATCGTAGGCTATTGCTTCAATTTTCTCAAGTGGAACTGGTCGTTTTTCACATGCCTTAATTAATCCGCGAATCAGTTTTTCCCGACTGAATTCCTGTCTTGCTCCATCTTTTTTTACAACTATTAAAGGTATTTCCTCAATCCGTTCAAATGTGGTAAAACGAAATCCGCATTGTTCACATTCTCTTCTTCTGCGAATAGATCGTCCTTCTTCAATTGGACGTGAATCAAGGACTTTAGTACTTTTATTGTGGCAATTTGAACATCTCACCTAAGTTCATCCCCATCCATCGTTTTTATCGATGTATTTTTGTTTTCTCAATTAGTGACAATTCTTTATTAGTTTGCGCATATAACTTCTGAATTAATTTAAAACTGTAACCAAAATCAAATGGAAGTACAGATTCTGTTGTTACAGAGAAATCAATGGCAGTTTGATATGGTCTTACCATAATCACTGTGGCAACAATAAATGCTTTCTTTCCTTTTTTAACATTTACACTAATCTCTCCATGTTCGTTTGAAATGGAATTAATGTCGTACGTTTGAGAACTTCTAAAATAATTCTCGAGCATCTGCATCCCTTTGTCTTTTGTTGTTTTATAATAATGTGTTTGAAGTGATGGATCCCAGTGCTCTTCTCTGGATTCCGAATGATTATTTAAATACTTTGAAATAGTATTGCGCAACGACATATCTCTACACCCCGAACTATTTATTTATGTATAATAATTATATTTTAACATGTTTCGAGTAAATCCTCTATGAAAAAATAAAGAGTGGGTAGCATGTAAAATTAAAAGCACCTATTTCCGATCACATTGGGCAGACGGTAAATAAGTGCTTTTACTAAATTATGAAATTTTTACTTGTTGCTGATGCAAGTAACTTCCAACATATTTTGATAAATCTAGTACTCTTTTTGAATAGCCCCACTCATTGTCATACCAAGCAATTACTTTAATTTTATTATTTTCCATGACAATGGTTGATAACCCATCAATAATGCTTGAGTATTCTGTTGAGGTATAGTCAATCGATACAAGTGGTTCCTCACTATATTTTATAATACCTTTCATCTCATTCTCTGTTGCATTTTTAAAAGCTTGGTTAATTTCCTCAATCGTTACTGATTTTTCCACATCAACTACCAAATCCACCAAAGAAACATTTGGTGTAGGAACCCTTAGTGCCATACCGTGTAATTTACCATTTAAATGTGGTAAAACATCCCCTAAAGTCTTTGCAGCCCCGGTAGATGTTGGGATAATGGACTGGGTGCATCCCCTTGCTCGTCTAAGATCCTTATGTGGATTATCCAGATTCCTTTGATCATTTGTAAAAGCATGCACAGTTGTCATCAATCCATTAATAATATTGAAATTATCATCTAATACCTTTACGACAGGTGCTAAGCAATTCGTTGTGCAGGAAGCATTCGAAATAACATCATCCCGATCTGGATGATATGTTTTTTCATTCACTCCCATAACAATTGTATTATCAATCTGTTTTCCTGGTGCTGTTATAACTACTTTTTTCGCACCTGCCTTGATATGCTGCCCAGCACTTTCCTTGGTTTTAAATTTACCGGTTGCTTCAATAACAATATCAATATTATATTTTTTCCATGGTAGATTCTCAGGTTCACGTGAGTTTACCAGGTTGATTTTTTTTCCATTAATTTCAAGACCATCTGTAAGCGGTTTTACTTCACCTTCAAAAATTCCATGTACACTATCGTATTTAACTAAATGTGCAAGCGTTTCTGGAGGATAGCTTGCATTAATTGCAATAACCTCTAATTTGTGATCATTAACCGCTTGTCGGAATACCATTCGACCAATTCGACCAAATCCATTAATAGCAATTCGTGTTTTATTCATTTGTAATCCTCCCATATGTGTTATACTCATTTTGTTTTTATATTAATTAGTATAACATATTCAGCGAAAGATGTGTTATAATTTTTGGCAGAGTACTAACAATAAAAAAACAATAAAGAAAAGGTCTAGATTTTAACGTATTAACGTTTTAATCCAGACCTTAATTAATCAAAGTACTTTCCATGCTTTCAACAAATCTTCCAACTGTTGAAAAGACTCATATTTTGTTCCATTATTATCGATTACTGCATCTGCCATTTCAGCTTTCTCCTTTACAGATAGTTGTGAATTAATTCGTTGTTTAGCCTCTTCTTCGTTATAACCATCACGTTCCATCAGGCGGTTCAGCTGTACTGCTGCATCAACATATACCACTATCGTCTTATCAACAAAACGAGTTAGTTTACTCTCAAATAATAATGGAATGTCAAGGACAACACATTCTTCTCCTGCCTCAAGAAAAGCATCTCTTTGCTGAAGCATTTTTTCTCTAACTGCGGGATGTACTATACTGTTTAACTTTTTCCTTTTCTTATCATCTGCAAAAATAATTGCCCCAAGCTTCTTTCGATCAAGTGATCTATCATTTCGCAAAATTTCTTTGCCAAATAGTGCAATTATTTGATCATATGCCTGCTCACCAGGATTCACAACTTCTCTAGATATTTTATCTGCATCAACAACTGGTATATTAAAATCATCGAACATGAGAGAGACGGTGCTTTTTCCACTTGCGATACTGCCAGTCAGTCCTATAACCATTGCCATTGTACGTCACCTCTTAGTTTTTTTGACAGCTACCACATATATGTGTACCTCGACCGCCGACTTTTAATTTTATAATTTGACTTCCGCATTTTTTGCATGCTTTATTTTCCTGTCCATAAACAAAAAGTTCCTGCTGAAACATACCCATATTTCCCTGGCTATTTACATAAGATCGGATGGTAGTTCCACCCTGTTTTACAGCTTCACTCAATGTGGTGATTGCTTGCTCCTGTATCT
The DNA here is from genome assembly GCF_059698015.1 of Oceanobacillus sp. NCCP-135. NCBI lineage: Bacteria > Bacillati > Bacillota > Bacilli > Caryophanales > Bacillaceae > Oceanobacillus > Oceanobacillus sp. NCCP-135. Next base: position 91,350 of record NZ_BAAKSZ010000003.1, on the reverse strand, counting down.
CTTTTACTTCTTTTTTGGTAAGTTTACTTGACCGTTTTAATGGATGGACACTAGCTTTAAATAATGTTTCATCTACGTAAATATTACCAAGTCCTGTTACAATTGTTTGATCTAAAAGGGCTGATTTAATCACACGATCTGTTTTCTTTAGCTTTTTATAAAAATAGTCGAAGGTAAAAGCTTTATCAAACGGATCAGGTCCTAGCTTATTTAGCGGTTTATTTACTAATTCTTCTCCCTTATTATAAATATGCATGGTGCCAAATTTGCGTACATCATTATAGCGAAGTTCTTCACCATTTGTAAATCTGAATATAACATGGGTATGCTTTTTAACTGGTTCACTCCCTTTATTAACACTATACTTTCCTTCCATACGTAAATGGGATATAATCACATAATCATTTAAATGAAATAATAAAAATTTCCCTCTTCGGCTTAGATCAAGAATCGTTTGATCAGTCAGTAGTAGTTTAAAATGGTCAACATCATCTGGTTCTTTAATTATATTTGGCCAATGAACTTCTACTTCCTTTATCGTTTTATTTATAATATATTGCTTTAACGTATTTTTTATTGTTTCTACTTCTGGTAATTCCGGCATGTTACTAGTCTCCTTATTTGGCATCAAACCAGCTATCTCCAAACGCATAGTCAACCTTTAATGGAACAATTAAATCTACCGTTTTCTCCATCATCGCTGGAACTATTTCCTTTAATTGTTCAACTTCTTCTTTTGGTGCTTCCATGATCAATTCATCATGGACTTGTAATAGCATCCTTGCCCGAAGCTTTTCCTTCTTTAATTTACCATGCAAATCAATCATAGCTTTTTTAATGATATCTGCAGCACTTCCTTGTATTGGTGTATTCATGGCTGTTCTCTCGGCAAAGCTGCGAAGATTAAAGTTTCTGCTCGTAATCTCCGGCAAATATCTTCTACGCTTCATTATTGTACTGACATAGCCTTTATGTTTTGCTTCCTGTATAATTTCTTCCATATAACTTTTAACGCCAGGGTAGCTTTCAAAATAGCGGTCAATAAACTTTTTAGCATCCTTACGAGTAATTCCCAGATTTTGCGAAAGACCATAATCACTGATACCATATACAATTCCAAAGTTTACAGCCTTTGCCTGTCGGCGCATAGTGGATGTTACTTCTTCTTTTCCAACATGAAATACATCCATCGCTGTTTGTGTATGAATGTCCGCATTATTTTTAAAGGCTTCTATTAATTTTTCATCCTTAGCGATATGTGCTAAAACCCGTAATTCAATTTGTGAATAGTCAGCGGCAAACATTATCCAATCTTTTTTTACTGGTACAAATGCTTGACGAATTTTCCTACCTTCTTCCAAACGTATTGGTATGTTTTGTAGATTGGGATCAACAGAGCTTAATCTTCCCGTTTGCGTTAATGCTTGATTAAAGCGGGTATGAATTTTATTAGTATCATTATTAACAACTTTTAATAATCCTTCAATATAGGTAGATTGCAGTTTACCTAATTGTCTATACAAAAGAAGCTTTGGTATTATATCATGTTCATTCTCTAATTTTTCCAATACATCTGCAGCGGTTGAATAACCTGTTTTTGTTTTTTTAATCACAGGCAGCTTCAGCTTTTCAAACAAAATTGGGCCAAGTTGTTTTGGTGAATTTAAATTGAACGTTTCACCAGCTAAATCATGAATTTCTTTTTTAAGATTAGTTAATCGATCTTTAAGATCCTTTCCCATTTCTTCAATCCGTTCAACATCCACCCGTACACCTAAACTCTCCATTTCACCTAGGATAAGGGCAAGTGGCATTTCTAATTCTTTGCATAGCTCGTACTGCTCATTTTCTCTCAGTTGCTCTTCCATTTTATCTTTAAGTGATAACAATACAGAAGTTTTCCTAACTACATGCTCTGCTAAATCAGACTCTTTTGGCACTTTTAATTTTGCACCCTTGCCATAAACTTCTTCATCATATAAAACATTTGTTTTTCCCATCCGGTTTCCAATTGCGGGAATGTCGTGATTATTCTCTGCTGGGTTAAGTAAGTATGAAGTTAGAAGCATATCAAATGATATTCCTTTAATATGAATATCATTTCTTAACAATGCTACTAATGTTTTTTTGGCATCGAATACATATTTCATTTTACGATGATCTGTTGCCCAGTCTTTGAACGCTTTTGAATTTATGGCAACCTCTGTTGGTATGAAATATGCATTATTTTCATTTACTATCCCAAATCCTTCGATAGCTGCTGTATGATAATTATCACTGAGCATTTCTACAACTAAAGCTTCTTTTCCTGTAAAAATATGCTCACTAACCTCATCTAAAATTGTCAGTTCTATGTCCGCTAATTCATTATTCTCGCTGCCTTCATCGATTGATTCTCCGTCCAGTTTATTTAATAAGGATTGAAACCCAAGATCTTTAAAAATACTACTCACCTTTGATTGCTGATATCCTTCATAAACTAGTTCATCAACAGCCACCTTTATCGGTGAATCACATTTAATCGTAACCAGTTCTTTACTCATAAATGCATCATCTTTGTATGTAGTTAGATTCTCTTTTACTTTTTTACCGGGAATGTCATCAATATGGTTATACACTTTCTCCAGTGTTTCATATTGTTTTAATAATTTAGTTGCAGTCTTTTGTCCAATCCCGGGTACACCAGGTATATTATCAGAGTTATCTCCCATTAATGCCTTCAAATCTATTATTTGCTCTGGAGAAACCTCCATTTTTTCTACCATATAGACTGGCGTGTATCTTTCTACATCACTAATCCCTTTTTTAGTTAAACTCACGGTTACCTGATCGGATACAAGTTGTAATAAATCTTTATCTCCTGATATGACCGTTACGTCCCAATTATTTTTTGTAGCTTGAGATGAAAGTGTTCCAATAATATCATCTGCTTCATATTGGTCTAATTGATAATGCTGAATGCTAAATGCATCAAGTAATTCCTTTAGCAAAGGGAATTGTTCTGAAAGCTCAGGTGGTGTTTTTTGTCGACCACCCTTATACTCTTTATAGGTTTCATGACGAAAGGTAGTTTTACCTGCATCAAATGCAACAAGCATGTGAGTAGGTTTTTCTTCTTCTAATATCCTCATCAGCATTGTCGTAAATCCATACACTGCATTTGTATATACACCTTTATCATTATTTAAAAGCGGTAAAGCAAAAAAGGCACGATAAATAATACTATTACCATCAATTAACACGAGTTTTTTTGACAACGGAATTCCTCCTTGTATATTATTCGCTAAGCTTATTTTATCACTGTCCAGAAGGAAATGAAAAAAATATGGAGGAAATAAAGAAAACATCTTCTAAGGGTAAGAGGATGTTTTCTAATTTGAAATATTCTTTGGCAAATATACATGTATATTCGTTCCTTTATTTACTTCGCTGTCAATCTCAATTCTGCCTTCATGTGCTTCCACAATATGTTTAACAATTGCTAATCCTAATCCTGTTCCACCAGTATTTCTGCTCCTTGCCTTATCAACTCGATAAAAACGTTCAAATATACGAGATTGCGCCTTTTTACTAATTCCAATTCCTGTATCTGATACTTTTATATGTACATAAGTTTTATTAGAAGTAATATGTAATGCTATTCTGCCATGATCCGGAGTATAATTAACAGCGTTATCCAGAAGATTAATAAGGATCTGTTTTACTTTTTCCTTATCTGCCAAAAATGTAATATCATCCGTGAATTGGGATAATTCCAGCTTCTTTTGTTTTGCTTGTTGCTCGATAACAGGCATAACTTCATCAACCAAAGCATTCATGTTTATTTTATTTAAAACAAGGGGGGAACCTTCCTTTTCCAACCTTGACAATGTTAATAAATCTTCAATCAGCAGTTGTATTCGATGGCTTTCATTATAGATTATTTCTAAAAACTCTTTGTTTACCTTTTCTTCATTTATTTCACCATCCAGTAATGTTTCAGCAAATCCTTTGATCGATGTTACAGGAGTTTTCAGTTCATGCGAAACATTTGCAACAAAATCCTTTCTCATCACTTCCATTTTTTTTAATTCCGTTATGTCATATAAAACAAGCACTGCACCCTTTAACATATTTCGTTCATTAAAAATTGGCGCTCCAACTATTTCCAAGTATTGCTTTTCCATCCCCCTATGGTTTATAAACGTTTCTTTTACATTTTTTTCATATAAGAAAGTTTTTTGTACAGTCTCGTGAATGATATCATTATCTAAAACTTCATAATAAAGATAACCTTTATAGTCCTTCATTGTTTTGCCAAAGATAGAAATAAACTTACGGTTAACGAGATGTATATAACCTTTCGAATCAATCAGTACCAAACCGCTTTCTGTGTTATCTATCACTGTTGTCAATTGGTCTGACTGCATCTTCTCCTGAATTGAAAGTTCATTTAAATTGCGTGCCAGTGCATTAATTTTTTGAATTAATACCCCAACATCACTATCTGAAGCATGGTGGATCCTTGCCCTGTAATTCCCCTTAACTATTTCTTCAACTGTATTCGTCGCTTTTTTAATTGGTTTTATATGTCTTTCAAATAGATGCAGTAAAAATAATAAAAGAAGAATAAACTCGGTTAACAATACCGAAATAAGTATAATGTATTTATCCATTACAAGACTTAAGATTATTCCAGATAGGACGATAACAGCAAATATCCCGATTACATATGTGAATACTGGTCTTGTAAATAAAGGCTTCATGATGGTAAATCCTCCATCTTATATCCAAGTCCTCTTACGGTTTTAATGTACGTAGTCTTTTTAGAATTGGGTTCTATCTTCTCTCTAAGATGACTTACATGAACATCTACAATCCTTGTATCCCCCACAAAATCATAATCCCAAACACCACTTAATAATTGATCTCTTGATATAACTTTTCCTTTATTATTTGCCAGGAAGTGCAAGAGCTCAAATTCCTTTCTGGTAAATGAAATAATTTTTCCGTTCATTTCTGCCTCATATCGTTCTGGATAAATCAACAATTCACCAATCTTTATTACACTATAATTTGATTTTGATGTATTATTTGTTCTCCTTAATATGGCTTTCACACGTGCAATAACCTCTTTTGGACTAAATGGCTTTGTTAAGTAATCATCAGCACCTAATTCCAATCCTAGTACTTTATCGAATTCATCATCTTTCGCTGTTAGCATTAGAATTGGTGTATCAATCTGATTATTTCTCAAATACTTGCAAACATCCATTCCATCCAATTCCGGAAGCATTAAATCAAGAATAATTAGATCATAGTCATTATTCTCTGCTTTTTTGATTGCTTCCATTCCGTCATACGCTACGTCAGTAGTGAATCCAGCCTTTTCTAGGTTAAAATTTAATAATGTAACAATGGATACTTCGTCATCAACAATAAGAATTTTTTGGTTCATTATAAAAGCCCCATTTCTCTTTACAGTACTGCATTCCATCTTACAATGAAATGTAGAAAATGTGAATGTAATACGCTGTTTGTAAATAAAATTTTACAATTTGAGAGGATCATTTTGTTGGTTTTTTGTCTTTTAATCCTCTCAGAAGATATAAACTGCGACATATGCGCAGAGTTGTTTTCCGCTACGGACCGTTGCTTTTTAGCGAGCACTGCTTCAGCCTCCTCGAGAAAACCACTCTGCTTAAGTCTTCAGACACGTGCTTTTCCCGCAGGACAAGGAAAGCATCGACAGCACCTGCATCGCACGAAGAAAATGGATCTGTATTTTCGAGGATTCAACGATCCTCCACTCCAAACAACCATTTCAAGAGTGGATAGCAAATGATTCATTCAATCAAGTGATAAATCACTTTTTGAAATTAAAAGCGCCATCCAGCGGAGGAAACACACGGAGACTCCTGTGGGAAAGCGAAGACAATGAGACCCCACAGTGAGCGTTCTTTGCAAGCGAGAAGGCGCAGCGCAAGCCCACGGAAAGCGTAGTGTATTTCCATACCGCCGAATTAGCACTCATCCTTAAAGGGTTAGAGGAAGTCACACTAAAGTTTTGTGCCTTTTATATCTTTTGTGGAAAAAGTACAATTCTTCTGATAGGACTAGTAACTTGACTTCCCATTTTTTAGAAGAAATCCATAAAAAATACTATTCTCCTTCAGCAAGAAAATAGTATCTGTAATTTAAAAAAAGTTTTCTAATGAATTGGCGGTTAATGTGTTAGGTTTATAAGCAGGACAAACATATAGTTTACCGGTGACTATTACATCCCCATCCGAATCATAACCTGTAACTGACAAGGCAACTTGGCGGTTTGTTTCATCAATGGCAATGATCTCAATGGTAAGTTTTACTTCTCTATTATGAAAAACAGGTTTTGGAAACGACATCTCATGCTGGGTTATATGACTTCCCGGTCCAGGCAAATGCATTGATATAACCTGTGAAACCATCCCAAATACCATTACAGATGGTACAATTGGTTGCTTATAAGGTGTTTGAGATGCATAGTCATGTTGAATATACAATGGATTTGCGTCACTCGTTAAACCTAAATATAACAATAAGTCACGATCTTCAATCGTTTTTAATGCAGTATAGGAATCTCCTACTTGCAGCTCATTAATCATTTTCCCTAGCTTTCTTTTTTTACCAATCATCAGAATACCCCCTTATTCTTGTAAGCGTTTACTATTATATCAAAAATTAATAATTACCGCTAATCTTTCGTATAGAAACAGCTTCTTAATACATACAAAAATCTGTTGCCTCATAGTTTACTATATCTTTAATTTTTACGTCAAATCCACGAACTGATATAGCTTCCGTCATGTCCAATACTTTCCCCTTTGTTTGATCTTCCACACTTGGGATCTACTAGCACAAATATCTCCTCGTTATTTTGAGCAAGCATTAACGCTGTGTCGCACCGGTAAAACCTGAATCCATTACTGAATATCCTCCTATCGTTCAGTTCTAAATAAAAATGAAGCTGTTGATAGATAATAGATCTAAAAACAGCTTCATCGAACGACCAGTGAATATCACTCCCGCTATTAGCAGGGATCTCACCTGACGCAAACTTTATTTTTATAATGGTAATTAGCCCATATTCTTAATAATTTCATTTCCAAATTCTGAACACTTCACTTCAATTGCCCCATCCATTAAGCGGGCAAAATCATAGGTTACCACTTTAGAAGCAATTGTTTTATCCATGGATTGGGTAATCAAATCAGCTGCTTCTCTCCAGCCAAGATGCTCAAGCATCAATACAGCAGATAGAATGACAGATGATGGGTTTACTTTATCCATTCCAGCATATTTTGGTGCAGTACCATGTGTTGCTTCAAAAATCGCATGACCAGTATCATAGTTAATATTGGCCCCTGGAGCAATTCCAATTCCTCCAACCTGTGCTGCTAAAGCATCAGAAATGTAGTCACCGTTTAAGTTCATTGTTGCAACAACATCAAACTCTTTCGGACGAGTTAAGATTTGTTGTAGGAAAATATCAGCAATTGCATCTTTAACAAGGATTTTGCCTGCAGCCAATGCTTCATCCTGTGCTTTGTTTGCTGCATCAATTCCGTCTTTTTCTACAATACGATCATATTCATTCCATGTGAACACTTTGTCGCCAAATTCTTTTTCAGCTAATTCATAACCCCATGCTTTAAATGCACCTTCTGTAAATTTCATGATGTTACCTTTATGTACTAAAGTAACACTTTTACGTCCTTCGTTTAATGCATATTCTATAGCGGAGCGGACGATACGTTTTGTTCCTTCTTCAGAAACTGGTTTAATACCAATACCGGATGTTTCTGGAAAACGAATATTGCTCACGTTCATTTCATTTTTTAAGAAATCGATAACCTTTTTAACTTCTGCAGAACCTTTTTGCCATTCGATACCTGCATAAATATCCTCTGTATTTTCACGGAAAATAGCCATATCCACATCTTCAGGACGTTTAACCGGAGATGGAACTCCTTCAAAATAACGGACAGGACGAAGGCAAGTAAATAGGTCTAGCTCTTGACGTAATGCAACGTTTAATGAACGGATTCCCCCACCAATCGGTGTTGTTAATGGTCCCTTGATTGCAATTTTATATTCATTAATCATATCAAGCGTTTCCTGTGGAAGCCATTCACCCGTTTTATCAAATGCCTTTTGTCCAGCGTACACTTCTGTCCATTCAATTTCCTTAGAACCATCATAAGCTTTCTCAACGGCAGCTTCAATTACTTTACGTGCTGCTGCCCAAATATCCGGACCAGTTCCGTCACCTTCTATAAAAGGAATGATTGGATTATTAGGTACGTTCATTTTTCCATTTTCTACAATGATTTTTTCTCCCTGAGCCATATAAAAAACCTCCTAGTAAACTTTAATACTTCACTATTCTAACACATTTCTACTTTTTATGAGAACAGTCTTCATTTCTGCTATAATTTAACGATTTTCAATGGAAACATATTCAGGTGATTTCGGACCAATATATTCAGCGCGTGGACGAATTAGACGATTATTATCGTACTGCTCCAGAATATGTGCTAACCAGCCGGATACACGACTTACAGCAAAAATCGGCGTAAATAGATCATGGTCGATACCAAGACTATGGTATACCGAAGCAGAATAAAAATCTACATTAGCAGGAAGCCCTTTGTGTTCTTTAATATAATCTTCTATCTTAACAGACATATTATACCATTTTGCTTGGCCAGTCAGGTTCGTTAATTGGTTAGACATTTCCTTCAGGAATTTTGCACGTGGATCTCCATTGCGATATACGCGATGTCCCATTCCCATAATCTTTTCTTTGTTTTCCAGTTTTTCTTTTATATAAGGAATAGCATTCTCTTCTTCACCAATTTCCGTCAGCATCTTCATAACTCGCTCATTAGCACCCCCGTGAAGTGGTCCTTTTAGAGCTCCAATCGCTGCTGTTACACCGGAGTAGATATCGGATAATGTTGCCACACATACTCTAGCGGTAAAAGTAGATGCATTCAATTCATGGTCTGCATGAAGAACTAATGCTTTATTAATAGCTTCAACTTCAATGGATTTAGGTTCTTCACCATTTAACATATATAAAAAGTTTTCAGCATAGCTTAAATCATTTTTTGGTTTCACTGGATCTTTACCTTGGCGAATTCTAGCAAAAGCTGTAACGATAGACGAAATTTTTGCTTGTAGACGAATTGCCTTGCGTTTATTAGCATCCTGCTCCATAATATCTGCCTCTTCATCGTATAATCCAAGAAGTGATACTGCTGTACGTAAAGCGGCCATTGGATGTACGGTTGATAAATCATATGAGCGTAAATGGTTAATTATTGCTTCTGGTAGCTCCATATTAGTAGCAAGCTCCGATTTAAAAGCAGCTAATTCCGATTTGTTTGGTAGCTTTTGATTCCATAACAAATAAACAACTTCCTCAAAACTTGAATTCTTTGCTAAATCATCAATCTTATATCCAGCATACGTAAGCTGGTCATCAATAATGGAGCTAATTGACGATTGAGTTGCTACAACCCCTTCGAGCCCTTTCGTTGTTGCTGTCATAACAAACCCTCTCCTTTTTTCTATGTTATATATTTTCGACAATAGGTTGTATGTAACATTGTCATGCCTATGCTTAATTATAAAGTAAATTTCATGTAATGTGAATTGAAACCGCTTAAAGCCCTTTAATAATTTATGGAAAAAACCTTTCTTATGCAAAAACATCATGTCTATTTTCTATTGTTTCATCATATGTAAAATAATACAAGTATTTATATGAATGGGGTTTTTTTATGTACAAGCCATTATTATATCAATTTATTCGATTACTTATCGTCATTGGCTCTATTTTATGTATCTATTTTTTTACTACATATATTGCCCTATATCTCTTTCCTATATTAGTTGCTGTACTCTTATCATTGCTTATTAATCCAGCAGTCAGCTTTTTTGAAAATAAGCTTAAATTTCCTAGAGCGATTGCAACAGTATCTATATTAACCTTTATATTAAGTATTATTATTGGAGTAATTATATTCATCATACAAGAGCTTATTCAAGGTACAACCTATCTAGCAGAAGTAATCCCCAATCATTTTCGCACATTTGTTTCCGTTTTCGAAGAGATTTTACACACAAAAATACTACCTATTTATCATAAAATAGTTACCTTTTTTCATTCATTGGATCCCCAACAGCAAACATCAATCAGTGACAATATCCAGCAAATCACAGACACTATCGCTTCCTCAGGTGCTGCCTTACTGCAGGATTTGGTTTTAATTATACCAACTATCCTAGCTGTACTTCCAAATTCAATTACGGTGTTTATATTTATTATATTGGCAACTTTTTTTATTACAAATGACTGGCATTCATTCAGGCAGGCACTAACAAAAATCATTCCTGCTTCTACCAGCAGTTCAATAAATCATGTGATTAATCAATTAAAAAAAGCGTTGGCAGGTTTTATAAAAGCACAGGCAATCCTCATTACCATAACTGCTAGTGTTATTTTTTCTGGTTTATTATTTTTAAAGGTAGATCACGCATTTACCATTGCGCTTATTGCTTCTGCTGTAGACATACTTCCGTTTATTGGGACAGGTATTATTTTTATTCCATGGATTATCTATCTGTTTGTTACAGCAAATTTTTCCATGACGATCAGTTTAACAATCCTGTATATGCTTGTTGTTGTATTACGACAAATAATTGAACCTAAAATACTTTCTACAAGCATTGGGATAAATCCCCTTGCCGGACTAATTGCATTATTTATTGGGATACAATTATGGGGGATAGTCGGGCTCATCATTGCTCCTTTTCTACTTGTCGTTGTGAATGCTTTTTACCAGGCAGGTTTAATAAGACAACTTTGGCTATTTATAAAAGGATAAATCACCATTTACGATAAATGATTGTATTTCTGTCCATCATACGCTTTATTATTTTCTCAATGCTCTTTTTGAAAGGATTGCGTGTATTCGGAATAACTAAAAGAAAACCGACGGTATCGGTGATGAAACCAGGAGTAAATAGAAAAATGGCACCGATTAAAATACAAATACCATCAATGATATATTCCGTTGGAGCTTGACCATTACTCATAGAAATCCTAGCGCGGTTCCATATTTCTATTCCTTGTTGTTTGGCTAACATAACACCAACAACACCTGTCAATATAATAATTAAAACTACCCACCATGGTCCAATCATTCCACCAATCCAAATAAAAACACCAATTTCCAGTGCTGATAATACTAGTAATGTTAGAAGTAACCAACGCATATTGATTTCCCCCCTTCCTCTGTTTCAATATTAATGTAAAAAAGAAGGGACATCCCCTTCTTTTTTACTTCTAGACGCTCTGCTAATAACTTACAAGTTCAGGCATTTTTTTAAAGTACGCTTGTATGTCCTTTGAAAATATCACCTTTTGCCCCATCAATCGTAATATCCTGCCCATCTTTGATGACATCAAATACATTTTTAACCCCAACAATCACTGGGATGCCAAGGCTTAATCCAACAACAGCAGCATGGGAAGTTAATCCGCCTTCCTCTGTAATAATGCCACTCGCCTTTTCAATGGCAGGCATCATGTCTCTATCTGTACCATAAGTTACAAGTATATCTTCTTCTTTTATTTTCTTGATTGCATCTACAGTGTTTTTAGCAACAACTGCTCTTCCGTAAGCACTGCGTCGACCAATTCCTTGCCCTTTTGCAATTACATCCCCAATAACATGAACCTTCAACAGATTGGTTGTTCCACTTTCACCAATTGGAACCCCTGCTGTAATAATAACCCTATTTCCTCGTGTAAAGAGATTCGTACTTAAACCAAGCTCAATTGCAATCTCAAGCATTTCATCAGTGGAATTCGTTCTTTTACCCTCAACAGCATGCACACCCCAAACTAAGGAAAGCTGACGATTTACCTTGTCCGAAAAAGTTATCGCAACAATAGGAGCCTTTGGTCTATACTTTGAAACCATTCTGGCAGTATGACCACTTTCTGTTGGTGTGATGATCGCACTTACCCCCAAGTTCATCGCAGTATGAGTTACAGATTGACTTATCGCATCTGTTATTGTCATATCTACTGATTTCGAACGCTGTGTTAAAATTGATTTATGATCTAATCCCGATTCTGCTTTTAATGCAATATTACTCATAGTTATTACAGACTCAACCGGATAGAGACCTGCAGCTGTTTCTCCAGAAAGCATGATAGCATCTGTCCCATCGAAAATAGCATTGGCAACATCGGATGCTTCCGCTCTTGTTGGACGAGGATTTCGTTGCATGGAGTCCAGCATTTGTGTTGCAGTTATAACTGGTTTGCCTGCAGTATTGCATTTTTTTATTAATTCTTTTTGGACAAGCGGTACATCTTCTGCAGGGATTTCCACACCCAAATCACCACGAGCAACCATTAAACCATCGCTTACTTCTAAAATACTATCAATATTTTCCACACCTTCTTGATTTTCGATTTTAGGTATGATTTTAATATCAATTGCATCATGTTTTTCAAGTAACTCCCTGATTTCGAGGACATCTGAAGGACGCCGTACAAATGAAGCTGCAATAAAGTCTACACCCTGTTCAATACCAAACTCAATGTCTTTCGTATCTTTATCAGTAATTCCCGGTAGATTCACAGAAACATTTGGTACATTTACACCTTTTTTATTTTTAATTAAACCCGAATTCAAAGCTTGTGTTTTAAGTTCTTTATTTTGGTAATCAATATCCATAACTTCTAATTCAATCAGACCATCATCTAATAAAATTTTCGAACCAACCTGGACGTCATTAATTAAACCGTCATAAGTGATGGAAAATTTTTCCGCAGACCCGTTGATCTCGTTCATGGATATAAATACAGTGCTGCCTTGTATTAATTCAGCTTGTCCTTCTTCAAAATTACCTGTTCTAATTTCAGGACCTTTCGTATCTAATAAAATTGCAATTGTTTTACCTGCATTCTCTGCAGCCTTTCTAATATTTGTAATGCGATTGCCATGTTCCTCATAATCCCCATGGGAAAAGTTCAAACGTGCTACATTCATTCCTGACTCAATCAATTGTTCCAATGTTTCGATCGATTCAGAAGCAGGGCCTATCGTACAAACGATTTTTGTATTTCTCATTTAAGCTTCCTCCTTCAAATTTTAAAAACAATAACTTTATATAGAAAGTTCCTGTGATAATTTATACATATTCGCATTAATCGTATGTTTTTCTGACAATATATCCAATATAGCATGGTCAATCAATTGATTATTTTGAATACCCACCATTCTCCCGGCTTTTCCAGCTATTAATACATCTACAGCCTGAGCACCTAAACGACTCGCTAAGACTCTGTCAGCTGCTGTCGGGGAACCACCTCGCTGAATATAACCAAGTACAGATACCCTGGTTTCTAAATCAGTTGCTTCGTTTATACGGTCTCCTATATCAAAACCACTGCCTACACCTTCAGCCACAACAATAATACTATGTTTTTTTCCTCGTTCATGCCCGCGATTCAATCGATCAATGATATCATTAAAGTCAGTCTCTTGTTCTGGTATTAAAATACTTTCCGCACCGTCAGCAAGACCTGCCCATAGAGCCAGGTCACCCGCATCTCTTCCCATTACTTCAATAATATAGGCTCTCCCATGTGAAGTAGCTGTGTCTCTTATTTTATCAATTGCTTCGATTATTGTATTTAAGGCGGTGTCGAATCCAATGGTAAAATCCGTACCTGTAATATCATTATCAATGGTTCCAGGCACACCAATACAAGGATACCCTTTTTCAGTTAATTTCTGCGCACCACGGAAACTGCCATCACCACCAATTACAATTAAACCCTCTATCCCATGTTTTTTGAGTTGTTCAATTCCTTTTTGCTGACCTTCATCTGTTTTAAATTCCTCACTTCTGGCGGAATATAATACAGTACCGCCACGGTGAATAATATCGCCCACAGAACCAATCTCCATTTTTTCAATATTACCTTCCATCAAACCTTGGAATCCATATTTTATACCATATACTTCAATGTCATGATATATTGCTTTTCTAACAACAGAACGAATTGCCGCATTCATTCCTGGGGCATCTCCACCACTTGTTAAAACACCTATTTTTTTCATATTTACTTTCACCTCTAGTTGTATAGATTTATTTATTTTTTTTAAGCTTTCTATTCAAAGATAATTTGAAAGAGCCGAAATAGCAATTAATTATACATATACTTCAGCAAAACCCGAATGATACAGAAATATAGACGGTAGTCGGCTTGGAAGAAATCAGCAAATAGTCATTGTTTGTTAAAAAAACTTTCGCTTTACTTGTAACTTGTGAAAATTTATGGTTTTCATAAGCAAGAGGCTGACTGATTTTGTCAACCTCTAAAACAAATTTATAATAATTTATAATCTCCAATTTTTTTATATTTTTCCCATCTTTTTTCAAGTAATTCATCTGTTGAATATGCTTTTAACAGTGATAATGATTGTTCCAGCACTTGATCCATGTATGCTGCTTGTTGTTTAAGATCTCGATGTGCACCACCCTTAGGCTCAGGTATTATCTGATCGATAACATTCAGCTTTTTCAAGTCATAGGAGGTTATTTTCATCGACTCGGCCGCTTTCTGTGCTAAGCCAGAATCCTTCCATAGTAATGCTGCAGCACCCTCAGGTGATATTACGGAGTAAGTTGAATTCTCCAGCATATGTATATGATCACCAACACCTAACGCAAGTGCTCCACCACTCCCACCTTCACCTACTACGATGCAAATAATTGGGACAGTTAGTCCAGCCATTTCCTTTAAATTGTGGGCGATTGCTTCACTCTGCCCTCGTTCCTCTGCAGCTTTTCCCGGGTATGCTCCTTTTGTATCAATAAAACAAACGATTGGACGATGAAACTTTTCAGCCTGATTCATATGGCGTAATGCCTTCCGATATCCTTCCGGGTGTGGCATACCAAAGTTTCTTCGGATATTTTCTTTCGTATCTTTTCCCCGTTGATGACCAATGACAGTTACAGGCATATCCTTATAATAGGCAACACCTGCTACAATCGCTTCATCATCAGCGAATAAGCGGTCACCATGGAACTCGATAAAATTACTAAACAGCTTTTCAATATAATCTAACGTTGTAGGACGCTCTAGATGTCTTGCCATTTGAACCCGATTCCAAGGCTTCAGGTTTCCATAAATATCATCTTCCAAAACGGTTAATCTTTTTTCTAATGTATTTATTTCTTCGGATAGATCAATTTCACTATCTTCTGTGAAGCTTTTTAATTCTGCAATTTTCTCTTTCAGATTTATAATTGGTTTTTCAAATTCGAGTATTTGCTTCATGAGAGCTCGCCACCCTTCTTATGCATATCAAGTAATTGTGAGAGCAATCGTTTCATCTCATGACGCTGGATTACCTTATCCAATTGTCCATGTTTTAATTGAAATTCAGCTGTTTGGAAATCATCAGGCAATTTTTCTCGAATCGTTTGCTCAATAATCCTTCGACCCGCAAATCCAATTAATGCCCCAGGCTCAGCAAAATTATAATCACCTAGTGACGCAAAGCTAGCAGAAACTCCACCGGTTGTTGGATGTGTCATAACAGAGATCATTAATCCTCCTGCATCAGAAAACCTTCTAATTGCAATCGACGTTTTTGTCATTTGCATGAGACTTAATACACCTTCTTGCATTCTGGCACCACCGGAAGCGGTAAAGATTATAAAAGGAAGTGAACTATCCTTCGCATTTTCAATTGCTCTAGCTATTTTCTCCCCCATTGCTGATCCCATACTCCCCATTCGGAAGCTGGCATCCATCACAGCAAATGCAGTGGGGTGTCCATCGATACTCCCTTTTCCCGTAACGACGCCTTCATTTAACCCGGTTTTCTTTTTATCCTTCTCAATCTTTTCTTCATAATCTGGAAAATGCAAAGGATTGCTGGATGTAAGTTTTTCATCCCACTCTTGAAATGTCCCATCATCAAAGAGACTTTCAATTCGATCCCAGGCGGTTAATTGATGATGATAACCACAGTTAGGACATACATTCAAATTTTTCCGCATTTCTTTCCGGTAATATATTTTGTGACATTGACTGCATTTTTGCATTAATCCTTCTGGAACATCTGATTTAGCCTGTTCACTTGGAATAGATGCATATTTCTTTCGCTTGCCAAAAAAATCCTTAAGCAAGGTAACTCCTCCTTTTTCCACAAACCTTGAAACAAACTAACCCACTTTTATTTACAACTATAATGGGGAATAAATAAAAAAGGTGTCACTTAAAGTCGAGAAAATTAATTATGTTCATTGTGGAAACTAACCTAAGTTATATTCTAAACAAACCTTCAATGGTTTGATGATTTCTTGTTATTTTTAGTTGAATAAGTTCTTCATAAAATCTTTCACTATCATTTTGCTTCTTCATTGTTTGGGAAAATCCCTTCATTAGCTGCCCAACTTTTTTCAATAAATGATTATCACAATGATTAAATAACTGATTAAAGAATGCAACATGATCTCAACAGATCTCAATGAAGGATTAAATCATTCATTTCGATATACTTACGGATTCCTTGTAATACTGATTGATATAATTCTGCTTCGGTGACATGGACACTGCCATGGCTCACTCCTTACACATTATTAACACATTATTATTCATTTATTTTTGTTAACCGTCTTGTTTTTTCCGCTATTTCTTCCGGATCTACTTGAATTCTGGCAACACCAGTCTCCATTGCTGCTTTTGCTACATTGAACGCAACTGACGGTGCAACTCGTGCATCAAAAGGAGCTGGAATCACATAATCCTCATTTAGTTCTTCTTCTGTTATTAGTGATGCAATGGCATGCGCTGCAGCAATTTTCATTTTTTCATTAATTCTAGTTGCACGAACATCTAATGCACCACGGAAAATACCGGGAAAAGCAAGTACATTATTTACCTGGTTTGGAAAATCAGATCTACCAGTACCAATTACTTTTGCCCCTGCTTCTTTCGCTTCATCTGGCATTATTTCTGGGTCAGGATTTGCCATGGCAAAAATAATAGAATCATCGTTCATTTTTTTAACCATGTCCATCGTCAGTGCACCACCGACGGATACACCAATAAACACATCAGCATCCTCAAGAACTTCTTCAAGTGTTCCTTCTTTTTTATCCTGATTCGTAAACTTTGCGACCCGTTCTTTAATTTCGTTCATTCCATAAGACCTGCCCTCGAAAATAGCCCCTTTTGAATCACACATTATCATCTCACGGACGCCAAAACTATATAATAATTTAATAATTGCTATTCCTGCTGCTCCTGCACCGTTTGCTACTACTTTGATATCAGAAAAAGACTTTCCAACTAGCTTTAGCGCATTTATTAAACCAGCAACCGTTACAATTGCAGTACCATGCTGATCATCATGAAAAATAGGTATGTTTGTCTCTTTTTTTAAACGCTCTTCGATAATAAAGCAATTCGGTGCGGCGATATCCTCTAGATTAACACCGCCAAAAGTTGGTTCCATTAATTTTACAGTTTGCACAATTTCTTCTATATCATGTGTAGCTAAGCAAATCGGAAAAGAGTCTACTCCAGCGAAGCTTTTAAATAATAATGATTTCCCTTCCATTACCGGCAACGCAGCCTCTGGTCCTATATTTCCCAGCCCTAAAACAGCTGAACCATCACTTACGACAGCAACCATATTCCCTTTCATTGTATAATCATAAACTGTTTCTTTCCGATCATAAATTTCTTTACATGGTTCAGCTACCCCTGGTGAATAGGCTAAACTTAAATCCTTTGCATTACGAACAGGTACCTTTGATTGAGTTGTTAATTTTCCTTTATTCACTTTGTGCATATGCAATGCTTCATCTCTTAGGCTTGCCATTTTTTTATTATCGCTCCTTTTGAAGTAGAAATAGTAAAATCAACTATTAGAAAAACGTAGCTTATCGTTAATGCGAATCCTTGAAGGCTTTTTTCTTTCTTAGAAACCCTTATCCTTTGGTGTGCATGCCTTATAACGAAAACCCAAAGCCTGCACTTAAAGATGTTGTTCAAAAAGTCCGGAAAAATTGTCACATCGATGTTTCTAGTTGGCAAGCTTTTTCGCTCCTTGGAAAAGAAAAGCACTTTTCCTGCGTGCTAGAACGTTTCCTCATGTACCTTGTTATGTACTTTCCGGTCTGAAAAAGGAAGATCACCTTCTTCGTGCGATGCAAATTCAGAGAAGCTTTCCTTGTGCTCAATGCTACACCGCCTTGAACTGCTCGATCCTCTTTTTCCTCTTTCTTGAAAACGTACTTCTACTGATTTTTTTAAATAGATATACTTTCATATCAGTGTATAGCAATACGAAGGCATTTTCAATGTAGTCTGACCACCCTTGATTTCTTAATTATAACAGATGGTGCTTGACTGTAAAGTATCGAAAACTATTTTTTTAAGACCACATTTTCTTTTCCAAAATATTTTTTCAGGGATTGTAAACAATGATAATTAGGATTAATAAAATATTTATTCGCCAGCTGATATGTTTTTTTCTGTTTTTCATGATGAATAATAATTGGTGTACTTCCAGGATACAAGTGTGCAATTTCTTTTATTTCAATTAAAGCATTCTCACTATCCTGTTCTGTCATCTTTATAAATAACCGCTGCCTGGAAACAAATTTAAATTCCGTTTCATCAAACGGACTTACCTGGGAAAAAAGCCATTGGATACGATTATTTCTGGACTCTATTTTACCAGTTCCCATTAGCATTATTTCTTCTTTTAGCCATCTGCTCGTATCTCGGTATATCTCAGGAAACAAAACCGCTTCCATATCTCCGGTTTCATCTCCAATTGTAATAAATGCCATTGGATCTCCTCGTTTAGTCCGGATTTTCTTAAGGCTTTGAACGATCGCTGCCGTTTTAATATTTCTTTTACCTACTAGGTTTCTAGCATTTCTTAGCGAAACAAAGCCATTCGCTTGCAGTTTTTCCCGATATATTGTTAATGGATGACTTGAAATATAGACTCCAAGGAGCTCTTTTTCATCTGCTAATTTTTTCACTTGGGTAAAGTCTTCTATTTCTATATAACTTGCTTCCAATTCTATTTTATCTTGAAAAATAGTTGGCTGATCATTAAATTCTTTAAATAACTCACCTTGCTCCATTGCCTGATCAATTGATGCCAATAGACTAGCTCGATTAGAATAGGTTTCATCAAATGCTCCAGCCATAATCAGCAATTCGATTGAGTTTCGATTGACAACTTTCAATGAAACTCGTAAACAGAAATCAAACAGATTTTTAAATTGTCCTTCCTTACGAACGCGTATTATTTCCTTAACCACTTGATTGCCGATTCCTTTGATTGTGAATAATCCCATCCTTATTTTATTTTGCTCTACGGTATATTTCCCAAAACTTTTATTGATGGATGGAGGAGCAAGTTCTATGTTTAATTCTTTCATTTCTTTCATATAGGTTTGGACTTTTTCTTGCTGATTAGCATTAGAACTTAACAACTCTGCAAAAAAACTCGCAGGATAATGTGCTTTCAGAAAACTGAGCTGGTATGAAATTTTACTATAGGCAACCGCATGACTTCTTGGGAATCCATAATTGGAAAATTTTACGATCCAGCTGAAAATTTCCTCAGCAACTACTGTACTGTACCCATTTTCCACACAGCCATTTATGAAGGCCTGTTTTTGGTCATCCATTACATCCTGCTTCTTTTTGCTAATAGCTCTTCTGAGTATATCCGCTTGACCGAGAGAAAAACCTGCAATTTTATTAGCAATTTGCATGATTTGTTCCTGATAAACCAATACACCATTGGTTTTTTCCAAGATTGGTTTTAAGTCAG
This sequence comes from Oceanobacillus sp. NCCP-135, assembly GCF_059698015.1. NCBI lineage: Bacteria > Bacillati > Bacillota > Bacilli > Caryophanales > Bacillaceae > Oceanobacillus > Oceanobacillus sp. NCCP-135. The sequence goes on along the minus strand of NZ_BAAKSZ010000003.1, from coordinate 71,419 downwards.
GATGAGGATATGTTACTTTTTCTCTTTTATATTTTCGATCAATATATGTTTGGATAAAATCCATTGGTCCTGGGCGAAACAATGCATTAACGGCTACAATATCTTCAAATATGGATGGCTTTAATCTAGTCAGCACCTGCTTCATCCCTTGTGATTCTAATTGGAATACACCATTTGTTTGTCCCTTTGTCAGCATTTCAAAAGTCTTGGGATCATTTTCAGGAATGTTATTTAAAGTTATATTTTGATCTCCGGGAAATTTTATCTTTTGCATAATTTTTTCAAGTAAAGTTAAATTCCGTAATCCTAATAAGTCGATTTTTAATAATCCAATTGCTTCCAGATCATTCATGGTATATTGTGTCAGGCTTGTATCGTTAGCACCTTTGATAAGTGGTACATGCTCCATTAAAGGTTCTTCGCTAATAACAATACCTGCTGCATGTGTTGAAATATGTCGTGGAATACCTTCCAATTTCGATGCAATTGAAAATAATATCTTTAGTTGATTGGATTGCCATATATATTGTTTCAATTCCTCTGATTCTTTCACAAGTTCTACAATACTTTCCTTCGTTTGTAGTGGAATTTCCTTTAATATATAAGAAGCATCCTGCTGATCAATTTCCATTGTTTTAACTAATTCTCTTAAAAGCGAACGTGCGGCAAATGTCCCAAATGTAATGATCTGTGCTACATGTTCTTCTCCGTATTTCTTTCTCACATAATCAATGACCTCATCCCGTCTTGCATCAGAAAAATCAACATCAATATCTGGCATCGTTAATCGCTCGGGATTCAAAAAACGTTCAAACAATAGATCATATTTTATTGGATCAACATCAGTGATCCCAAGTACGTATGCCACGATGGAACCAGCAGATGATCCTCTGCCTGGTCCAACTAAAATATTATTATGTTTAGCATAGGTTATAAAATCAGCAACAATCAGAAAGTAGTCACTATATTGCATGGATTTGATTGTATTTAGCTCATAGGTTAGCCGTTCGGATATTTCCGCTGTAACGGTATCATACTTTCTATATACATTTTTCAAGCATTGCTTTTCCAAATAAGCATGTGCTTCTAAATTTTCCGGAACAGGAAAAGTTGGAAGCATACGCCGATTGAAATCAAATGTTACATTACATTTATTTTTAATTACTTCGGTTTCATGAAGCGCTTCAGGCCAGAAACGGAAGACTTCCTCCATCTCCATCGCAGAACGAAAATAACGTTGCTTCACTTCCGGATTTGTAATTTTCATCGGCCACGGACTTGCATTTTTCATCGCTTGCAAACAGTCATAAGCAAGATCATCATTCTCATTTAGATAACGTACATCACTAATGGCTGTAACAGGAATCTTATAGGTTTCGTAAAATGCTTTTAATGATTGATGGATATTCTTCTCGCGCGTTAGGCCATGGTCCTGTATCCCCAGATAGAATTCCCCAGCAGGAAAAAACCTCTTCCATATGTTTACATATTTTCCTACCTCATCATGTGTTTCTGTTTCTAATAAGACTTGGATTTTCGTGTGATTTCCTGTTGGTAAAATACAAATTAAGTTCTCAGTATAAGATTGGAGCTTGTTTAACTTGATTCCTCTCTCTTGCTGCTGACCAATGATTGTACTAATTATCCCTAAATCCTTATACCCCTGATTATTTTTAGCCAGGAGAATAAAGGACTCCGTATCTCGATCTTCATTTTCCACCGTTATAGTCATACCGATGATTGGTTTTATCCCATGAAGCATACAAGCATTGTAAAAAGGAATAATTCCATACAATACGTTTTCATCCGTCAGTGCTAATGAATCAAATTTTAAAACTTTCGCTTGTTTAATTAATTTTTCTATCGTAATTGTACTATTCATCAGGCTATATCCACTTCTCACCTGTAAATGTGTATATGACATCATATCCCACCTTCACTACGCTACCTTCTATTATAACAATCTTCACAGAACATGCATACGCTAAAACTGATTATTATCATAACTTGTCTATTTCTTTCATAAATTATAAGAACATGCCTTTGGGGGAGTGCGTACATATATGGAAGAACGCTTTTTCGCTACTTTTATTCACTGTTATTTTATTGCCTTTGGAGTAATTATCGGTGGCGCAATCATTGGGAGTATTGGTGAATTCGCAACTGGAGACGCTCCTTTAACAGCCGTAGGTACAATAGCCAAAAAATTGCGTATTTGGGCAATTGTCGCTGCTATTGGAGGAACATTTGATGCTATCTCAAATATTGAAAAAGGATTATTCGAAGGTTCCATGATCGATTTGTTCAAGCAAGCCTTATTTATATTATCAGCAATGGGTGGAGTGAAAACAGCCATTGTGTTAATCGAATGGCTTATTCAGGAGGATATTTCGTGATGCATATTCCACCATATCATAAAAAGCAGACATGGCAGTACTTCTTTCTTGGTGCTGTGCTTGGAGGAATTATAGCATATTTAATCATCATTTATATGTATGGATCCATGTATGAGAAGCTTTTGGCAGAGAATATTGAATTTCAATCAAAAATAACAAATTTAGAAAACCATAATGAAGCATTGCTGAAAGATAAAGCAGACTTGGATGAAAAATCTAAAGAGCCACTCACTATTGAAACAATTGAAGTAAACATCCCTAATTGGGAAAAGGTTCTCCCAGATCGATTGATTAGACGTCAACTCGAAGAATTAATCAAAGATGAAGTAAGTCAAGTTATTGGTCAGTCCATTACCTTAATTGACGAAAGTAATCAGCTGCTGATTGCTACGATCGAAAATAAAGCATTCACAATTGATGATTTCACATATTATTTTGAAATTAAAACGCTAATAATTTCACAAACCTTAAAAATAATCGTAGAAGCTAAACTATCGAATTAATGTGAACATTTCATGAATATTTAACTATTCAGTAGCAGTCTATATTATATTTTTATATAATATAGGTAGAATAGATACACATTTAAAATTATTTTCATATACTAATTTGATTAGAAGGAGTTGATTTCTATGTTAGTAATGAACAACAGACGTATGCGTGATGAAAAAATTGCTCAATTAAAAGAAGGGCGCACCGTATATGCCGAAACACATGAGCTCATTCGCTTAATTAAACGTGATATCGAAAAGGAACATTTACATGTCTTTTTTGATGATACAAAAACCGGTTGCTGGTTTATACCCATAACGGATGAAAAAACAAGCTGATACTTACTTTCTAAATAAGGCGGTCCCTCACTAAAGGGACGGCTATTTTATTTAGGAAAACCCAAGCAGGCTTGTTCCAAGTCATCGATCACATCACCAATTTCTTCCCACGTTTCCACAGATGCGCCTGAAGCAAGTGGATGGCCACCACCGTTATACTTTGCTGCAATCCCATTAATTACAGGCCCTTTTGAACGAAGACGAACACGAATTAAGTCGTCCTCTTCAATAAAAAACGCCCACGCTTTCATCCCCGCAATATCACCTAAAACACCAACCAATTGCCCTGTTTCTATTGGTTTTACCTCATATTCATCCATAATTGCTTTCGTGATTTTAATGGTACTCAAACCAGATGATGACATTTTAAAGTTTTGTAAGATATATCCCCTTAGTCTAGCAATATTGCTTTTTATATTATAAATACCATCATATAATGCTACACGATCAAAATTATAGGACACAAGCTCTGCAGCGTATTGAAATGTCTGCTTCGTTGTACTTGGAAACAGAAATCTCCCTGTATCACCAACAATTCCAGCATAAATAAGCCGTGCTGCTTCGTCATTTAAATGAAATCCTTTGTCTTTAGCATACGCAAATAATTCATAAATTAATTCACTTGTAGAACTTGCAGAAGGGTCAACCCACAATAAGTTCCCATATTGATCCACATTTGGATGATGATCGATTTTAATAAGCTTATCCCCAAGACGATATCGCTGATCACAAATACGTTCAGCATTTGCGGTATCACATACAATAATAAGCGCATTTTCATAAACATGATCATGAATTTGATCCATTCTCGTTAAAAAGCTTAATGATGGATCTTCTTCTCCTACTGCATACACATTTTTATCCGGAAACGAATGTTTGATCATTTCTTTGAGCCCTGCCTGAGAACCAAGTGCATCAGGATCTGGTCGAACATGTCTATGTATAATGATTGTATCGTATTGTTTAATCATATCGATAATTTGTTGTTTGATCATATTTCTTTACCCCAATCTAGATTTTTTTATAGCAAAAACTTATGATACAGGTTACAATATAATGGTATTTAATAGAGAGCTTAGCATCCGTTAAAAGGATTTTTGATAGCGTAATTTGCTTTCTTCAAAACCCCTTCTACTCTAGAGCATAAACCTCCAGATTGATGCTTTAGTTCAGACGAAAAATACTGCTCATTATAATTTCATTTGCTTTTCGAAGTACTACTTACCTTCTGCTCAAAGAAATAGGAAGATACTTTATTTACTGCTAAAAATAGGAGAGATTAGATGGTTATATTTCCAATTATTATTGTACTTTCAATTGTGTTGTATGTATATTATAAGGTTGCAATCCTAAAAAGCAATGATGGACTGACTCAATCTTATTTTAACGCAAAATCCCGTATTTGTCTTGGAACCTTTATATTATTCTTCGGGATTAATCAATATGTATTTTATCAAACAACACTTTCTTTATTCATCGGCATTATATTTGCAGTGCTTGGTGGACTTCAATTAAATAGAGGATTGAAAGAAGTGAAACACTACCAACGTGAATGGAGAAGATTACATGAGAGCTGACTATCAGAGCAGGTAGTCAGCTCTCATTTCTAGGCACTATAGTGTGCTGTGAATAGCTAAACATCCGGATCGACCACGTCAAGTTCCAGCATTAAGATCTAGCGAGTCTTCCTTCATTTTTATCAGTCAACATCCTATTATTTTCGGTCCGTGTATTGCTAAACGGCTGCTTATGCATTTGCCCCTTTACCGATCAATTAATTGTGCCATAATCAATCCTTTTCCAACGACTTTCTTGCCATTTAAGACTTCTACATCAATTTTCGCATAAATACGACCAACTTCTAATAGCCTTGGCTTGATCGTTAATTTACTATCTATCTGTACCGGTTTTATAAAATAAACGGTTAAATTCTCAACAACTAAATCACCTTTTTTCAGTTGACGTAATAATCTGCTGCTTGCTTCTGTAATTAATGCAGTAAGAACGCCATTCGACAATGTACCTAACTGATTTGTCATTTGCGGGATGACTTCAGTCTGATAGACAGCTTCGTCTTCATTTGATGCGATGAGCGTATTTGAAACGATATCTTCAATCGTTTCCCCGACTTGTGGTTGACGCTGAATCTGCTGGAGTGCTTTAAGCGCATCCTGCCTGGAAACAACACCTTTCAGACGATAGGTCTGGTCCACAACTGGAACCACTTCGATTCCCTCCCACACCATCATATGCGCTACATATGCCAGCGAGGTTTTTACTTGAACAACTAAAGGATTCTTGCTCATTACTTTTTCAATCAAATCTTCACTATTTTTTTCAATGATATCCTTTGATGTGACCATCCCAACAACACGGCCTTTATCATTTACAACTGGATACCTGGTATGCTTTGATTGTTCATTAAGCTCATACCATCGTTTCACCTTATCCTCGCTATATAAATAATAGGATTTATTATAGGGAGTATAAATATCCTCAACAGAGACGATTTCCTTCTTAATTAACTGATCATATATTGCACGATTAATCATTGCAGCAACAGTAAATGTGTCATAACTTGTAGATATGATCGGCAATTTCTTCTTATCGGCTAGCCGCTTTATATGATCTTCTGTGTCAAAGCCGCCGGTGATTAAAACTGCTGCACCCTCATTTAACGCCAATTCATGTGCTTTTATACGATTACCAACGATTAATAAAGAGTCTGCTTCCGTATATCGCATCATTGCATCAAGCTTCATTGCTCCAATCACAAATTTATTCAATGTTTTATGGAGACCTTCTCTACCACCTAAAACTTGTCCATCAACAATATTTATGACTTCAGCAAAGGTTAACCGTTCGAAGTTTTCTTTTTTCTTCTGCTCAATTCGAATGGTTCCCACTCGTTCAATTGTACTTACAAATCCTTGATTTTCTGCTTCTTTTATTGCCCGATATGCCGTCCCATCACTAACATTCAGTTCTTTTGCAATTTGTCTAACTGATATTTTATGCCCAACCTCAAGTGATGAAATATGCCGGATAATTTGTTCGTGTTTAGTAATCATTAGTTGGCCACCAACTTTCAACTGTACTAGTTCACTAATTATTATTAATTATACAGTTGAATTGACTGAAACTCAATGATTATGGGTGCGACGTCTGCTTAATTCTTCCTGTTCCATCACAGGCGGTTTGGTCATACGTAATAGTGTTGCAAAATTAGCACCGACCACCAATAAAAAAAAGATTAACCATATTCCCCAAAAAATCAATTCCAATGTGGAAGTTGCTTGCGGTATCATCGGCCAAGCAAAATACAAGAAGAACCCAGCAAGCAATAAACGCAAAATAGCATAATGACGCATCATGTCCCCTCCTTCCTAATACTGTATGATTCACTGTGTTAAATCAGAACAGAAGGATAGTAGAGGAAAAAGATAGCCTATTAAAAAAAGCTACCCAGTAGTGTGAAAGGTTCTAAATGTAATGGTTAAAAAAACTTGCTCTTCATTCTGTTGTATATTTATTGCATCGATCATCATTAATCGCTCGCCATCGAGAACATCTCTAAGGAATGCATTTATATCATATATACTCGCTGCAGAAGCATCAAGTGAATACATATTTTCATGTAAATTGGTAGAGCTATCCTCTGCTTCCTGCCCGTTCTCTCCCTGTAATCCTGATTCCATATAATCAATGGTCACATTTGTATTACTTGCTAGTTTCTGCAAGTTTACTAACAGATTGTCAGGCGATTTTTGATTAGGTACCATTAATCCTGCTGCCAACAAAGCTGAGTCTTGCACATCCCCAGTCGACTGGTTTATCATCTTTTCGTACTGTTTTTCAAACATTTCTGCTTCCCTTTGTAAGATAGCAGCTTCTGATTTCATTGGTTTAATAACAGATAAATAGGATATCCCGTAAATGATTATGACCACGCAGAGGATTCCTCCCAATATGATTCCATATTTTTTATTCCATTGTTTGATCATGTTCACCAAGCTCCTCTACAATGGTTTCAGTATTTAAAAAGCAAGTTAACGTTGCTTGATAAGCTGATTCGATACTGCTTACCGCAGTTAATTGTACATCTATTACATAATTTCTTTCTAATAATAACGCAATATAATCAGCCACAGCTTCAAGTGTTGAGAAGTCTGCATCAATGATGAATTGGTTTTCCCCTACATAATCATAACCTATTAGTTGATCTGGAGTAGATAATAAACCAAGCATTTCCTCATATAAAGTAACAGCAGGAAGTTTTTCAACTTGTAATTTCGTAATATCTGCTAGTAACTGCTGAAGATGCTGCATGCTGGCATTTTCTTTTTGATATTCTTCCAGTAAATTGGCAAACTTGCTGATTTTTATTTGTTCAGATTCCATTACATTAGCTGCATTATTCTTTTGAACGAGTAGCACACCAATGACTAAAGCGAGCAATACAACGAACACAATCCCCAAAAATATGGGAGCAGTATATTTATTTGCTTTCTTTTCTAACAAGTTAATTTCTGTATTCATCACTAAACCCCTTTATAAATCCCTTTTCATTGCCAATCCAAGAACATCCATATATTTAATCGGTAGCACTTCTTGCGCAAAATCATAGATTGGCAAATTTATCGCTTCAGACAGATTGACTCTCGCAGCTGATAAATATGAAAAGTCACCTGATAACAGTAATTTATTGATCCGATCTTCACCTTTTGTAATGGAATACTGATAAAAATCAATAATTCGATTAATCTCAATAATATACTCATTGATTATCTGAATAGCTGATTCTTCACTCATATCTTCCTGTTCGGCTTCTACTTTCATATACCTCGTAAAGATAGCTTTATGGTTTTGAAATGCTGTCAATACAACTGCATCCTGATTCCAATGGATAAGTAAGAGAGCTTCTTTTTGGTCTTGTTGTTTTGAATAATAATAACGATAGACAGATAGGGACGTTAGATCTGCCACCATTGGCTTTAGATCTGTTTCTGCTAAAACCTTTTCAAATGCGGTTAATTTTTCTTTTGGATAAGCAAAAAATAAAATATTCCTCTTTGATTCATCTACATCCAGGAATTCAAACGCTATTGCCGGATTTGCAAATGGCAAATAAAAGCTATTGCCAATCTGCGTTCTAATATAGCTATCTGCTTCTTCCTTCGATAAGGCTTTAGGTATTTGTAACTTCCGAATAACAACCGTATCATCAGGAACAGAAAAATAAACCTTTCTCCGTTTCCATTTATTTTCATGGACAAGTCGGTTAACGATTTCCAAAAGAATTGGTCTGTTTATAATTGTTCCATCTTTCATTGTATCTTTTGGCAATTCCACTTCCCCGTATGCCTCTGGGGTTTCGACAGAATTATTTTTAGTAAAAGCGTAACGTAATACCCGATTCGTAATAACAATATGTAATCTTCCATTATTCATAAATCCCATGTTGTCACCCGCTTATATGAAATAATTAAAATACCATTTAAGTAAAGAATCTCCGTAAAAATAGGTAATCAATGTTGCAATGACAATGTAAGGTCCAAATGGTACTGGCTGCTTTCGATCAATTAATTTGAATAAAAGCAGCAGCATACCAATAACGGCACCAATTATACAGGACAGAAAAAAAGCCAATAAGACTTTATCAACCCCTAAAACAATACCCAACACCCCGAACAGCTTCATATCCCCTGCACCCATGCCACCACGACTTACTAAGATAATTATTGCTAGAAGTACAAATCCGATGATCGCACCCAGAATAGATGACCACCATGGATCAAGTGGATGGATGATACGAGCGATAATGAAAAGAGGCAAGAAAAATAGGAGTACTTTGTTTGGGATTAGCATGTATTTACCATCAGACACCAGAATGATCATGAGCATGGAAACAAGTAGTAATGCTGTAATTAATTCTATATTTAATCCTTTTTTGATGTAGCTTAATGCAAATAAAATTCCTGTGGATAATTCAATTGTCGGATAAATATATGAAATTTTTTCATTGCAATGACGACATTTCGCTCCTTGGATGACAAAAGATAGTAGTGGTATATTTTCATACCAGGTTAATTGATGTGTGCAGTTTGGACAGATGGAGCGGTCATTTGCAAAGGGTATGTTATTTGGCAGGCGTAATCCTACAACGTTAAAGAATGAGCCGAAAATTAGGCCGAAGAGGAAGAATAATAGAATTAGAGAGATGTTCATGTAGTTGCTCCTTATTATATATAAAATAGTAATTGAAGAAAACGCCCTGCAACTGATAGAAGCATAGGCGCTAAATTTTACAAATTAAATTATTTTATTACTAACTATCACTTTCACTCTCTTGTTTCATAAACAAACGAACCACCATTGTTTTTTACAATTACTTTATTAGAGTCCTCGAAACCTTCAGGAATAGCATCTAAAAATCCATCATCTACTAAGTCCTTTAATGTGTATGAATCCTTTTGTTCTCCAGAGACATATGCAAGTCTTGCTGCATTTTCAAATAAATCCATATTTGCTTCAAGAGCATCATCTTCAGATTTACTAATCACATTCCCAATACTCGGTACCGCTATCGCCAAAATAATCCCCAAAATAACAATAACTGCCAATAACTCAACTAAAGTAAATCCTTTTTCTTTTTTCAACACTTTTTTCAAGCGTTCCAGCATAAAATCTCCGCCTCTCATTATGTAAGTTTTTAAATTAAACTCAGAAGGCCGGTTGCACTACATACTCCAGAATACCCAAGTGCCCATGGTAAAGGTACTCTTTCATCATATCCTACTTTTATCCTAATTCTATTATAATACATATAGTTACAAATATCTACTAATTTACTATAAATTCTCAAACATAGAAAACATTGGAATAACAACCGCAGCAATGATACTACCAACAATTACCGTTAAAATAATAATCATAAGTGGTTCAATCAATGTCTTAATTCTATTGGATAATTGTTCTACTTCTTCTTCATAAAATTCAGCAGCTTTTAATAGCATATGGTCTAAAGTCCCAGTTTTTTCGCCGATTTGCATCATTTGAATAACGAGTGCAGGAAATGCCCAATGCCCTTTCATTGGCTTTGTCATCGATTCCCCGGTTTCGAGTGACTTTCTAGACTGCCTCAGCACATTTAGGATAACACGGTTTCCAACAACCTTCTCAGTGATTTCGACAGATTGTAAGATAGGCACAGAACTGTTCACCAATATACTTAACGTTTGTGTCATACGAACCAATACACCCTTATGAACAAGAACTCCGAGAAATGGAAATTTCATCTTCAATCGATCTACCTGATATACAAATGTATCATTCTGCATGAAATATTTAAAAATTACTAGACCAAGTACAACGACTACAAGAAGCACCCACCAAAATGCTCCCACCCAATCGCTAATGGTCAGAATAAATTGGGTATATGGCGGGATCTCCTCACCAAATGAGTTAAACAGGCTAACAAATTGTGGCACAATAAATACTAATAAAAATATACTTAAAAACAATGTAATTATCCCAACAACACTTGGATAAAGAAGTGCTGAAACTACTTTTTGTTTATTTCGATATTCTTTCTCATAGTAATCAGCCATTTGGTTGAGAATTTCATCCAGCTTACCACTTACTTCCCCCGCCTGAATCATATTAACAAGCAATGTCGGAAAAACCAATGGATTTCGTTCTGCAGCTTTCGAAAGAGCCTCTCCTTGCTCAAGCCGCTTGTCAATATCAACAAGCGCAGTTCGTAATGCATAATTTTCCGTTTGCTTCATCATTGTTTTTGTTGAATCAGAAATAGAAATTCCTGCATGAATTAATGTGGAATATTGTCTTAGGAAAATAACAAAATCTTTATTTTTAACCTTCTTATTTAAAATAATATCTTTATTCCATGGTTTTGTCTCATCGATGTCAAAAATAATCAGACCGCTTTTTTCCAGTTGTATCAATGCAGCTTTTTTCGAATCTGCCTCAATTTTTCCGTTTATTTTCTGGCCAGATAGTCTTTTTCCACTATATTGATAGTTCACCTGTTAAACACCCCTTTCCTGCATAAAAGGAGCGGCCGTCTCATAAGTTATTTGATCTTCCTGGAGCAATCGCTTTAGGTCCATTTCAAGTGTGTGCATCCCCTGATCCTTCGAAGTTTGTAATACATTTTGCACCTGATGCAGTTTTTCGTTGCGAATTAAATTTTTCACTGCAGCTGTATTGATAAGGACCTCGGTTGCAACACGACGATCCTGCTTATCTTTTGTAATCAGCAATCGCTGGGAAACTACGGCCTTCAGAATCGTTGATAGCTGGATGCGTATTTGTGTTTGCTGTTCTGCCGGAAATACGTCAATGATCCGCTCAATTGTTGATACTGCATCTGTTGTATGTAATGTTGCTAAAACCAAATGACCTGTTTCTGCAGCGGTAATCGCTGTTGAAATTGTTTCCAAATCACGCATTTCCCCAACTAAAATAACATCAGGATCCTGCCTGAGACTAGCTCTAAGTCCATTTACAAAACTATTCGTGTCAAAACCAATTTCTCGTTGATCGATAATAGATTGCTGATGTGTATGTATGTATTCGATTGGGTCTTCCAATGTAATTATATGCTTCTGCATGGTCTGATTCATGTAATCGATCATGGACGCAAGAGTTGTACTCTTGCCACTGCCTGTTGGTCCTGTAACTAAGACGAGACCCTGTGGCTGATGAACAATTTCTTTGGTAATAGCTGGTAAATACAGTTCTTCAATGGTTGGGATTTTTGTTGGTACAATCCGAATCGCCAATGACAACTCACCACGCTGATAAAATGTATTAATCCGAAATCTCGAAACGCCATTAATCCCATAAGAAAAATCAAGTTCGCGATTTTCTGCCAGCTGTTTCATATGTTCATTCGAAATAATTTCTTTTACAATCTGTTCCGTATCAGATGGTTCAAGTTTAGCTGCAACTTGTTCAATTAAGTTACCATTTACCCGAAAAATTGGAGCCTTGCCAATTGTTAAATGTACGTCAGATGCCTTTTTATAATAAGCTTCTGTTAACCATCTATCAAATATCTCACTCATAAAGATTCTCCCTATAATTGTATTGAGACCTGCATGATTTCCTCCATGGAAGTCAATCCAGATTTTACCTTTTCCAGCCCATCTTGAATCAGAAAAGCCATACCCTGATCTCCCGCATAGGAACGAATTTCTGCAATCGATTTATTATTTAGCAGCATGCTTTTTATCGCATCATCGAGCACCATAACTTCCTGTACTGCTATTCTTCCACGGTATCCTTGTTGGTGACATACGCTGCAGCCTTGTCCATAATATACATGATTCACTTCTACCCCATTACTTAGAAATATTTCTTTTTCCATTTTCGTAGGCTCTCTTTTTGTTAAACAATCACGGCATAACCTGCGAACTAATCGCTGTGCCACAATTCCAGCTAATGATGACACAACTAAATACGGTTCAATGCCCATATCAATTAATCTTGGGATCGTATCAATTGCACTATTTGTATGCAAAGTACTAAACACCAAATGTCCTGTCAGTGACGCACGAATAGCAATTTCTGCTGTTTCCTGGTCACGGATCTCACCGACCATGATAATATTCGGATCCTGTCTTAAGATTGACCGTAACCCATTGGCAAATGTAAGCCCAATAATACTATTCACCTGTACTTGATTAATCCCTTCCAGCTGGAATTCAACCGGATCTTCAACGGTAACAATATTTACATTTTCTGTATTTAATTGATTTATTGATGCATAAAGTGTAGACGTTTTCCCTGATCCAGTTGGTCCTGTTAATAAAACGAGACCGGATGGCTGGGAAATCAGCTGATTGTATTTTTTACGGTTTTCCTCTGAGAAATTTAATTCACTTAGATGCATAAGGGCATTATTTAAATCGAGAATTCGTATAACGATTTTTTCACCATGAACCGTTGGAAGACAGGATATTCTGAGATCAACCGGTGTTACGCCAACCGTTGTTTTAATTCTACCGTCCTGCGGCAGCCTTGTCTGGGTAATATTCAAATCGGCCAATATTTTTATACGGGCAACCAACGAATTCTGCATCTGTCTTGGGATGATCTTTTCCGTCTTTAACCTTCCATCAATTCGGTACCGGACGTGGACATTCATTTCCTGAGGGTCAATATGAATATCACTTGCCTTTAGTTGGATACCGGTATTCAGCAGCTGATCCAGCAGTTGAATAACTGGAGCTTCCTCAACGCCATCTGGATTTTCTACGGTCATTTCCATTTCATTTTTAAAATAATATTTGTTGATCGCATACAGGATATCATCCTTCGCTGCAATAACCGGTGAGATACTAAAACCTGAAGACATTTCTAAATCATCAATGATGTAATAATCCATGGGATCCTTCATTGCAACCATTAGTGAATTATCCTGAATCCTTAACGGCATAATATAATTTCGTTGCGCCATTTCCTCAGGTACATAGCCAAGTACATGCTCATCAATCGGATAGCGATATAATGAAACATGCGGGATACCTAATTGAAACTCCAACACCTCGATAAGCTGCCGTTCTGTAATAAAACCAAGCTCAAGCAAAGCATCTCCAAGCTTCTGGTCGCTCTTTTTATTTTCCAATGCTTCATGTACTTGATCGTTCGTCACAAGTCCGGCATCCTGCAATAGGTCGCCCAGGCGTTTACGTGTGATCATTGGGATTCCTCGCTTTCATTGAATTAGATAATTACTTCGATTACTCCCATTTAATATTAATTTTATTTTCTAATACGATTTCTCTATTTGAAGAAACACCAATACTTTGATAAGAAATAGATTCTGGTTGATCTTCTAAATCAAATTCATCGATTACTATTTCAAAACATTTATTAGAATCTAAGCAATATTCTTCGTTTGGAATCCTTTCTTCCAGATATTGGTCAAGCGGGAGCGGTGGATCATCATTATTATTAAAGTCATCTAAAACACGTTCGACATAATCTATTCCCATTTCTGCAATAAGCTGGGCATCTATTTGTTTCTCCATAGTAGTTACTTGCTTAGTTGTATTTGTCAATTGAGTAAACAGTCCCAATATAAATACAAAAAATAATGTAATTAGCATTATCGTAAGCACAAGTGCAGCACCTTTTTCATTTTTAAAATTACTCATCCGATTTACCTTTTATGTATGTATACGATTCACTGACCAAACGATCATTTCCTGAAAAGATCTTTATGTTCGTTCGATATAAATTTATGTCCATTTCTTTACATACATTCAATTTCGCTTCATATATTTCTCCATTTAAAGAATAATCCTCAAAAAAAATATCCCCTGCTAAGTCCTCCTTACAATTGTCTATATGTTCACCAAAGAGACGAATAGCATCTTCATCTTCTTTTACATCACTAGCCACTTGACTAAGTAAATTACTAGCCACTAACTCATCATCCATATTCTGTGTCCAACTCATTATTTGCGGAAAAATTGGTAGAAATACTGCAATTACCATTCCTAATAGAGTAATGGATGCTATAATTTCAATCAGAGTAAACCCATTACTATTCATTTTTCTAAATTTATTATACAATGGAATTCACACCTTTTGCTGTGACTTTTTTCCTATTATACCATTTTACAGGATGTGTATCTATGAAAATTAGACTGTTTCATAATGAAAAAGGCCTAACATTAGTAGAGCTACTGGCAGCTCTTGGATTATTTAGCCTTGTAATTGCTCTATCTTCCGGTATCATTATGCAGCTTATAGGAAGTGAGCAAAATACAAGTGCATCCATTAACCTTAAGCAAGAAATCAATGTACTGACTAGCGAGCTAAGAAGCCGGTTTTATGAAGGGAAGAACGAAATTTGTTTTTCACCAGATAAGGACATAAAAATAACAGACTATCAGATCGTAAATGGTGATGAAAAACAGCTGTCTACTGGAAACTGTGTTATTGGCGTGGACAATGAAAAACCGATGAAACTGGATATTAGGTTTGCGAATAGCAAGGAAGATCAAAATTTTCATCTAAAAACCACCTGGACAGGAAGAGAAGTATATGAAGTTACTCTAGAAAAAGAAACAGAATGCGAAGAAAATGATTGCAGTGGAGATGATGGAGAAGACGAAGGTAATTACTCCGAACTTGCTTGCGTAACGAATGGTGCTGTTTTATTAAATAAAAAGGCGAAATTAATGAAAGATGTCTGCCCTAATGACAAATATATTGTAAGAGGAGCCCTGTCTACAAATTATCCCTTTTCCCTGCAACATGACGGGATAATATTGGAAATAGTAGGATCTGCTTATTTTGGAAAGGGAATTGAAATTGCTAAAAACACCAAATTACAGATAAAGGGAGCAGCTACATTTAATCAAAGAGTAAAATTAAAAAAAGATAGTTTGATTGATATTAAAGGTAGTGCAATTTTTACTGAGGTCGACCTACACAAAGGTGCGAGGATTATTGTACAGGGACAACAGTATAAACCTTGAAGTCATCAAAAGGAGCAGCATTCCTGCTGCTCCTTTTGTTTTACAATTCCAGTTCTTCCCCAATCCTCATCGCTTTACCTTCACCAGTCTTAACTTTCTTTGCCCAGCCTTGTGCATCCTGCTCAACAACCGGAAACGTATTATAATGCACAGGCACTACAATCTTCGCCTTAATCCAGTCAGCAGCAATCAGCGCATCTTCTGGTCCCATTGTAAAGTTATCACCAATTGGAACGAAGGCAATATCAATTTGATTCATTTCCCCATACATTTTCAAATCGGTGAACAATGCAGTATCACCAACATGGTAAATCGTCTTCCCTTCAACCGTCAGCAAAATTCCCCCAGGCATACCACCATAGATCATTGTGCCATCTTCTTCTATAAAAGAAGACCCATGAAAAGCTTGGGTGAATTTCACACGGCCAAATGCAAAATGATGTGCACCACCAATATGCATGGGATGTGTATTTAATCCTTTTGTTCCTAAGTAATTGGCTAACTCATTCGGTGCAACGACTAAAGAATCATTTCGCTTTGCAATTTCCTCCGTATCACCGACATGATCATTATGCGCATGTGTTAATAATATAACATCTGCTTCAACCGTATTTGCATCTAAATCACATGTATCGTTTCCCGAAATAAATGGATCAATTAATATTTTATGCGTTTCTGTTTCAACTTTTACAACAGAATGTCCATGATAAGATACTTTCACTTTAATCTCTCCTCACATTAACTATTTACCCACATACAAGATTGTTCCCATATATGAGTATTCTATATCCTCTACCCGATCTGCAAATTACTTATTCATTTTCTCTTTTAATGCAGCTAATTCTTTATCCACACTGCTTTCCTCAAGTTGTTTAAATTCATCTTCCAGCGTGCGGGATGATTGCTTGAGATCCTCTGACGTTTCTGCCTCGGCTTCAAATTGTAAAACCTTTTCTTCCATTCGTTCAAAGCCTTGTTTAGATTCATCACCACCTACTGATGACATGGTTCGATTCATTTTCGTTTTTGTTTTAGCAGTCTCTGCACGTGCTTTTAATGAATCTTTTCTCAATTTCATTTGATTATATTCTTTTTTCATTTCGTCTAATTTCTCGTTTATTTCAGTAGAATCACTTTTCGCTTTTGCCCATGATTCATTTAACACTTCCGCTTGTTTTGCATGGTCCTGTTTATCCTCAAGGGCACGTCTTGCAAGGTTGTCATCTCCAGCTTCAATCGCTTGCTCTGCTTGCTTTTGTCTTTTATCTATCATTGCCTCAGCATCATTTGCTTTTCGTTTAAGCATTTTTTCATTAGCGATTTGTTTCGCAACCGCTCCCTCTGCATCTCTAATATCTTCTTCCATATCACGCATGAACTGATCCAACATTTTGACAGGATCTTCAGCTTTGTCCAACATTGCATTTAATTCAGAACCTACAACTGTTTTTATCCGTTTAAAAAATTTAAACATGTCCAATCCTCCTCTAATTTTGAATAGATACCTACTATGTAGTACGAATATTCTCCAGAAAAGTTTCAAGAAAATATAAATTTATTACTAAAATTTAATCTGTTATAATGATTCTCTCCATGCAGACCTGTACTATATGATTAAAACCTAGGATTTATACAACAGAAGCTGATGGAGTTAAAAAAGAGGATCTGTTTTCATGACAAAAATACGATCGGAAGTATAAATGAATTATCAAAAGGGGTTAGAGATGTTGGAAAAAGTGTATCTTCTAGGATATCTTTTCCCATTAACATTAGATGTAAGACATCAATACCTATATATCTATAATCATCCATCCCAGAGACCCTGAGATGGATGAGTCATCACTTAATTTTTTTGGTTATTGTATTTGTGTATTGCTTTATTATTGTGCAGCTGATCCTCGACTACACCGCTTTGATAGCTTTCAAATAACTGATTTTGAACAGCGTCCACACCTTTTTCATCTTCAAAAAGTTCTTGGGCAAAATTTTTCTTTTGCTTTTTCGTCAAAAATATCACCTCCCTTTTTAGTATGTCCAATATTTTGTAACAATGATTTAACTAATTCTTCTAAATTTTGATTGTTGCAATATAAATTAGGGTATATAATTAAAGTGAAAGGGGAGATAAAAATGGAATATAAAAATATTGTTGTTGCAGTAGATGGTTCCCAAGCATCTGAAAAGGCTTTCGAAAAGTCTTTAGCTATCGCAAAACGCAATAATGCCCGACTTATTCTATCCCATGTCGTTGATTCCCGTACATTTGCTACTGCTGAAGCGTATGACCGCACACTTGCTGAGCGTGCAGAAGAGTATGCAAAAGAACTCCTTGACACATATGTTGATAATGCAAAAGAAGCAGGGGTTAACGATTTAGTTAGGTGTGTAGAATATGGTTCCCCAAAAGTAAAAATCGCCAAAGATATTGCGAAAGGTTTTGATGCGGATTTGATCATTTGCGGAGCAACTGGAATGAATGCAGTAGAGCGATTTTTAATCGGTAGTGTTTCAGAAAGTATTACAAGATATGCGAAATGTGATGTGTTAGTCGTACGTTAATTCATAAGATAAAAAATAGCGCTTCTATGAAAGAAGCGCTATTTTTGTTCTGTTTCTATATCTTTTTGAAGTTCATAAACAATATGGGATAATTCTGGTAAGATCAACTTTTTCATCGCAAGTTTCACTGCCCCAGAGGAACCAGGTGTAGAAAATATCGCCGTATGATTTCGTATACCTGCGGTTGCCCTTGATAGTATTGCTGCAGATCCAATATCCTCCTGATAGCTTAACACCCTAAAAATTTCTCCAAACCCTGGCATTTTTTTATGAAACATTTTTTCGACTGTTTCAATGGTAAGATCACGAAAGGCTATACCAGTTCCACCATTTGTCAAAAGTACATCAATATCAGGATTTTCACAACCCGCATCAATCATTGTCCTGATCGCTGTTTCATCATCTTTAATAATTTCTTTGAATTTTACCTGGTGGCCTGATTCTTCTAGTAATTGCTTCATCAGTTCACCACTTTTATCTGTCTTTTCTGTCCGAGTATCACTAATGGTTATGATCATACAATTAACAGACCTTATATCTTTCTTATGTTCTTCAATGGACATAGGTTTACCTCCTTTTATAAAGTATACCTAATCTAAAAACTGTTATGGTTAACCACATCAAAACCTTTTTTTCTAAAACAATACTACTGTGTCAATCTTACAGTATCCCTTGCAATCATTACTTCTTCGTTTGTCGGGATAACGATAACTTTTACCGGGGAATGCGGATAGTTAATAAATTGTTCTTTGCCGCGGACTTTATTTAAAGCAGGATCAAAATAAACCCCCATAAATTCCATCCCTGTTAATACTTTCTTTCTGATAGTATCACTATTTTCACCAACTCCAGCTGTGAAAATAATAGCATCAACACCTGACATTTTTGCAGCATAGGAACCTAGATATTTATGGATTCTCCCCGCAAATACATCTAATGCGAGTTCAGCACGTTCATTTTCCCCTGCTTGCTGCTCAATATCCCGTAAATCACTTGAAAACCCTGATAATGCAAGCATTCCGCTTTTTTCATTTAATACGTTAACAACTTCTTCAGCTGATTTGCCGGTTCTCTCCATGATGTAGGGAATTAAAGCAGGATCTATATTTCCTGAGCGTGTCCCCATGGTTACCCCCGCAAGAGGTGTGAATCCCATAGATGTATCGATTGACTCGCCATTTTTAATTGCCGCAATGCTTGCACCATTCCCCAAATGACATGAAATTAACCGTAATTGATTTACTGGTACCCCCATCAGTTCTGCTGCACGTTGAGAAACATATTTATGTGAAGTACCATGAAATCCATATTTGCGAATTCCATACTTCTGATAATATTCATATGGTAAACTGTATAGATAGGATGACTCAGGCATGGTTTGGTGAAAAGCAGTATCAAACACAGCAACCATTGGTACATTTGGCAAAATTTCCCGAAAGGCATTTATTCCGGTAAGATTTGCTGGATTATGCAATGGTGCCAATTCAGACACTTTATCAATGGTTTGAATTACGTCATCACTGAGTTTTACCGCATCACTGAAATATTCCCCTCCATGGACAACTCGATGGCCAACTGCGTCTATTTCCCCCAGCGATTGTATCACACCAGAAGTGGTCAATGCTTCAAGCAACTTTTTAACTGCCTCTTCATGATTCGGGATATCCCCTGGAAATATAGCTTTATTATTATTTACTTCTAACGTAAAAACAGATTCGTTTAATCCAATGCGCTCTACTAATCCCTTTGCCAGCACTTTTTCTTCCGGCATCAGGATTAATTGGAATTTCAAGGATGAACTACCAGCATTAATAGCTAATACATTATTCATGGATGTACAACTCCTACCTTTATTTATTATAATTTGCAAACCATGCATTCATTTGACTTAAAATATCTTCCATACCATTCGTATTTTTAAATGATGGCATTTTTACAAGTAATGGCTGTTTCGGCGCACTCGTACCCTGTCCTTTTTTTTGCAGGAGAAGAATACTTTTTATATTTTTTTCTGATTTAAACGCCGATTCAGGCAATCGTAGAACCCCAACAATATGTGCATATGCCTGTATGTAGCTGTGGAGTTTATCTGATTGATCACTATCAAATAAAAAGTCTGGTATGACAAATATTAAGTAGCCACCATCTTTTGTATAATTCATACTTTGTTCAATAAATAGATGATGCGCATAAGAATGCCCTTCATCTGCTTTCAGTTCAAAATCATTAGCACGGATCTCATCTGGATAATAGCCAACTGGTAAATCGGCAACAACTAAATCGACCGGATCTAATAAAAACGGGCGTAAACTATCCTGATGGAAGAACTCTATATTTTTCTTTTGCAGATTTGCATTTAGCACAGACAATTTTATTAATGTAGGGTCAACTTCACTGGCAAAAGCTTCTGTATCCTGCTTGAATTGACCTAAAACTGTAGTTATTAGATTGCCAGTTCCAGAAGCTGGGTCAAATATGCTTATCCGTTCTTTCCCTTTTGTTACTTTGTCTGCAAGATAGCCAACTAATAATGCTACTGTTTCTGGAGTCATTAAATGCTGTTGCTGTGTAGAATCCTTCATACCTTTCAGGGTTGCTAATTGGACTGCTTTACGAATTTCATCAGTCGTATAACCAGTAAAATCAATTTCTGCTAAAGCGTTTTGTAATTTATGTGATAAAAGTTCATCTATTTCATCTGAAGCAGCTTGATAAAATAGTGTTTCCATTGTAATTGCCAAACTATCTAAATAGGGTTCATTTTCATGTTGTTGTATTATTTGCGTTGTATTGTCGATCCATTCATATAATATTTCAACATTTGATTTTTTCATTTATAATCCTCCATTCTATCCTTCCAAAGCGAATCCATTGTAGCAAAGTCAATCAGTATATGTACAAAGTAAAGCTATCTTCTAACGAGGATTATGAGACAGTAAAAATCTCTCCCCAAAAACGAGAGAGATTCTTTACGATATTTAAATTATTCAGCAGATCCGGCGGCATCCAGAGCTTTATCATAATTCGGATGATTGGTCACTTCACTAACATATTCAACATACGTCACCTTATCATTGGAATCCACTACAAAAATAGACCTGGACAGCAATCGTAATTCTTTGATTAAAACGCCATATTTTTCACCGAAATCTGCATCACGATGATCGGACAGAATATCAAGCTTTTTAATCCCATTCGCAGCACACCAACGAGTTTGGGCAAATGGTAAATCCATGCTGATAGTTAGTACATGTACATTTTTAAGTTTGTCTGCTTCTTCATTAAATCGTTTAGTCTGTTCTGAACAAACCCCTGTATCGATGGAAGGTACTACACTGATTAATTTCACTTTTCCTTTGTAATCATCTAGTGTTACTTCTTTAAGATCATTAGATAGCACAGTGAAATCAGGTGCTTGATCCCCCACTTTTATTTCTTTACCCTGTAATGTGACTGGCTCTTGATGGAATGTTACATTAGCCATGAATCATTCCTCCTCCATATATTCTATCCTTTAATTATGATTAGTTTATAGCGATTTGTCCATCAAAACGGGCTAAAGAAATATAAACAAATTTGTGAACAGTGAATGATTTACTATACCTCTTATCTACATTTCTAAACATAACTAAAATTAAATATCATATTGTGTCTGGGGCTTCTGTTGTTTTTTTTCTTTTTCCTGATGCTTTGGCTGATTACTTTGTCCGGATTCTTTAATAATTTGTTGTACTTTTTCAACAACTTGTGGAGCAAAGTCAAGCATTTTTTCATAGATATGTGTGTTTTGATCCAAGTGAACCATTTTTATTCCTTGTTCACTTACAATTAAGAATGCAACTGGTGTAATGGATACCCCACCACCACTACCTCCACCAAATGGTAATGTTGCTTCTGAATCCCCTTGATTGCTACTGGCATTAAATTCGCTTCCACCTGCAGCAAAGCCGAATCCCAACTTAGATACAGGTATAATTACACTGCCATCAGGAGATTCAACTGGATCCCCAATGATTGTATTCACTTCAATCATATCTTTTAAATTTTCCATTGCCGTTGTCATTAAACCTTGGATTGGATGTTCTTCCATTATAATCCTCCTATATAAATGCTTTTTCTTTTATTTTGCTGAACCGCATCACTTTAAGAAGTGCGTATATAGCTTGTCCTAATCTAATCGATACAATACAATCGAAATTTGATTGAATGTAATTCGCCTGAAAATGAGGAATGATATTTATCATTGGCTTACATCTCAACAGGCTTTTTTCTGCTAAAAACCCGATCAGTATTCCTTTAAATGTCCATACTCCTCCACTTGCAATTCCAGTTGTAGCCGCATTTCCGGTACCACCACTTGTAATCCATTTCAGCTTATGTATTTGCAGATTTTTCAACAACAAATCTGCTGTTTGTTTTAAAACTTGGATTTGCACTATCAAATGCTTAATTTTGATGGAAAAAGAGTCGAATGTTACATCATCAAACACGCCTTTTTCATTGTATTCATCTATCATATTGATATTTTTCTTAAATAGTTTTATTTGGAAGATGGATACCGAAATGAATAGCATATTTATATTTTGTGTGTATTTATAATGACAAGTAATATAAATTCGCAAAAATAAAATAAAGATTAAACTTACTGTAACAAGAAAGATCCATAGCATGTATAACACCTCCTTATATTAGTTTGCTTAAATTTCCATTTTTTAGTCTGTATTTTTCTTCTTTCTCTTAGTGGCTAGTAGAAAAATCGGCTTATCATTTAAAGAATACTTTGAAAGATGTCTTAGAAACCCATATACCTGAGTGCAAAGCTCGCACTTATACCGTTTACCTAAAAGAGTTATATTTTCCTATCAATGCAAGAAAATGATAAAATAAAGCTGATTTTATTATCAATGGAGGTGTATTTAAATGCCAGATCGAAAAAATATATATTTTTATTATCAGGAAAATACAGAAATTCAAAAGAAACTGCAGCCATTATATAATTTAGCAAGGGAAAACAATTTTTCAATTGTAGATGAACATAAAGATGCAAGTATTATTGTAAGTGTTGGAGGTGATGGCGCATTCCTTCAGGCTGTAAGGAAAACAGGCTTTCGTCAAGACTGTTTATATACAGGGATCACTCGTTCCAATGAATCAGGACTGTATTGCGATTTCAATTTAGACAATTTTGAAGAGATGGTCCATACTATGGTTCATGCAGAATTGGAAGTTAGACGATTTCCAGTTATTAATGTACAGGTTAATGGGGGAACATCATTTGACTGTATTAATGAAATAAGTGTAAGATCAACCATCATTAAATCGATTGTAATTGATGTGTATATTGATGATATGCACTTTGAAACATTTCGTGGTGATGGGCTAATTGTTGCAACACCAACCGGGAGTACAGGATATAATAAATCAATAAATGGTGCTGTAATTGATCCGAAAATTCCTTGTTTCCAAGTATCTGAACTAGCATCTATAAATAATAATCGTTACCGTACACTTGGTTCATCATTTGTACTCAATCAAAACAGAAAATTAACTTTAAATATCGCACAGGATGGAAATGATTATCCAATTATCGGGTTGGATAACGAGGCTTATTCAATTAGAAATATTAAGGACATTACGGTAACCCTAAGTAATAAAGTTATTAAAACGGTCAAACTAAAAGACAACTCCTACTGGGATCGTGTAAAACGAACATTCTTATAAACTGAAAAAAATCCTCCTCATTTAGCTCTGAGAAGGATTTTTTTCAAATACTATATTACCATCAACAACGGTTATTGCAACATCAATTTCATGTATTTTATCTATCCCCACTTTAAATATATCTTCATCCAAAATTGTGAAATCAGCTTTAAACCCTTTTGCAATTAACCCTCTTTCATACTCCTGTTTTATAGCATAGGCACTACCGCTTGTATATAACTGAATTGCTTCGTATATAGATAATCTTTCATTTTCATTATAAATTTCGCCATCTAAGGAAGACTTTCGTTCAATCGCTGCTTGTATTCCCAATAGTGGACTAACTTCCTCAATTGGGGCATCAGATCCGCCAGCACAATGTACATTGTTATCCAACAATGTTTTCCAAGCATAAGCTAATGGAAGTCTGTTTTCACCAATACGATCGATAACCCAAGGGAAATCTGATGGTACAAATGAGGGCTGTATGTCAACAACTATAGGGAGCTCTTGAAGTATTTGCAAAGATTGATTGTTTAAAATTTGCCCGTGAATAATTCGGTCTCTAGCATCGTTTGTTAATGGATACTTTTTTATTACTTTTGCAATTTCATCAACTGCCCTGTCACCAATTGCATGAACCGCAATTGGTAGTCCATATTGTCTGGCAGATTTCACTAGATGTTCCAGCGTTTCTTTGCTGTGAATAGCCACACCTTTATTCCCACTATCGTCAGAATATTCCTCTGTTAACCAAGCTGTCCTCCCACCGAGCGCTCCATCAGCGAAAATCTTCACTGCACCTAATTCAACATTTGCTGTACCATCTAAATAGCCTAAATTTTCATGTATCATATCTTCCATCACTTCGTGGTGAACAAGCAAATGTGCTTTAAAATTTTTATCACAGTCGAGTACATTTTTAAAAGCATGATACGTTTTGTGAAAACCACCATAATAATATAGATCTTCACTATGTCCGCCCACTAAACCTTTAGATATTAAATCATCGACAGCAATTTTAATCACTTGCTCTAAATAATGTTGTGATACAGCAGGCATCGCCCGTTTGATTAACTCTTGAGCAGTGTCCAGGAAATAGCCAGTTGTCTCCCCTTGCTTATCACGAACAATAATCCCCCCTTTAGGATCTGTAGTATGTTTATCAATATTGGAAATCTGCATTGCTTTTGAATTAGTGAGAAGGGCATGTCTGCAGACTCTTGTTAGCATGATCGGATTGTTTGGACAAATCTCATCCAACTCCGATTTATGTATGATTGAAGAATCATCCCACTGATTTTCATTCCAACCTTCACCAACTAACCACTCCCCATCAGCGAGGTTGGCTGTTCTATTACGTAATGCATCCTTTACTTCCTCTGCAGAATTCATCTGCGACAAGTCTAATCGCAGCAATTTTTCACCATGTCCGATGATATGAAGATGACTATCCACCAATCCCGGTAGCATCGTTTTCCCCTGCAAATTCATTTCATTATCAATATTTTTATAATGTTCATGGTATAGTTTTTCATATGTACCAACTGCTTTAATTACATCATTTTCCGTATAGACAGCTTCTACCGCTTCCCGAGCATTTTCCAATGTATAGATTAAACCACCAAACCAAAGCGTCCCCATCAAAACACTCCCCTTATCACAAACTTCTTATAGAAAACTTTACTCCTATCTATTACATATATCAAGAAAGAATTATTGCTATTATAAAAGGACTACTCCTTCTCAGGAATAGCCCTTTAGCCATTTTTATTATTTTTTTGTTATTGCATTCCGCCAAATTGACCTTCAGCCATTGAAACCAGGCGTTTTGTTATTTCTCCACCAACAGATCCATTTGCACGGGAAGTTGTATCAGCCCCAAGTTGCACACCAAATTCTTGTGCAATTTCATACTTCATTTGATCCAAAGCTTGTTGAGCACCAGGAACTACTAATTGGTTTGTATTGTTATTTGCCATGTTAGTTCACCTCCTTGGTACACTTATAATGTGTAGCAGAAAGGGAATTCATTCATCCGATGAGCTGGTAGTTTGTGTAAGTTAAAATTTATAGTAAATCTTCCAATGTATTTTCCAAATCCTTTTGATCTGTAACCTTCACTACTTCTATTCCAGCCACAGCCCCTTCAATTAAATCAGTAAAATCCTTTTTTGATTCAAATATGTTTGCTTTGTCCCTTTTTGGTTTTGTTTTTGGTGATTTTGGAACAAAAATGGTGCAGCAATCTTCATATGGAAGGATGGATGTTTCATACGTTTCTATTTCCTGAGAAATTTCTATAATATCCGTTTTGTCCATCGTTATCAATGGACGGAGAATTGGATAATTGGTAACCTCATTAATCGCATTCATGCTTTCCATTGTCTGGCTGGCAACCTGTCCAAGATTTTCGCCAGTTGTCATTGACAGAATCGATTCCTTTCTGCAAACTTTTTCACTTATTCGCATCATCATCCGCCGCATAATCGTCATGGCGTATCCATCAGGTATTTCACGAAAAATTTCCTGTTGCAGCTTTGTAAATGGGACAATATGAATCTTTATGGAGCTGCCGTATTTTGTTAGCTGCTTGGCAAGATCAAGCACCTTTTGTTTGGCTCTGTCACTGGTAAATGGCGGAGAATGAAAATGAATAGCCTCAATTTGTACCCCACGCTTCATTGCCAGGTAACCTGCAACCGGACTGTCAATTCCACCAGATAATAATAGTAAAGATTTACCTGCTGTCCCAACAGGCAATCCACCTAATCCTGCAATTACGTTTGATGTGATATAAGTAGCTTCCAGTCTAATTTCCACTTTAACTTCCAAATCTGGGTTATGAACGTCTACCGTAATATCATTTGTATTTGTCAGTAAATATTCGCCTAAAAGCTGGTTCATATCCTGGGAATGAACCGGGAAATCTTTATTAATCCGTTTCACTGATACTTTAAACTTATGAACATTTTCACCATTATTCAACGCATATAATGCCGCCTCTTTAATAGCTTCTACTTTATTTTCTACTTTTATTGCTAAACTCAAGCTTTGAATACCGAAAATCTCTTTACATTTTTCCATTATCGGTTCCGGATCATGACCGTTTAGTAAAACAAACATTCTTCCCTGTGTGCGTTTTACTTTTGCATTTGGAAATTCTTTGATTTTATGCTGAATATTTTCCTGCAATTGCAAAATAAATTTTTTTATATTTTTGCCTTTTAATGCTATTTCTCCATATCTTATTAATATATGATCATATTGCATCATTATCTACTCCATTACGTTATTAAATTGCTTAATTGCTTCTTTCAAAGCAGCTAAAAAGTGTATAATTTCTTCTTTTGAATTATCATAAGACAAACTAACTCGAAGTGCAGAGGTGGATCGACACCTTTTAAAACCACAGGCAGCCAATACTTTGCTTTCATCCTTTTGCTTAGAGGAACAGGCGGATTTTGTGGAAATATAGATACCTTTCTCCCCAAGCATATGGATAATCACCTCTGGTTTAACTCCTGGAATGGAGAAATTGATTATATGGGGAGCTGCTTGAAGTGGTGTATTCAGCACAACACCTTCGAGCTTGATCATTTCATCCATTAGGTGGTTTTTCAATTCGTATAACTTATTTAATTCTTGCTTCTCTCGTTCTTTTATTAATCGCAACGCCTTAACCATGGCTACAGCACCAGCTAAATTTTCAGTTCCGGAACGAATAGTGTGTTCTTGATTTCCGCCATGAAATAACGGAAATAAAGTTGTCCGATTATTGACGTATAATATCCCAGTAGCTTTTAGTCCATGTATTTTATGTCCTGAAAATGTACATAAATCTATACCACTATTTTTAAGTTGTAGTGGAACCTTTCCCAGTCCTTGCACATCATCTACGTGAAAAAAGAGCTTCGGGTGTTCTTTAGCAATCTGTCCAATTTCTTCGATCGGTTGAATGGAACCTATTTCATTATTTACATGCATGATACTAATTAAAATGGTGTCTTTTCGGATGGCATTACTTAAATCCGTTAATGATATGACACCATTATGATCAACAGGTAAATAGGTAATATCAAAGCCTAATGCCTTTAAGCTACTACACGCATCATAAACAGATGGATGTTCAATTTCGGTTGTTATAATATGTTTTCCTCTGTTTTGATGTTCTAATGCGATTCCTTTAATAGCTATATTATTCCCTTCTGTACCACCAGAAGTAAAAATGATTTCGTTTGGACTGACACCAAGAATCTCAGCAGCCTGGTTTCTAGCCTTTACCAACAGCCTCTCTGCTTCTCCACCAAATTGATGGATGGAGGATGGATTGGCAAAAAACCTTTCAGTAACTTGTTCAAAGCTCTTAAATACTGAAGGATTTGGTTTAGTTGTTGCACAATTATCTAAATATATCATATAAATTAACTCCTAACTTCATAAAGAAAAGGATATTATATAATATCCTTTCTTAGGCAAATACGTATTCATGTTTAATTTAGTACTTCCTGAAATTCTTCAATACGCTTTAGTGCACCAGGTTCGATTTCCTCGACAGCTTTTGCAGCCTGTTCCAGAGATAGCTCATACTCATAGGATCTAAAGAGCCGCTCTGATTCTGAAAGTTTTGCTGCCAGAATTGGATATTGGCTGCGATATCGATTGGCATATTGGATAACTTGTTCCGTTAAATAAGCCTGTTCAAGCATCATATCCGTTTGTTCCATTGCTTGAGCAACAGCATTATTTGCATTACTTAAGGCCTGCTGAACTTCTGCCATATCTAAAGGTGTCTTTTCCAGGGATTTAATGACACGCATGTTTTTTTCCGAAGCTGTTTCCATTAAACTCCAAATAAAGTTTGGAACTCCAGGTATATTACTCTTCTTTAATTTACGGTTTACATCTTGAAGTTGATCTCTCATCTCAATTAGCTTATCTTTCGCCTCTAATTCATCCTTACGCAAGTTATGAATATGCTTTTTAAACGCATCATGTTTCTGCTGCAAGTCCTCTATTTGCTGAAAACCAACCTCCACCTGTTCACGTAATTCAGAATGGGATGTATCTTCCTTTTCAATATCACGAGAAAGTTCTTCCAATTTTGTATTTAAATTGGTAATGGTCTTTTCCAAAGATAAATATCTTTCCATGTCACGATCTTCAAAATAGTAAGCCTGTCTTAATTTCTCTACTTCTTCTTTTGTATTATAGAAGTTATTGCTTAATTCATGCAAACTCTCTTGATACACAGGTACCTTCGTTTCTAAGTAACTTTTCGCAATCGCTTCCTTTTCCAAAAGTTGATACATTTCTTTGATTCTTTCTTCAATATCCGTAATTAGGCCATTAATATTTGACATATCGCCACTTTCCAATGAAGTGACTGTTTCCAACAATCGTTCCTGATATGTACGAATTTCTTTTTCAAAGGAAAGATGCTCTACCCGGTATCCATCTTCTCTCATTCCTGTCAGCCCTGCAGATAAATTATCCAGTTGGGCTGGTAAGTCATGTTTACACAACTTATAAAGCTCCGGAAATTCTTCGATCTGATTCTTTAGCTCAACTATCTCATCCTTCAGTGTATCTACTAATTTCTTTGCTTCAGTATAATCTCCAGCTTCTGTTAACTCATGGTACTTATTAAGCTTTTCGCCAAATTCATCTAGCTCTATATCAAAGTGATATTCTGCTTTTCCGTATTGATAACGATTTTGTGACAGCTGTTTACGTAAACTTTTAATTGCTGGTTCAAGCTCTTCTATTTCCTTGCGGCTAATTTCTTCTGATTCCATCAGTTCATCAAGTTCCTGCAGCATTTTTTCAATGTCATTTTCGATTGATTGCAAAACCTGCTCCGTTTTATTCAACGTTTTCTTTGCCTTGGAAAAACGATATCGATCAGCTGCTTCCTCTGCATCAAATAAATATTCCTCAATATCAGGTAATTCTTTAGTAACTATAAATTCCCAACGATCTTTCCATGTTTCAAACTTAAGTTGAGTTTCCCCAGATAAATTCAATGCTTTAATACGCCCGAGTTGTGACGCAATATTACGACCCATAATATCCATTTTCCAAGCTTCATATTTATCCACAACATCATATACCCGTTTTCGTAAAATAAGTCCAATAATTATTAATGCAATAATTACTAATATAATTCCAATGATATATGCCATAGAATTCCTCCTCACTATATTTCTATATATCGAAGGACAGGTATTTTTTAATTAGGTTATAAGAGTATAAAAGGGAAAGGCTCTATTAAGCTAACAACAAGGTGAGCCACGTCCAGCTCCAACGTTAAAGCCAAGTGAGATTTCCCTCAAGCTCTGTAATCTAAACCAAGATCGACTCCCTGCTCTCGCCGTTTTTCATTTGACTTTCGCTAAAAAAAGGAACAAGCTTCGTGGATCTTCTACGTTGGAGTGAATCTCCTACGACTATGACCGTACGTTGCGAAACAGGCACTTCCACTTTTGTTTTTATTTTTTTAAAATATATTATTTATAATACCATGTAAATAGCACTTTTGGCTAAAAATATACAAATAAATTAATGTTTCGGCAAAATTTTTATGATTACTTATTTGTTTCTGCGATTTTCTTTTCTTGAAGAACGATATAATCCAGCCATTGATGGATTGTTTTTACATATTTTGTAACAAAGATATTGTGTGAATAATCGCCTATCACATAATTTTTCCATTCATTATGTAAAATATATGGTGTAATTAACATCCCTTTCAATTGCATCAATAAATATTGGTTTTCTTCATTATTTTTCTTATTATTTAATGTGTTAAAAAATGTTTTACTCACATAGTGATTCTCTTTTGCTAAATAAGTAACAGCCATTTCTCTTACAAAAACAGAATCAAGAGATAATTCTCGATGAATAAAGCATGAAAATTGATGGTTGCTTTGTTTATAATATATAATAGAAAAAATCAGTTTTTTTAATTTTTCCAAAGGAAGTAAGGATTCAGATTGCTGCAACGTTTCTTCCATTGTTTTTAGGTATTCTTCATAGTACTGTGTAACTGCATACTCAAGGAGCCCTTGCTTGCCCTTGAAATAATAGCTGATCAGTGATACATTTACGGTTGCCTTTTCTGCGATATCTCGGACAGATGTTCCATGAAATCCTTTCTGAAAAAACAAAGAGGAGGCAGCATCAATCACTTTCTGTTTAGACGGTTTTGTTTTCATCATATTCAACTCCTTATATCTCAATTACGACACATAGATTATTTATCCTGCATTTTTTTCTCGACAAATAAAACACTTATTGTCGAAAATTACTATTTAAACTTTTACTTTTTGGAGGTATACCATATGTTTCAAACGAAAGAGTACTCAGGAAACAAGGCGAAGGATTATGAACTCGTTATTAAACAATTACATGCTTTAAGTGAAGATGAAACAGACGCTATTGCTATTCTATCAAATGCTTCTGCATTGCTTAACCAATTTTTAGCTAAGGTTAATTGGGTCGGATTTTATCTATGGAAAGAAGATGAATTAGTATTAGGGCCATTTCAGGGATTACCAGCATGTATTAGAATAGCATATGGAAAAGGTGTATGCGGCACTGCTGTTAAAGAGCGAAAAACACAGCTTATAGGTGATGTGATGCAGTTTCCTGGTCATATTGCATGTGACAGTGCAAGCAGATCAGAAATCGTTGTACCTATAATAGTCAACGACTGCCTTTTTGGAGTATTGGATATTGATAGTCCTATTACAGATCGATTTGATGAAACGGATCAGCAGTACCTTGAAAAATTTGTTCAAGGATTAGAGGAATGTTTGCACTAATCAAGAAGCGGTTAGTTTCCTTTTTAGCCGCTTCTTAATTAGTTATTATATTTGTACAACACTGTTTTTTCCGGTGTTCTTAGCCTCATATAGTGCTTTATCTGTTCGAATAAACAAATCCTTTACTGTATCTGGTACTTCTTTCATCCATGAAGAAACACCACTGGAGAGTGTGACAGTTGGTTCTGTGTTTTCCTCCACTTGCTCCCGAATTATTCCTGCAATCTGAACACCTTCCTGTATCGTCGCCATAGGTAAATAGATAGCTAATTCTTCTCCACCCCATCGTGCTGGTGTATCTTCACTTTCAATATGTTGCTTCATAATAGAAGCAACCTGCATGATAACTTGATCACCAACATGATGACCAAACCTATCATTAACTTGCTTAAAGTCATCAATATCAAATAATATAAGTACACCATTTTCGTCGAATTCCATATGCTGATTAATTTTTTCTTCTAAATAGTTCCTTGAATAGAGCTGTGTAAGATAATCTGTAATAACTGCTTTTTCCAATTTATCTTTTAAAACCGTATTCATTAATGCCAATGTAGAATGTTGCACAAGTGATTGCATTAATTTAAATTTTTCAAAGGAAAAAAAGGAAGGCTCTTCATGCATGATAATAATTAAACCATAGATTGTACCGGTGTGACACATTGGAATTGCCATAACCGAACGATAAGGATATGGTTCACTGCTTCTGTAGTTCCCACTAAATAAGGCTTCTGAACTTTTGGTTTCAGATAATTGTTTCACAAATGAATGCCCATCTTTTGTATTAAAATAGGCGGTACTTCCAGTCAAGACTTCAAACTTCTGATTAGATTCCTCGTTGTAATAAATAATTCCTACTTGCGACGCATGGCATGAACACATAATTTGGTTTCTAACCAATTTCATAATTTGCGATAGTTTTAAATTGGAATTCAGCTTATGTGTTGTTTCATTAATTAGTTTCAAATCAGATACATGATGTTCTGAATGTTGGTACAGGGTAGCGTTTTCAATCGCTTTTCCGGCAGTTTCAGCAAATTTTTCAATAAATTTTATTTCCTGCTCTGAAAATGCAGTCAAATCCGATGTCATTATCTTTAAAATCCCATAAACCGCCTGCCTGCCAGATAATGGAGCATATATACAGGTCTGCTTTTCTTTCACTCGATCCTCAATTTGTATTACACCAGTTAAAAAAGCCTGTGTACCCACACGTTTGGTTGCGGCATCACTGTATTCAATTGTTTCTATAGGCAATCCGTTATCTGCTTCATTATCCTGTGATAATAGGAGATTAAATGTAAATTTAGGGTAACGGTTTTTTATTACCTCAATGATTTCCTTTAAGATATCTGTTCGATTAGTTGTTGAATAAACCTTTGTAGCAAATGCAAATAATAATCGATTATTTAAATCATTAGTTTCGTTAAGCTGATATTGATGAATGATAGCAAGTAATTTTTCCGTTTCTTCTTTTAGGATATGTACCAATTCATCTGGTTGAAAATCTTTATTCAATATAAATAAAAATCCTTTGGGCTCATGCTTTAGACTCAAAGGTATTAAACGTGCATCCATGCCTTTTGGCAGCTTCTGTAAAAAATCACCTTCACTGTAAGACTCGTTTTCTAACACTACATGTTTATGTAAAATTTTCTCAGCACCAGTTGAATCTGTTAGCAGACGATATGTTTTACTCCAGTTGTCATACAAGTATAATGCTGTATATCGTGCGTTTAATACTATTTTAAGCTCTTTAGTCAATAATGATAGAAATTGTTCATATGGATAGATCCCAATATTAATCAGCAAATCAAAATAAACGCTATTTAATTTATGATGCAGCTCTTCTTTTCTATTCATTACTTTATCACCCATCATTTAAAATTTTCTTTTATAACTGTTATTAATATAACTACGCCCTTTATTATACTCTTATTATATAATAACTAGTTCTATTTTCCTATACTTTAAGCAATAATGATCCCTATTATTTTTTATTGGTTGACTTATAAGGCTATAACTTATATACTATTCTTTGTGTAAAATAATTAGGTAGCCTATGTGAATCGGCGCTTGAACCCATTTTGTTCCTCACATATAGTCTTACGAGGTGTATCGTGTAACTCTCTGCTGCTGGAGCGATGGTACATGAAAACATAATGGACAACGTTAGAATCACGGTCGTTTTATTTTATGCAAATAAAATAATAAAGGAGAATATGCTTATGTCTCGCTATACTGGATCAGTATGGAAAAAATCACGTCGTCTTGGCATTTCATTAACTGGAACTGGCAAGGAATTAGATAAACGTCCTTACGCTCCTGGTCAACATGGACCAAATCAAAGAAAGAAAGTCTCTGAATATGGCTTACAATTACAAGAGAAGCAAAAACTTCGCTTCACATACGGATTAAACGAACGTCAATTCCGCAATTTGTTTGATCAAGCTGGTAAAATGAAAGGTATTCATGGTGAAAACTTCATGATTTTACTTGATGCTCGTCTTGATAACATTGTTTACCGCCTTGGTTTAGCTCGTACTCGCCCGCAAGCACGCCAGCTTGTAAACCATGGTCATATTACTGTAGATGGCGGACGTGTTGATATTCCATCATACCGTGTAAAACCAGGTCAGGTTATTGGTTTACGTGAAAAAGCGAAGAATCTTGATATTGTTAAAGAAGCTTTAGAAGTAAACAATTTTGTTCCTGAATATTTAACATTTGATGAGAATCAAATGGAAGGAACGTTTACTCGTTATCCTGAACGTTCAGAACTGCCGGCTGAAATTAACGAAGCATTAATCGTTGAATTCTACTCACGTTAATAGATTCGAAAAACACTGTTCAATTACTGAGCAGTGTTTTTTGATGGGAAATTTAGAAGCTTATTATTGGAAGATATTGTTTGAATGTACATTATTTTTAGGATGATGTTTATTCGTTACAGAACGTAACCCCAAGAGACGTATGAGCATGGATTCACTATGATATGTTATTAAATATATCTCCAGTAGGACTGGTATCAAAAAAACGATTCATCCACACCAACTGCGATACAGCTATGCAACACATATGGTTGATAATGGTGCTTCAATGGAGGTAATTCAAAGTCTTCTTGACCATAAAAGAAGTGAAATAACAAGGATATACGCAAATCTTAGTGGGAAATTAAGACATGACTTTTACAGTAAGTATTTTTAACGCATTTCTTAAATTAAATTGAACATTTATATCAGCGAAAAAATAAGCTCATTTGTTAGAAAGATTGTTAGCAAAGTTGCTTGGTTTTACTATTTTTAGTATTTCAGTAGCTATCATATTTTTATTGCTTTCGGGGAAGTGGTATGACTTGGGATGCTTTTTTCACATCGTATTTGATTGTTATCCCAGTGATTTGGTCTGGGTATGTTATCGAGAAGCGTAATTAAAACGAACTGATGGCAAGAATGTTAAATTATTAAAACCTTTTTAAGAGAATTCGTTGGATTTCATTTTGTAGGGATTCTAACTCTTGGATTATCTTTGATTATTAGGCGCTTTTGTTAAACATCGATTTTGATCAATCTTTTTTCAAAATGGATTCTATTTGTTTAAAGTAGAATGCGAGTTTTAGAAGAATTTTAATCAAACTTAATTTCAAAGCCACAGTCTCTTTCTTGTCATATCCAGCCTATTTTATAATTTATCCAATCTCGTACTCATTATTAGCAATTTTATTCAATATAAGAGCCAAAATCCACTATGATTTCGGCTCTTCATTAACATAACATTCTCGTTAACACTATTATTTATAACTTACAAGAGAATACTTCTTTTTCCCACGTCGAATAATCGTGAACAAATCTTCTATCCGATCGTCGTCATTTACTTGGTATTGCAGATCCTGAATTCTTTCTCCATTTACATAAATAGCTCCATTATTAATATCTTCTCTTGCCTGCCGTTTTGATGAAGAAATGGATGCATTAACAAGCAAATCGATTAAGCCTATCTCCTCTTTTGCAGCATGATATGTTGGAACATCTTTGAATCCCTGTTTTATATCACTTACAGATAATTGCTTTAAATTCCCACTAAACAGTGATGCGGAAATCTTTTGTGCTTGCTCTAGTGCTTTATCACTATGCACAACGCTTGTCATTTCTTCAGCTAACCGCTTTTGTGCCATGCGATTTTCCGGCTGATTGGTAACTTCATCCTCCAGTTGTATCAATTCTTCTTCTGGTAGAAATGTGAAGTAACGAAGAAACTTCATCACATCACGATCATCTGTATTTATCCAGAATTGGTAAAACTCATATGGACTTGTTTTCTCCGGATCCAACCACACTGCTCCACCTGCCGTTTTGCCAAATTTTGTTCCATCAGCTTTGGTAATTAAGGGGACAGTAAGACCATAAACTTTAATTTCCACATCTTCCTGTTCTCTTGAACGGCGAATTAATTCCATTCCAGCAGTAATATTCCCCCACTGGTCACTACCGCCAATTTGCAATGTACAATTTTCCAGTTCATATAGCTTTAAGTAATCAAGGGATTGCAGAATCATATAACTAAATTCCGTAAATGTGATCCCCTGTTCAATACGGGCAGATACAGATTCCTTTGCCAGCATATAATTAATTCCGAAATGCTTCCCTGCGTCTCTCAGAAAGTCGATAATGTTCATATTCGCTAACCAGTCATGATTATTTCTTGCCACGACTGGATTTTCCCCTTGATCAAATTCCAATAACTTGGCGATCTGCTGCTTAATTTTTTCGCTGTATTCTTTAACAACTTCCCCTTCATTTAAAGAGCGTTCACTTGTACGACCACTCGGATCACCAATCATTCCTGTACCTCCACCAACTAAGGCGATTGGTTTATGGCCAGCTTTTTGAAATCTTTTTAACATTGTAATTGGCAGCAAATGACCAATATGTAAACTATCTGCTGTTGGGTCAAATCCACAGTATAATGTTACCTGATTCGTTGCTAAATGCTGTTCCAATCCTTCCCGATCTGTTGTTTGATGAATTAACCCTCGATTTTCTAAATCCTGTAAAATATTCATTTTCTTCACACTCCACCAATTATTTTATCCAAATAAAAAAACTCTCCCCTCAAAAAAGGGACGAGTTTATTACGCGGTACCACCCTTGTTGCTAAAAATAGCCACTTGGGATTGTTAACGATGTCTCCACCGTTCTATTTGACAATAAGTCAAATAGAAAATGCTCCAGATTGTAATTCGCCTGCAAATTTATACCAGCTCCCACCAAATACTGGCTCTCTTTCATAGTGATTTGCAAAACTACTGAAATTCCTTCATAGCTTTTAATTTATAGTATTATTATATATTGTTATCATATCTTTCATCAAAAAGCAATATTTTTTTAAATTTTTCACACGCAAAAACAGACTTATGCTATAATAAAATTGGAATTCTGGGAGGTTTTATCATGGATTATAAGCAATTATTCTACAAATATAAAAATAAAATAATGGATGTTTGGAACACTGGAAAAGTGCAACGTTCAACACGTATTACATACGATGTTTTTTGGAATGTCATCCTATTTTTCCTAATCATTGGCTTTATTGGTGTTTTCTTCGCAGGGGGAATTGGCGCAGGCTATTTTGCATCCCTTGTCAAAGATGAACCGATAAGAAGCTATGATGTAATGGCGAGTGACATCTATAATTATGAGGAAACATCAAAATTATATTTTGCAGATAATAAATACTTTGGCGATGTTCAGTCAGATATCTACAGAGAAGAAACCACTCTAGAAGAGATCTCAGAAACACTTGTCAATGCCGTGATTGCAACAGAGGATGAATATTTCGAGAAACACGAGGGAATTGTTCCAAAAGCAATTGTTCGTGCTATCCTGCAGGAAGCATTAAATTCGGACGTTAAGACCGGTGGAAGTACACTGACACAACAATTGATTAAAAATCAAATTCTGACCAATGAAGTATCCTTTGAACGAAAAGCAAAAGAAATATTATTAGCACTCCGTTTAGAACGTTTCTTTGATAAAGATGAGATATTAGCAGCCTATTTAAACATTGTTCCATATGGTCGTGATGCCTCTGGCGGAAATATTGCCGGAATTCAGACCGCTGCTCAGGGTATTTTTGGAATTGATGCCAAAGATGTTAACCTAGCACAAGCTGCATACTTGGCTGGTCTTCCACAAAGTCCTTCCGCATATACACCATTTGCAAATGGCGGTGGGTTAAAGGAAGAGGAAAGACTGCAGCCAGGACTAAATAGAATGAAAACAGTACTAAACAGAATGTATGAATCAGAATATATTTCAAAGAATGAGTATGATGAGGCGCTCAGCTATGATTTAGTGGCTGACTTTATCGAAGGTTCCCCATCACCAATCGAAAAATATCCAGTTTTAACTTTTGAAATTCAGGATCGAGCAACAGATAAAATCTTAAATTACTTAGCAGAAAAAGACGGATATTCAGAGGAAGACCTTGAAAACAATCAAGAATTAATGGATGAATATACCGCCTTAGCTGAGAGAAGTTTGCGGACAGAAGGCTATGAAATTCATTCAACAATTGATAAAGAAATCTATGATGCCTTTCAGAAGGTTGCAAAAAACTATCAGCATTACGGACCTGATAAGGTTACTGAACTGAAAACAGAAAATGGGTCTGTTAATGTAAAACAATATGTACAGGCTGCAGGCATGCTAATTGAAAACAAAACAGGAAGAATCATCAGTTTTCTTGGCAGTCGTAATTACAGTGAGGATGACCAGACGAATTATGCGACAAATTCATTGAGATCAAACGGCAGTACAATGAAGCCACTGGCTGCATATGGACCGGCAATGGAAATGGGTTATGTTCAGCCTGGTACACCAATTGCTGATATAGAAACAACGTGGGGGAATTACACACCAGGTAACTTTGATGAACGGTTCCATGGAATATTATCTGCACGACAGAATCTGGCGCATTCCTATAATATCCCTGCAATTAAAACATATTCAAAAGTAATGGACAGCAATCCGGTTGAAAATTACCTTAAAAAAATGGGAATTACTTCAATTGGTGAGGATGCGTATCAGTACAGATCTCTTGCAATAGGTACTGCTGAAATGACAATCGAAGAAAATACAAATGCTTTTACTACATTTGCAAATAAAGGGAAATTCATTGATGGTTATATGATTGAAAAAATCACAACAACTGATGGTGAAGTAATTTATGAGCATGAAACTGAACCAGTGGATGTATTTTCACCACAGACAAGCTATCTGATGCTTGACGTCCTGCGTGATGTAATCAGTGAAGGTTCAGGAAACTATGTAAATTCGCAGCTGAAATACAGAAATGTTGACTGGGCTGCTAAAACAGGTACCTCTCAATATGTAAATGACGTGCATTTCGTTGGTATGAATCCTAATGTAACATTTGGGACATGGCTAGGTTATGAGTTTAATGATTCACTCAGGTGTGATTCCTGCAGTCTCTACCATAGTCACCGAAATATAAAATTATGGGCAGAACTGGTAAATGTGGCAACCGATATAAGACCAGACCTGATGGCACCATCTGAAAGCTTTGAACGTCCTGAAGGAATTGTCTCCCGCAGCTATTGCGCAATATCAGGTATGCTTCCATCAGAGTTATGTGCACAAGCAGGATTGGTTCAAACGGATTTATTTAATGCCAAATTTGTACCGACCAAGACAGATGACAGTTTAATTAGGGGGAGCTTTGTCCTCGTCGATGGAAAAGCAGTGGTCGCTGGTCCAAACACCCCTAGTGAATTTGTCGAGGGTGATGGCCTTGCATTTAATCCTGCATTTTTGAAACGCATGGGATATGACAAATTAAATAATATATCAGAGCTTTTCCCCCGTATAAATCGGGAAAAATGGGAAAAGATTGGTGTCCCCGGTGCTGATGTCGGAAATGCAGTTACGGATGACGGCAAAGCTCCAAGTGCTCCCGGCAGCTTAGCTAAATCCGGAAGTAATTTAACATGGAATAAGTCGGCGAGCAAGGATGTGGTTGGTTATCGAATTTATCGTGCAGCTAAAGCAGGAGGTAACTTCAGTAGAGTTGGCAGCACAACTTCCACTAGCTATTCCGTTGGTGACAGTAACGCTGTTTATCATGTAAAGGCGGTTGACTACTTTGGACTTGAATCATCTGCATCACAGGAAATAATTGTTGGTGATATTTCTGATCCAGAAGAAGAAACACCGGATCCGGATACTGAAAAACCGGAAACCAATAACGACAATAAGAATAACGATAATAGCAAGGAAGATAATAACAGCACCGAAGATCCGCCAGAAGATAGCGGTGGCAATAATGGCAGTGACGACAGTGGCAACAAGGATAACGGGAACGGTTCAGAAAATGAGGGTGGTAAAGACAAAGATGATTCAGGAAATGAAAATGGTGGTACTGATAACGGAGGAAACTAAAACGTATCATAACTACCACAATAAAAAAGAAGGGATCCCGCCTCCCTTCTTTTTATTGCTTATTTTCATTTAGACTAAAAATTCACACCATTATCCTGTATAATAGAAATATGAAAGCGCTGCTATTTAATTAATATAACAGGTGGTGAAATAATGGAACATGTAAAGACTTATCATTCAATAATAAATGAAACACCTAATGGATCAATTATTATCGAGGGTCCGCTTTATTCAGAAGAACTGAAAACCTTCTATTTTCACGAACATTTAACTGCATTTCGTCCCGCTGAAAAACAATTCAAGGCCTTAATCGATATTGCTGATTTTCCAGAGGGAAGAATTATTATTGCCAGAACGAAAGATACCATTATCGGTTATGTTACATACTTACATCCAGACCCACTGGAGAGATGGTCCGAATTTAATATGAAAGACCTGATTGAATTAGGCGCAATTGAAGTGATCCCAAAATATCGGGGGGCAGGAGTAGCCTCCGGTTTATTGAAGGTATCTATGATGGATGATTTCATGGAAAACTACATTGTTATTTCAACGGAATATTACTGGCATTGGGACCTAGACAGAACCAAACTAAGTGTCTGGGATTATCGGAAAGTCATGGAGAAAATGATGGCCGCAGGTAGTCTCCTGCCAGCTCCAACTGATGATCCTGAAATCATTTCCCATCCAGCAAATTGTTTAATGGTACGTATTGGGAAAGATGTGTCTGAAGAATCGATAAAGCAATTTGATAAATTAAGATTCTTGCAGCGACATCACTATCGGAATTTACGGGAGGGATATTAATTGTTAGTTGAAGAAATTATGAAAACAGATGTTATTACATTACCACCAACAGCAACGATTTATGAGGCATTACAGCTACTCCAAAAGTATCGAATTAGACATATTCCAATTGTAGATGTGGATAAGCATGTTGTCGGTATTGTTTCTGATCGTGATGTACGTGATGCGAGCCCATCCAGTTTTATAAAAGATTCGGATCACAGCGAGCTGCAAAATGAAATCAGGTCCATCATGAGTCAACCGGTTATAACCATACATCCATTGGATTTTGTTGAGGAGATAGCCCGTATATTTTATGATGAGGAGTTTGCCTGCCTTCCAGTAGTGAGAGACAATAAACTTACCGGTATTGTAACAGAAAAGGATATGCTGTATAAGTTAATCCAATTAACGGGAACCCATGTACAAAGCTCACATATAGAAGTAAAGGTTCCACACAAACCCGGTATTCTACCAGAAGTAGCTTCCGTGTTTGGTAAAAGAAAAACAAATATTGTATCTGTACTGGTCTATCCTTATAAGAATGATCCGAATTACAAAATTCTTGTCTTTCGTATTCAAACAATGAACCCACTGCCTGTTGTTCAAGATTTAAGAGCGGCCGGCTATGAGTTAATGTGGCCTAATAATATACCGGAGCCGAAATTATGACATGCCATGCTTCCTTTATTTATTCTAATTCTTTCTTAAACTATCATTTCAATGACGAGCATCCTTTTAATCAAAAAAGAGTTGTGATGGCAAAGGAATTATTAGAAGAATCAACATCACTATCGAAACAGGAAATAATAACACCTCGCAAGGCCACCGAGGAAGAACTTATCCTTTTTCATGATAAAGCATATATTGAAACTGTGAAAAAAGCGAGTAACGGGCAGCTTGCAGAAAATGAAGGTATTGAATATGGGTTAGGAACAGAAGATACCCCTATTTTTGAAAAAATGCACGACGCATCCAGCTATCTGGTTGGTGGTACATTAACTGCGATAGATGCTGTCTTAACTGGTGCTAGCGAGCATGCCTTAAATCTTGGAGGCGGGCTGCATCATGGGTTTAAACGAAAAGCAGCGGGATTTTGTATATATAATGATGGAGCAGTAGCAATTAAGTATATTCGCAAAAAATATAATTTAAGAGTTTTGTACATTGATACAGATGCTCACCATGGGGATGGTGTACAATGGGCATTTTACGATGATCCAAATGTTTGCACAGTTTCTATCCATGAAACCGGCAGATATCTTTTCCCTGGAACAGGTAATGTTAATGAGCGAGGTATAAAAGAAGGGCATGGATATTCCTATAATC
The DNA here is from genome assembly GCF_059698015.1 of Oceanobacillus sp. NCCP-135. NCBI lineage: Bacteria > Bacillati > Bacillota > Bacilli > Caryophanales > Bacillaceae > Oceanobacillus > Oceanobacillus sp. NCCP-135. The sequence goes on along the minus strand of NZ_BAAKSZ010000003.1, from coordinate 29,016 downwards.
TCCCAATTGATGCCTTCACAGAAGACGAATCTTTTTTGCAGGTCTATGAAACTGCGATAAGGGAAATTGCTGCATATTTTAAACCAGACATAATTCTTACACAAAATGGCGCTGATGCACATTGTTACGATCCTTTAACACATTTATGTGCAACGATGGAAATCTATGAAAAGATACCTTTACTCGCACATGAAATAGCACATAAATATTGCAATGGAAGATGGGTCGCCTTAGGTGGAGGCGGATATGATATTTGGCGTGTTGTACCACGAGCATGGGCGCAAGTTTGGAATGTAATGAAATTTGGTCAACCTCAGCATGGGGAAATCCCGAAAAATTGGTTAATGAAATGGCAAAAAGATGCTCCAGTAAAGCTTCCGGTATTTTGGAATGATGATAAAAGCATTGTACCTAATATACCAAGAAAATCAGATATCACTGAAAAAAATGCAAAGGTACTATTGAACGCACTTAAATATACCAAAAATATAAAGTGATAAATGGATTGGGGCGGCGACGCTAGTTTAGTTATAGGTGAAGTGCTGGGATGGGTTGCGCCGGCGGTGTATGCAAAAACTAGAGGAGAGTTGAGAGACGGAGCGGTAGAGTTGAGAGATTAGACATGAAAGTTGAGAGACACGGGGTAAAAGTTGAGAGAAAACAACGGAATATGCAATTATCTCTCAACTTCGTATAGTTTTCTCTCAACATCAGCTAATCTTAGCATACGAGCGAAAAAGGCTTATATTTCTCCAAAAACTCTAAAAAAACAAGGAGAATGATTGAAATAATCACCCTCCTTCTTCAACTTCCTGTGTATTTTCTAATACTACAATTTCGACTCTTCTATTTTGACTCATATTACCAGGGGTTGTATTAGGAACCATTGGCCTCGTGTCACTGTAGCCAACAATTGTAAACCTTGATTCATCAAAGTCATTTTCATTGATTAAATAACGTACAACGCTACTCGCTCTTGCTCCAGATAATTCCCAGTTTGATGGGTAAAGGTATGTTGACATGGGGCGGTTATCTGTATGGCCTTCCACTTTTACTTTATTAGGTATCTCGGATAATAGTGTTCCTACTTTACTTAGGAATGGTTCCCCAGAAGGTAACAATTCTGCTTTTCCAGGTTCAAACAAAATAAGTTCCTGTAATACTAATACTACACCACGTTCCGTTCTACTGGCAGAAATAACGTTATTTAAGTCGTTTTCATCTAAATAATTCTCAACGTCTTCCATTAAGTTAGTCAAGGAATCTTCTTCATCAGTTTCATCCCTGTCATTAATATCATCTAGTTGTGTAGGTGTTTCGAATTCATTAGATGCTTTCCCATTATCCATATGGCTGGTACTCTCTGTTGGATTTTCCATTGGAACAGGTGATGGAAAGAAGTCAAAAATCATCCTATTTCGAAATGATTCCGAAATGGCTTCAAATTTAACTAAATCGATTTGCGACATGGAAAATAGTAAAATGAAAAAGACCAAGATAAGTGTAACCATATCTGAATATGTAACCATCCATTTAGGTGCACCACTATTCTTTGACCGCTTTATTTCCCTACGCTTCATTTATGCTCTCCTCCACAAAACCTGTTTCCGCTTCTGATTCTTGTTTAACCTTTGTTTCATTGGAAAGAAAAGCACTTAATTTCTCTTCTAAAATTCTCGGGTTTTGTCCTGATTGTACACCGATTACACCCTCGATAATGATTTGTTTAATAAATACTTCTTCTTCTGTTTTTTTCTCCAACTTATTAGCCATTGGAATAAAAACCAGATTTGCTAGCACCGTTCCATATAATGTGGTTAACAACGCAACAGCCATACTTGGACCGAGAGTCGCTGGATCTTGCAGACTGTTTAACATAAGCACCAAACCTACTAACGTACCGATCATCCCCCAAGCTGGTGCGTATTCTCCCGCTTTTTCAATTAACGATCTTCCTTTGTAATGCCGATCTTCCATTGCAGTTAATTCCGCATTCATAATGTCATTGATTACTTCCGGTTCAATCCCATCTACAGCCAGTAATATACCTTTACGAATAAAAGGATCATCAACTTCTTCCAATTCGTTTTCAAGTGCAAGTATTCCTTCTCTCCTTGCGCGTTCAGATAAGCGGATAAATAATCCAATCAACTCAGGCAATCTAAGATCATTTTTATGAAATGCTTCACTCACTATTTTTTTGGATAATTTGATTTGATCCGTGTTAAAATTAATTAACATGGATGCTACTAAACCACCAATCACAATAAATATGGAAGCTATATCAAGAAATAAACTAGCACCATCACTTCCACCCTTTGACATAATTGCCAACATAATCATGATAAAACCTAACGTAATGCCGATAGGGGTCAATAAATCTCTTTTCCTCATAGTCCCTCTCCCCAAACTCGTTGAATATATCAGTCATATATTATATCGACATTATTTTTACTTTGTTGAGTTTCTTTTTTCAATTCGATGTGGTAAAACTACTTTTTGTTCTGCTACCTCTTCTTTGTTCATAAATTTTGTCAATAAACGCATAGCAACTGCCCCAATATCATACATTGGCTGGACGATTGTCGATAGTGTAGGTCGTACCATTGTTGCTAATCTTGTATTATCAAAACCGAATACTTCCACATCTTCAGGCACTTTGTAGCCTTTATCCTGTACTCCATGAATTACGCCTAATGCCATTTCATCAGAGGCAACAAATATAGCCGTTGGTTTATTCTCCAATTCCAGAATTTGGTTTACTGCCTCTATGCCGGAATCATATGAATAGTCGCCTTTTATAATCAGATCTTCCCTTATTGAAACAAAAGAATCCTTTAGTGCTTGCCTATAGCCTTCATACTTAAGATTGTTAATATGTGTATCTTCCTGCCCGGAAATAAATGCAGTTTGCGTATTTCCTTTATCGACTAAATATTTCGTTGCTTCGTAAGCCGCTTGTTTATAATCAATATTCACGGATGGGATAGCATTATTTTCATCATAAGTTGCCGCAAGAACTACTGGTACGGATGAGCTTTTAAACTGCTGTACATGTTCCTCAGAAATATTTCCGCCCATAAAAATAATGCCATCGACTTGTTTTTCAAGCATTGTGTTTATTAATTGGATTTCCTTATCTTTATTTTGATCAGAATTGCTCAATATCATATTATATTTATACATTGTTGCAATATCTTCTATACCTCTTGCCAATTCTGCAAAAAAGATACTAGAGATATCCGGAATAATTGCACCAACAGTAGTTGTTTTTTTACTTGCTAGTCCTCTGGCTACCGCATTAGGTCTATATCCCAGACGTTCGATCGTTGCCAGTACCTTCTTTCGTGTTGTTGGTTTAACATTTGGGTTTCCATTAACGACACGTGAAACAGTTGCCATGGATACATTTGCCTCTCTTGCTACATCATATATTGTTATATTCATTTACATTCTACCTGACTATTTTAAAGGATAACCATTCATATCCAATCGCTATAAAATAACCAGGTTTCACCTCCTTAAACTATTTTAAAGCCAATAACACTTATTAAATCTCCATTATAATTGGGTCGGCTTCACACTATTTTTTTCAATAGCTTCCCGTCCACTGTTTTCTTATCGTAGTTCATAGCGATTTCTTTTTTCAACAAACTGCACTCTCTTGAGCCTGAATGCACTAAACAATATATTATAAATTGAAATGATTGCCTTTACAATACTTTATTATTAGTTGATATTGAAGCATATCAACTACACCTGTCTAGAGTTTCTTGAAATATTGCCTAATCGCCTACTATTTTCTTTATCATACTCCACTATGAAAAAAATTACAAAACATTTAAAGGCTGGGGCATCACTTGGACGCCTCAGCCTTTAAGAGGTTGTTCTACCTTTTAATAACGTGTTGATTTCTATTTCATTCGCCTTACCATATCTTCTAATTCATCCATAAATTCGTTGAACATAGGTATGTTCATTTGTTGTGCCGAGTCGGAGAGTGCAACTGCAGGATCTGGATGAACTTCGGCCATAACCCCGTCTGCACCGATTGCTATTGCAGCTTTTGCGGTTGGTAGTAGCAAATCTCTCCTACCTGTTGAATGGGTTACATCCACCATAACCGGTAAATGTGTTTCCTGTTTTAATATAGGTACTGCAGAGATATCCAGTGTATTTCTAGTAGCTTTTTCATAGGTACGAATTCCACGTTCACATAAAATAATATTTCCATTGCCCCTAGAGTTAATATATTCTGCTGCATTAATGAATTCAGAGATAGTTGCCGACAAGCCACGTTTTAATAACACAGGCTTATTAACGTCTCCTGCTGCTTTTAACAATTCAAAGTTTTGCATGTTACGTGCACCAATTTGAATAACATCAATGTAGTCCAGTGCTTCTTCAATATGTGCCGGATTTACAATTTCGCTAATAACCGCTAAATCATATTCCTGGGCAGCACGCTTTAATATTTGCAATCCTTCTATTCCTAATCCCTGGAAGTCGTAAGGAGATGTTCTTGGTTTAAATGCTCCCCCACGTAAAAGCTTAAGACCTCTGCCTTTAACTGTCTTGGCCACTTCAGCTACCTGTTCATATCCCTCAACAGCACATGGACCCATAATAAAATGTGTATTTCCATCACCAATTTTTGCACCTTTAATATCAATGACTGTATCTTCCGGTTTCTTTTTTCTTGAAACTAGTAATGCTTTTCGGTGATCATCTTCCTGTAATTCCAAACTTGCTTTAAATATTTCTTTAAAAATATGCTCAACCGTTGCATTTTCAAATGGACCATTATTATTCTGCGTTAGAAGATTTAACATTGATCTCTCGCGTACAGGGTCAAATCTTTTAATACTCTGCTTGTTTTTTATTTGACCAATTTGCTGTACAATCTCTGCACGGCGATTAATTAGCTCAAGTATTTCTAAATTAACTTCATCCATTTGTACTCTAAGTTGATCCATTTCATTCTGACTCATTTAAATACTCCCCCTGAACATAATTTTTTTAATAATTAGAGACAATTATAACGAATAATTGTTCCTTTGTCATTAAAAAGTTTATAATATAGTAGATATTCTTTATTTTGAAAGGATTTTAACGATGGAAAAACTTGTCTTTGCCCTTGATATAGGTACTCGGTCTGTTACGGGAATCATAATGGAAAAATTAAATGATAAATTTAAAGTGCTTGATTTTTACACAAAAGAACATGATGAGCGATCCATGCGTGATGGCCAGATACATAATGTTGTTGCAGTCTCAGAAGTTATTAAAGAGGTAAAAGAGAATCTAGAACAAAGAAATGGCGTACTGCATAAGGTTTGTGTCGCAGCTGCTGGACGAGCATTAAAAACAGTTCAAGCATCTACTGCCATTTCAATAAATCAACAACCAATTACAGCAAATGAAACGATCAAACATCTTGAATTAAGTGCAGTTCAATCAGCTCAAGAATGCTTAGCTACACAGGATAAAGAGAATGATTATACAAATTATTATTGTGTTGGATATTCAGTCTTGCAATATAAACTCGACAATGAGCAAATAGGTTCACTAATTGACCAAAGTGGAGATGAAGCTGCCGTAGAAATTATAGCCACATTTCTTCCAAAGGTAGTTGTGGAGTCATTAATTGCGGCTTTAAATAGAGCTGATTTAGAAATGGAAGCTTTAACATTGGAACCAATTGCAGCAATCCATGTACTTATTCCAGAATCTATGCGCAGATTAAATATTGCACTGGTCGATATAGGTGCAGGTACAAGCGATATTGCGATTACAGATAAAAGCACAGTAGTAGCATATGGGATGGTACCAGTTGCTGGGGATGAAATTACAGAAGCAATTAGTGATCATTATTTGTTGGATTTTCCAATGGCGGAGAAGACAAAGCGGCAGATTGTAGATAATGGACAAGCTGTAATAAAAGATATATTAGGTTTTGAAACAACTATTACTGATAAGGAATTAATCGAAAATATAGCTGGTAAAATTGAAAATTTAGCACATTCGATTGCTGAACAAATTATCGAATTAAATTCAAAGCCACCAAAGGCTGTCATGCTTGTAGGTGGAGGTAGTCTGACTCCAAACATAACAACAATCTTAGCAAATAAACTGCAGCTGCCTGCTAATCGTGTTGCGGTAAGAGGAATTGATGCCATTGATAATTTAATTAAAACAGATAACTTAGTATATCGACCAGATTTTGTAACACCTATCGGAATTGCAATTGCCGCTAAACAAAATCCAGTCCATTATGTGAGCATTAAAGTGAATGAAAAATTAATCAGAATGTTCGAGATGAAGCAATTAACACTTGGTGATAGTCTCGTTCAAGCAGGGATTGATATTAATAAGCTTTATGGTAAACCTGGTTTGGCGTCAATTATTTCCGTAAACGGTAAAGAAATTATACTACCTGGTGAGTATGGAAATCCTCCATCAATTATTTTGAATCAAAATCCTGCTACTGTTGACAGTTTAATTAAGAATAATGATGAAATTATTATTCTTAGGGGTGAAAATGGTAAGGAACCTACCGTTACGATTGAACAATTAATTGAGGAAATCCCTTCCATAACAATTCATGTCAATGATAAACCTTTCACATTGAAAATGAATATTTATGTAAACAATCAATTAAAATCAAAGGATTATCAGGTTCAGGACAATGATACTATTATTTTGAAACAGACTAATACAATAAAGGAATTTTTAACGTTTGTAAGTACGAAAAAATTGGAGAACATAAAACCCTTTACAATAATCGTAAATAATCAAAAAATAAACCTGAACAAGGGAGAAGCACAAGTATATGTAAATAATCAAAAGGCAAATATGAATCAAACCCTTAAACATAATGACCACATTGTGATAATATCTGCATCAAGACCAACGGTGAACGATTTGCTGAGGTACCTTGATAAGAGGTATTGGAACAAGATTCGGGTCAGTTTTAATGGGAAGCCTATTGTAATGAAACAGCAGCTATTAATTGTTAACAGGAATGAGGAACAACTGAATGAGGCAAGTATTTTAACATTAAATGATTCTTTAGAAATAAAAGAACAAAAGCAGAATCCCATTATATTTCAGGATATTTTTCGTTATGTTGATATAGATCTCACAAATGCAAGTGGAAAATTTAAAATTTATAAAAATAACGAACCCACCACCTTTTATGAAATTCTGCAGGAGGGTGATGAATTAAGTATTGAATGGTTTGATTAAAATGCACTTTTCATTTGATCCGTTCTAGTGTAATAGAGGGCTGTTTACACCTGTTTCAGCTTCGTTCACATAGAGAGCCGCTCTATTCAACCGGTTGATCCTAGTTCTAGTCCGTTCGGGGGTAGAGAAGAATTCTATGGGACCATTTGCACCAATTATCAATCGCAAGAAGGCTCGCATACTGTAAAGGAAAACAAAAACAGGGAGCAGATTCAAACAAATGAACTGCTCCCTGTTATCTATTATTTATTTGACGTTTCTAGCTCTTTAGCTGTGTCGTCAATTGCTTCTGCAACTTCTTCAGCAGCTTCTAACGCTTCATCTTCTTTGTTTCTTTTTTCCTGTAGTTTATTTTGAACTGTTTTAGTCAGATCTTTTGTTTTGTCTGAAGCATTCTTTGTTAATTGTGATGTCGTATCCATGGCTTTTCTTTTTAACTCTGAACCAGTTGTAAATGCTTTTTCCTTCCAATCGGAGCCTTTAACTTGTGCATTATCCTTCCATTCGGATGCCCGGTCTTTAACCTGACTTGCCCCTTGATTAATATCATTTCTTAATTCTTTGCCAGATTTAGGTGCCAATAATAATGCTGCAGATGCTCCAACAATACTTCCAATAAGTGTACCAATAATAAAGTCTTTACTATTAATGTTATTATCTCCCATTTTCCGATTCCTCCTCGTATAATTTGTGAAAATTTATTTTCTTTTCTTATTCCATACATCCATTATTGCTGCTCCCCATTTAACAGCTTGGGAAGCCTTGTCCTGATTTTGCTCAGAAGTACGTGAAATGCTATTGGATAGCTGTCTAAGAGAATTGTTAAAATCTTTTACCGTTTCACCAATCCCTTTTGCACCATCAAAAATTCCATTTAATTTTGATGATTTTTGATTAATATCCTCAGCTAATCGATTTGTCTTATTTAGTAATTCAGTTGTTTCACTTGTAATTCCCTGCATTTGTTTTTCAAGACTTTCCAAAGTATTTGCTACATTGTTTAAGGTTTGCTTTGTTGCTTTAAGCGTCATTGCAAAATAACCAACAAGTACAGCAAATGCAACAGCTGCAATTAATGCAGCAATATATAGCATGATTTCCATTTGTATTACCACCCCTTCTGTTGTTAAAAATGTTATAATGTCGTGTGAAAAACAAATATTTATATTAGCTTTAACATAAATACCCTTGATAATTTATACCCTTAATATACTAAGCTAAACATAGATATGTATATAATAACCAATTCGACAATTATGTATGAATTCCTTTTTTTTATTTGAATTATTTTCAGGAAAAATTAGAAACCTGGCATTCGCCAAACCTGTGGATGTGTGTATTAGTTTCACGAAAAATACTTTTCGTCTGCGATGTAGGTGCTTCAAAGTATTACTAATGCACTTAGGCAATTAAACAAGTAATAATACTTTTTTAACTGCTAAACAAAGAGTCCGATACTTTAATTTAATTCAGACTCTTTGCTTGTATCATTGATTAATTGATTTAGCATTTACTTTTTCTTCATAGGCCTGCTGAAATTTTTGAATGTCCCCTGCTCCCATAAATATTAGAACACTATTTTGGTATTCAGGAGATGCTAATACATCTGTATAGGATAATTCCAATACCGTACTGTTAGCTATCAGCTTTTGTAAATCATGTATTGTAAGGTTTCCGGAATCTTCTCGTGCAGATCCAAAAATATCGCATAAATACACATGGTCAGCCAGGCTTAAACTTTCAGCAAACTCCTGCAGAAAGGTTTTTGTTCTTGTAAAGGTATGTGGCTGAAAGATTGCTATTACAGATTTATCCGGATATTTTTTCCGTGCAGAATCGATTGTTGCAGTAATTTCCTTTGGATGATGCGCATAATCATCAATTAATATTTGGCTGCCAACTTTCTTTTCTGTGAATCTTCGCTTTACACCTTTAAATGAAAAAAGGTTATTAATAACGTCCGCACCAATACCTTCATAGTGGCAGATTGCAATGACGGACAATGCATTAAGTACATTATGATCCCCAAACATAGGAATCATAAATGTGTCATAGTACGTATTTCTGACAAATACATCAAATTCAGTTCCTTGCTCTGTTTCTTTCACATTTTGCGCTTGAAAATCATTTGTATCAAGAAAACCGTAGTAAACTACCGGAACCTTTGCTTTGATTTGCTGGAGCTGTTCATCATCTCCACATGCAATAATCCCTTTTTTAACCCGATCTGCCATCGACTGAAAAGCATCAAACACATCGTCGATACTGGTAAAATAGTCTGGATGATCAAAATCAATATTCGTCATAATTGCATAATCCGGTTCATAGCGCAAAAAGTGACGACGATATTCACATGCTTCGAAAACAAAATACTCACTGCTCACATGACCGTTCCCTGTGCCATCACCTATCAAATAAGAAATTGGGAAGGATTCATTAAGGACATGTGCTAATAAACCAGTAGTAGATGTTTTTCCGTGCGCTCCGGTAATAGCAATGCTTGTATATTGTTTCAGCCATTCTCCTAAAAATTCATGATATCTATAGAAAGTAACTCCTAATTTTTTTGCTTTTTTAATTTCAATATGGTCATCTGGATATGCATTACCTGCTATTACTGTGTAGTTTTCTTTAATGTTATCTTCTGAAAAAGGGAAAATCGGAATGTTTTTATCTTCTAAAGCTTCCTGTGTAAAGAATCGCTTTTCCACATCAGAGCCTTGTACCTTCTCTCCAGAATCATGAAGAATCTGTGCGAGTGCACTCATTCCTGTCCCCTTAATACCAATAAAATGGTAAGTTGTCATAAAAAAGAACCTCCAAATTGTGCATAAAAGTGGATGTTCAAAAAGTCCGGTAAAAATAACCCATCGAATTTCTTCGTTGGCTTGGTTTCTTTGCTGCTCATGTATCTAATTACATACATTATGCTGCTCGAAACTACGTCGCCTCGAACTTATCGATCCTTTTTATCCTCTTATTTGAACATGCTTTATAAGGATTTTAATTAAATTTCACATGAAAAAAATTATATAACTATTTCATTATAGCAAAATATAGGTCGTAATTAAATAATATACTTTACATCTACTTAGTTCCATCGTAATATTCAACCTTTTCCAAACGTGGATTTGGTCGATAGTGACGACCTTCTTTTGCGGAAGGGGTACCATTTAATAAGACGTTATCACCGGTAAATCCAATATTAATCCTTAATAAACTCCTACCGACACCATACATATCTACCGGTACTCCCATTTTTTCATATTCTGTAATTCGCTTTTCTGTAAAACCACCGGAAACCATTATTTTAACATGTGTAAATCCATCATCATCCAAAGCTTTTCTTAAAGCAAATATAAGTTCCGGATTAACACCCCTTGGATCAAAAGTACCCATAAGATGATGATTTCTCATAAAATATTTATCCACTAATGTCCGTGATGTATCTAAACGTACAGATTTTAAATCTTTTCCGAATTCCCTGGCTACTTTTAATGAATCAGTTATTACATCATTATTATAATCAACAAGTGCTGCAAGTTCATCTTCTGGATACAGTGCATGATAGGCTTTTGAAGCAGCAACAATATCTCCGCGGAACATCTGAATTAAAGCATGCGGCATCGTACCCATGCCCTCTTTTCCCCACCATTCATTCATTGCATGTGTGGCTTGTGCTGTTGATCCACCAATAAATGCAGCATATCCGTCTCCTGCTTGCTGTGTAAAGTGATCATCACGATCTCCCATAAAAATAACTGGTTTTTGTTTGCCTGAAGTTCTGGCTGCTTTTACAACATTATATACATTTGTAGCCACCGATGTTCTTCTCGCTAAAATCCCATCAATTATTCCCTCCAGGAAACCGAACTGCTGGTATGCTCCGGAGATGGTTAAGACAGATTCATACGGACTAATCTTATCCCCGTCCTTTAATGATTTTATTTCTAATGTATCTGGGTTATCAGCAAAAGTATGAAGCAATGCTATAGCCTCATCCGTTCCACATAAGACCGCATTCTCTTTTTGGAAAAATTGCATCGTTACATAATTATCGGGTAATTTTTTTTCAGCTATCTCTTTCGTTTTAAGAAAATAAACCGCTGAGAACCAACCATCTTTAATACGTTCATCAAATTTAAAGGTTTTATTAGTTAATCGTTCTAGTTTGCCTGTTAGTTTTTGCCCAATCTCTTTCATACAAGTTTCTCCTTAATGTATAATAATCTGTTCCTATCATCATATATAAATTTTGGTAACTAAACAAGAATTATATTAAAATACTTATTCGATATTGAAAATTAATATTTAGACACGCACTAAAAACCACTAGTGCCCTTTTGATTATCCGCATACTGCATTTCTTCAACTTGTACTTGTGATACTAATACTTCCCTCGGTTTACTTCCATTTTGACCTGAAATTATACCTTTTTGTTCTAGTGTATCAATTAAGCGTGCTGCGCGATTATAACCGATTTTAAAATGCCTCTGCAATAAAGATGTGCTTGCACTATTTTGGTTTAGAACAAATTGAATCGCCTGCTCAAGCAATACATCTTCGTCCTCATCAACATTTGCTTGCTCAAGTAATTGTTCTTGCTCAAATAAATAATTCGGTGCTGCAATATTTCTTACATAGCTTGTAACTCGTTCAATTTCTTCATCGGATACAAATGGACCCTGCAATCGAATACTTTGTCCAGCACCATTTTCGATAAAGAGCATATCCCCTTTTCCTAATAGCCTTTCTGCCCCGCTTGTATCAATAATCGTACGGGAATCAACCTGAGAGGATACACTAAATGCAATTCTTGTAGGAATATTTGCTTTTATTAATCCTGTGATTACATCAACAGATGGACGCTGTGTTGCCAGCAGTAAATGAATACCACATGCCCGAGCTTTTTGGGCGATTCTGCTGATAGCATCCTCCACATCCTGTGGGGAAACCATCATTAAATCAGCTAATTCATCGATCACAATTACAATGAATGGCATTTTCTCCTCTGTCCGACCCTGTTTTTTTATTTTTTGATTAAATCGTTCAATATCACGTACACCTGCTTGAACAAATTTCTCATACCGTTCTTCCATTTCATTGACTGCCCACTTTAATGCAGCTGTAGCAGCTTTTACATCTGTAATAACTGGAGATACCAAATGAGGAATACCGTTATATGGAGTCAATTCTACCATTTTCGGATCAATTAATAAAAACTTCACATCTTCATGACTTGCTTTATAAAGTAAACTGATTAGAATCGTATTAATACATACACTTTTTCCGGAGCCGGTTGCACCCGCTATTAATCCATGAGGCATTTTCTGGATATTTGTTATCATTGGCAATCCCTCAATGCTTAAACCTAAAGCTATTGTTAATGGCGATGTATTTTGTTTAAATTGTTCCGTTTCAAAAATTCCTTGTAACCCTACCATTTGCGCCTTCGTGTTAGGAATTTCTATCCCAATAGTATTTTTCCCCGGTATTGGTGCTTCAATCCGAATATCCTTTGCAGACATGTTTAGCTTCAAGTCATCACTTAAATTTTTGACTTTACTTACTTTCACACCTAATTCCGGATGTACCTCGAACCTGGTTACAGAAGGCCCCTGTGTTGCATTAACTACCGTTGCACGGACATTAAAATGTTTAAGCGTCTCTTCAAGCAATTGCTGTTGCTGTTTCACCCATTGATGGTCTTCATTTGTTTTTTGAACAGGGTCATTTAACAAATGATATGGAATAGAATGCGTATGTTTTTCCTGATTTGCTGTTTTCTCCTGTTTTTTTTTAGCTTGATCAAATAAATTCTTCTTATCTCTTGGAGTCATCACTACATTATAAGGTCCCTGTTGTGACGATGTATTCTTTTTGTATTTAGGATTACTTTTCTGATGTTTATTTCCTGGTTTTACTTTTGTTGTTTCTTGTTTAAAATCCTGTTCTGATGGCCAGACAGTTTGCCTTAGATTAGTGGCTTGTTCATTTGTAACTTCCGCTTCATTCTGGAATATTTCTTGAGGTGCAAGTTCTTTTTCCTCTACCTGGGTATTGTCAACATATTGCTGTATTTCATTTGAATTATTATCATTTTTATCATGTTGTTCTTTTTTCTCCTGTTTTCGTTTAAAAGCAGGGATTTCTTCTATTTCTTTCTCTTTTTTACTTTGCTGAAAGCCGTAAATTGGTGACGGCACATCTGTTGGTTGAAATGGTATATCAATATTTTTTTTATATATTTTATGATTTCTTTTAGATGGCTGATTTTCTGATTTTTTATCGTTTACTTCATGGTTTTTATTTCCTTTTCTTTGATATATCAGAGAATTCTTTTTAACTTTCCGATCTTCTGCATGATCAGGAATGACTGGGAAACGAAAAGACTTTTTATTTGGGTATTGATATTTTATTTTCGCCTGAACATTTTGCTGTGTTTGCTTTGATTCATCTTTTTCATTAACTTCCATTTCATCATCTTTAAATAGGGCTTTAAATTTATTTTTCCATTGCTCCAACACTTAAATTCACTCATTTCTTTATCATTAAATCTTACTAGCTTATATTTTATCAGTTTTTAAAGGAATTGGTAGACAGCAGCAAAAGAAAAACAACCCTTGTACACTACTCAGGTTGTTAGGCTAGTTAAAATGAGAATGCTTCACCAACGGTATATGAATCATCAAGAATATAGATACCTTTTTCTTTTGGTGCATTAGGTAAACCTAATTCCCTCTGAGAACATATCATACCATTCGATGGTACCCCTCTTAATTCTGTCGGTTTAATGATTAATCCACTTGGCATGGTAGCACCAACTTTCGCTACAACTACCCTCTGATCCTGATCAATATTTGGTGCTCCGCATACAATCTGCAATATTTCGTCACCGATATCAACTTTACAAACACTTAATTTATCAGCATGGTCATGAACTTCTTTATTAGTTACATAGCCAATGACAAATTTAGGACTTAAATCAAAATCAAGTGAATCGTTTAGTTCCTTTTCGCTAAATAAAACTTTTATTTGATTTAGTAATTCCTCTGTTACCATTATTTTTCCTGTTTCCTTTATAGTAAAATGCTTGGATGCATGAAAAATATTATAGCCCAATGTCTCACCATCAAGCGATATAATTTTCGTAATATCTCCATAATTTTCATGATTTATTTCATAGCGATTTCCATCTGTAAGTGGGATGATCAATACATCACCAACTCCATTTGGGTTATAAAAAACGTCCATTTCCTTATCCTCCTATTACTTTTTCGGTCGATTTTTTGCAAGAATAAATACCGGTTCCAATTTTCTATCCTCATAAATGAAAGAAAGTGATGTAATTGGTATCCTTCCCTCCGCAAAAAACTTCATCGTCATTTGGGCTAATATATCATAACCTGTTTTGTTTTCAATGTCAGCAATTATCAATACGTCCTGATGTGGTACAGCCACAGCAAGTTCGCCTTTTGCGTTTGCCTTCATCTCCTCAAGAAATGCTTCATTCAATATTCTACTGGCATCATAGCCGTCTTGTGTTGCTACAAAATAAAAGTCATTATTTGCTACTCGATCTTTTTTGCTATCAACAGGCAATGAGCGAACATTAAATGTTGCGATTTCATCTATTCTTTCTTTTGTCCAATCTTCTTTTTCAAGCAAAGCTTCATCAATCAGCTTATAAGACTTTCCCAGGTCAAGTGCATAAAAGATGCGGGTTTCTGCGGTATGGTCTTTATTTAGCAGTTTGGCACCCGATTTGGTTTCTGTTGGAAATGAAGTTGCTCGGATAACAGGATAAATAGATTTTTCCT
This sequence comes from Oceanobacillus sp. NCCP-135, assembly GCF_059698015.1. Lineage (NCBI taxonomy): Bacteria > Bacillati > Bacillota > Bacilli > Caryophanales > Bacillaceae > Oceanobacillus > Oceanobacillus sp. NCCP-135. The sequence goes on along the minus strand of NZ_BAAKSZ010000003.1, from coordinate 13,948 downwards.
TACCTATTAAATGATGTTCCTCATTCATTATTTTAAGTGCCTCTGTAATGTGTTCTACCAACTCATCAATCGCTTCTTCTCCACGCTGATTAAATTTAGAAATAACATTAGGTACTGTAATCGTCATTCCCTGCTTCGATTCTTTCCACTCAATTCGAAACGTATCTTTGTCCCTGTTATAAGACGTTCGATAATTCTCATTGAATAGTCGTTCTTCCAATATTTTTTTCAGTTTTAAACTGGTCATTTTCATAGTTGCTTCTCCTTCCTTCAGGGAGGAATTACGCAGGTAATCCTTTAATGAACTTGATAATTTCCTCTTTGGTTTTCCGATCCTTGCTGACAAACCTTCCTGCTTCTTGACCATTTTTATATGCAAGGAAACTAGGGATCCCAAACACATCCTGTTCCTGGCATATTTCTATAAAATCATCCCTGTTTACTTCCACAAATGTATATTCGGGAAATTCTGCTTCAATTTCCGGTAATACAGGTTCAATAACCCGACAATCTGGGCACCAGCCAGCAGTAAACAGCATAATAACATTTTCCTTATTTGTCATTTCATTATATTGTTCAATTGTTTCCAGTGTTTTCATTTCATATCATCTCCTTCGTTTATCATAGCTTTGTTTTTGCTCGCTTTCAACTATCAGGAATTATAGGAAAAGCTGACCATAACGGACAGCTTTTCATTATATTACTTTATTTCATGGTAGAAAATCAATTTGCTTCCACTGCAATAGACTTCGTAACTTTCATCAATTCTACTTTGGCTTCGTCTTTTTTGCCCTTCGTAGTGTATATGGTGATTTTAGCTCCACCAATTCTAATCTGTAATTCATAGCCTTCCCCTTCATCTGAGTGCTCCCTATTTCTATTTCTTTGCGAGTATTTTAAAAATTGTATACTATTGTAGGTATAAGATAAATTAGGAGGAATAACACATGGAATTAACTGTATATTTAGCTGGACAGATTCACGATGATTGGCGGGAGCAGGTACAACAAAAAGCAAAGGAAAAAAACCTGCCATTAACTTTCGTAGCACCACAAACGAACCATGGGCGATCTGATGATATCGGTGAAGATATTTTAGGTAAGCAGCCAGGAAGCGTATATAAAGATGATGCTGCTTCAGGTGTAAATAATTTTCGGACTCAGGTTTTAATGCAAAAATCGGATGTAGTCGTCGCTTTATTTGGAGATAAATACAAACAATGGAATACAGCAATGGATGCAAGTGCCGCAATAACAATGAATAAACCAACAATTATAATTCGTCCTGAATCATTAATTCACCCATTAAAAGAGCTTTCTAATAAAGCAAATGTCACTGTGGAAACAGTTGACCAGGCATTGGAAGTGTTGGGTTATATTTTTGAATGATATTGAACGGGAAAGCAGCGATGTGTTATCGCTGCTTTCTTTATTATTCAGGTTTTATGGGGATTTGCGGGGGTGGCTCAAGCGTGAAGTGCTACCCGGTAATGTGGAGAGATAACTGGCTCAATTGAGAGAAGTACGCTTAATGTTGAGAGAAAACTGCATCATATCAGCTTATCTCTCAACTTTCTTACGTTTTCTCTCAACTTTGGTCCAAGATCTCTCAACTTTTTCTGAAAAACCCGCAATGTTCATGCTATCTCCGTCCATAAACCCCGCAATTCATCAGCCTCAGTGGTCTGACCAGTATTCCCACTGTCCCTTTAACAATTTTACAACATGAGCAAACATCTCCTGCCGTGAAACAAGTTCATTTGTAAAAATACCGATTGCTCCTTCTTTTTTTCTAATTTCCTTTTTTTGTGAATATATATCCATCACATCACCCAATTCCTTACCCTTCTTCAATTCATCATCAATTTCTTCAGGCAAAGCTACTCTGGCACCACTTGAGGTAAAAATTTTTCCATCCTGAGTTGCAAGCGCACCCCAATTACATAAAAATAACCGGTTATCCACATACATCACTCCACCTTCAAGACCAACACCAACCGCATCTGAACTGGACTTCATACACTGAACCGCCCTATTTATTGCTCCTTGCCGTGTTTCTTCATCTGAAAACGGTTGTGCAGATACATCGGAAGATACACTTAATGAATGAATCACATGATTTGGAAAATTTTCCTGAACTGCTTTAATTTTTGTTGGATTTTTTGAGCCGATAATAATCTCCACTATTTATTCATCCTTTACTGAAAAAATTGCTGCTACCATATTTGATAGCAGCAATTTATCTAAATTAGCTAGATTTACAAATTTGCTCCACTGTATTTTGATCTGTTTCTTTCACAAGCTTTACCAATAGTTCCTTTGCAGCCGCATAATCATCAACATGAATAATGGATGCCGATGTATGAATATAACGGGAACAAATCCCAATAACAGCAGACGGTATACCATCCCCCATAAGATGGACACGGCCTGCATCTGTACCACCCTGTGAAATAAAGTATTGATATGGAATATCATTTGATTCTGCAGTATCAAGAATAAATTCTCTCATTCCACGATGGGTTACCATAGAACGATCAAAGATACGAAGCAATGTTCCTTTTCCTAACTGACCAAATGCCTCTTTATCACCTGAAGCATCATTTGCAGGAGATGCATCCAGTGCATAGAAAATATCCGGTTTAATCATATTTGCTGCAACCTGAGCACCACGAAGACCCACTTCCTCCTGAACCGTAGCCCCCGAATACAACTGATTTGACAATGTTTCGTTTTGCAATTCTTTTAATAATTCAATAGAAAGTCCACATCCATAACGGTTATCCCATGCCTTTGCTAGGATTTTTTTGCTGTTTGCCATTGGGGTAAAAGGTGTTATTGGAACAATTTGCTGTCCCGGTTTCACTCCGATTTTTTCTACATCCTCTTTATCATCCGCCCCAATGTCTATTAACATATTTTTTATTTCCATTGGTTTCTTACGCTGTGCCTCTGTTAAATTATGTGGTGGAATGGAACCAATCACTCCGATAACTGGGCCATTATCAGTCATTATTTGAACTCGCTGAGCTAGTAGAACCTGGCTCCACCAACCACCTAATGTTTGAAAACGAATCATCCCATTTTTAGTGATCTGTGTGACCATAAAACCAACTTCATCCATATGCCCTGCCACCATTACTTTTGGTCCTTTGCCTTGTTTCACGCCAAAAACCCCACCAAGGTTGTCTTGAATGATTTCATCTGCATACTTTTTTAATTCCTGTTTTACAAAAGAACGTACAAGATGTTCATTCCCTGGAGCACCCTGCAGCTCTGTTAAATTTTTAAAAAGATTCAATGTATCCTGCTCCATTTGTATATCCCTCCAACTCATTACTATGTAATGTATTTAGTATAACGGAAAGTGTCAGTGAGTTTCCACCATTCGATCATTTTTTGTTTGATTTTCTATTTTTTTGTATTTAAGGTATACTATTGATTGAAGAAAATATTACTGGATAAATTAAAATTCTAGCAAGAGGTGAAGGGAAAATGAGTGTAAGAAAAACAGTTCTTGCAGCAGGTCTAGGTGTAGCTGTAGGCTATTTAGCTAAACAGCAGGTTGATAACTTTCAAAAGATAACACCGGAAAAAGCTTTGAAACAAGCAAAAGAAACGTTTAAGAAAAATGGTCCGATCAGTGGCTCATGGATTTATATGAAGCCAGAAGAAGTAGAAAAAAACGGTCTATTGTACAATGCGTATCGTGGTGGCGTTACACGAAGTATTGATGGTGAAAATAAACAATACGAATTTTATGTAGATGTGGAAACAGGTGCAGTAATCGGATCTGTTCAAACCACATAATTAAGTAGAAATCGGCAAAAAAGCCGATTTCTTTTTTATAATAACATATCCATTTAGTTAGTCGGATGATGTTCTGGCTCTCGAGCTGATGTTTCTCCTCTCGGGATGATGTTCCGGCTCTTGGGATGATGTTTCTCTTCTCGGGATGATGTTTCGGCTCTCGAGCTGATGTTCACAGTCTGATTCATTTATACTCATACCGCATTCGTTCAATTTTATCAATCTTCTCCCCGGATATATCAAATTTAATCGCACGATAGTATGCATCATGATAAAAGGTATACCATGCATTTCGTTTATATCCATAGTTCATCCATTTTTCCTTTTGATGAACTGATCTAACAGGATAGTCATCATATGCAAGTGCCCATAATTTATTTTGATGTGCATGTGTCGGCATGATATCAGCCATGTGAATGAAACAATCTTCACCCTCTTCAAAAATCAGAATGCAATGCCCATCACTATGTCCACTCGTGTGAATCAACCTTAATCCAGGGACTATTTCAATTTCCTTTTCGAACGTTTCTACCTGATTCACAATTGGCTTCCAGTTCATTTCCCAATACGTATTCTTGGAACGAATATTAGGATTTCTCATTTCATTCCATTCCACAGCTGACGTATAAATGATTGCATTTTCAAAGACAGAAACATATGCATCACCTACTTTTTTCGTTAACCCACATGCATGATCAAAATGTAAATGTGTCATGATAACACAATCAATATCTTTCACCGTTAAGCCAACTTTCTGAAGTGATTCTTCAATAGCAGATTGTTCCAGCACACCAAAGTTCCGTAATTGCTTGTCCGTAAATTTATCATTTCCTATACCAGAATCAATCAACAAATTTTTTCCATCTATCCGTAATAAGATCGGGTCTGTTCGTAATTCAATCTGGTTTTTATCATTATGTGGATATTTCTTTGCCCACAAAGCTTTAGGCACAACTCCAAACATTGCACCACCATCAAGGAAGTTTACTCCCCCACTCAGCCATGTTAAATTCGCTCTTCCAATTTGCAGTTTCTCCATCCATATCTTCTCCTTTCTATCTATATAAATTGTAGCTAAATATATAATTTTCTGCAAACGTTTCCATTTACTAAAATTATATCAAAAGGCTCTTTACGTAACTTTTGTTTTCTGTTTAATCTCCAAAGTTTATCTGAAAATGCGCCGTAATGAAAATGATCTAACATGACGCTCTCTTATTCTAATGAGGGTTGAGCACTAAAACTCGCTCCGGCAGAATATTTCCTTTCCATAAGTATAGCTTCATAATCATATTTTTTTCTTGTGCTGGAATCGATCCAAAACGATTAATAATTATGATTCAATCCCATTTTGCGCAGAAGGTTGGATCAGTTGGTTTATTCGGAACTGGTATAATGTGTATTTAAACAAACAAACCTATTATTTTCCCCGTACGTTGTTAAAGATCCCTAATTATTTGAAGGTGAAAAAGCTATCCCAGCGAAGGAAATACACAAAAACTTCTGTGGAAAAGCGAAGGCGATGAGACCCCGCAGTGTGCACTTTTTGCGAGCTAGGAGGCTCATTCCTATTAAAAAAACGCCTAAAGAAAAAGAACCTTTACAGGCCCTTTATCCTCTATATATTAAACAAATCTTGCCCGGCATCGATAAATCAACTGTCCTTTTGCGGTAAACTTTTCTTCGTATTCAGTCATTACATTTAGCGGATCCTGATGATCATGCAAATCCAGATTCACTTCTTCCAGTATCATTCCAAATTTTGAAAAACTAACAAGCGAATATTCAAATAAACCTCGATTATCTGTTTTAAAAATGATCTCACCAGATGTCGTCAATGTTTTTTTATACTGTTTTAGAAAATGATGGAAGGTTAATCTTCTTTTCTCATGACGATTTTTTGGCCATGGGTCAGAGAAGTTTAAATAAATAGAAGCTATTTCATTTTCCGCAAAAATATTTAGCAGATTCTCAGCATTTTCATTCAATAACAATATATTATCCAATTTTGATTCGATTACCTTTTGTGCTGCTGTGACGACAATACTTTTGGCAAGTTCTATACCGATAAAATTTATTTCCGGATATTGCTTAGCCATTCCTACAAGAAACTGCCCTTTACCACTACCAATTTCAATGTGAACTGGATTATTATTCCCAAATACAGACTGCCATTTATTTTTATTTTCAACCGGATTTGGAATGATAATATGGGGATTATCTTTTAGAAAATCATCTGCCCATGGTTTATTACGTTGACGCATATATGACACCTTTCTTTGCAATAAATTAACATTGAATATAATAAGTAAAATAACTAAAACTATACCCGAGGTGATTACCAATGTCTTTAACCGTAAATAATCAATTAACATTATTACAGGATCTTTTAGATGAACAAACTTTAGATAATAGCGGAAATGTCTCCGAATATCAACAAATTAAGCGGTTAGTCCAATCAATGATAGCTAACAATAGCATCACTAATGAGCAGTTATTGCAGCTGCTTCCTGAGATATACAATTATGGAAGACAAGGCGAAAATGCCCAAAATGTACCAGAGCATATTACTACAAATAAACAAAATATCGAAAATTGGATTACTGCAATACAACAAACTAATTTAGAATAGATGTACTAATATGCTCATTTAGTTCATTTAAATCCTTTAGTCGCTCCATAACTTTAATTGGTTCATTTCGCTTACTGTGCCAACTTAAATAGTTAAGGGCATCGAGTAATAAATACCAATACATTCTTTCAATTAAATGTTCATCCCGGGAGATTCCATAATTATCCAACCAGTCATTCCAGTCTTCTTTTGGAATATACCATTTGAGCACCATTCCATAATCTGTTACGGGATCTGCAATAATTGCGTTTTCCCAGTCAACTAAATACAGGGAACCTTCATTTTTTAATAATAAATTATTATGGTTTAAGTCACCATGACAGACAACTAGTTTTTGTTCACGTGTTATTGGCAATAATTTTTCCATATACCTCATGGCTATACGGACACTGTCATATTTTGTTATAAGATCCGTTGACTCAAGACGCTCTCTCATATTAATCAAGCTTTCATCTGATGTCACGGGTTTCTTTCCTATTCGCATAAGCATATAAAGCAATTCGGAGGAATGGTGAATCTTATGTAATAATTCAGCAACGTGATGATGCTGCATTTCTACAGAGTTAAGTTCTCTGCCATCTAACCATTCTTGGGCAGTTATTACATCACCATTTTCCATCCGTTTTGTCCAGATAAGCTTAGGAACAATACCTACTGCTGACAATACAGCCAGAAATGGTGAAGAATTCCTTTTTAAAAATAGGCGTTCATTATTCTTTGTTGCAATATAAGCATCACCTGTTAGCCCACCTGCAGGCTTTACTTCCCAACCTGTACCCAGTACGCGTTTAAGCCAATCCACCATACATTCCTCACATCTTTCAAAATTAGCACTCGACTATATATTTTATAATGATTGATATAAAAACACAACTATACAACTAAATTATTACCTGTATTTTGATTAATATTAAATTCCCATTACTTTAATTGTCTTTGGTGATTTTTGAATCACAACTGTTTTACACATATTTGTCTCGCCATCCACCTGATAATACATTGCTTCATTTAAGATAATCTTTAGTTTTGTAGCTTCGTAGAGATCAACTTCCTTAAAATTAACATGTTTACCTGTAAATACAAACATGAACAATCCTAACACTTTCCATTTAGAAATTCCATGAATAATTAATACAGGGAAACGATTTGGCTGAATTCTAGCATTTGGAATAATTTTCATCCCACCACCATAATAGGGGTGGTTTGCAATTGTTATCATCCAGCAATTATGGATAGTAAGCATTTGATCATTGATTTCGATTTTAATTTCTCTTGGTTTAAACTTTAATAAAACGTGTATAAGTGCAATAATATAACTAGCTGTACCAAGATGAAGTTTATTAAACAATAATTTATAACTTGATTCGTTTACCGTTTTTGCTATTTCAGCATCAAAGCCAAACCCCATACTATTTACAAAAATACGACCAGCGTTATTATCCAATTTGTAATTGCCCAGCCAATACGGCTTTTCTTTTTTACCTGTAATTATTTCACGCAATATGTCGAGTGGTTTTTGTTTCATTCCAATCCCCCTGGCGAAATCATTGCCTGATCCCCCGGGAATAAATGAAACTGGAATCTCATCATTTTTCAGACCATTTATTACTTCATGAAGTGTCCCGTCTCCCCCGATAACAATTATTGCGGTGACCTGTTCAACAAGATTTTCCTTTATCTGTTTTGCGAGTAATTCGGCATGCCCTTTATACTCCGTATAATAATATATACTTTCCATTTCCTTGTATAAGGAACTTTTTGCAAGTTTTGAAAAGATTCGCTTAGCACGTCCATTACCGGCAGTTGGATTTACAATAAAAATATACATTACCTACTCCTCAGCCATAAAAGCATGCGTATTTATATCTTCTTCCCATTCCGGACGTTTAACAGAAGTAGATTGACAATGTTTTAGGAATGCTTCTACTGCCCTTAATTGATTGCTTTTTAAAGGGGATTGCAGCTTGCGTTTCTCTTGAAACCAGTCTTCGTATACTGCATTTCCAATAATAGATAAATTATAAGGTTCTGTGGAAAAGACAATATTATTCGTGCGTGACAAAACAGTCTTCCGGATCGAAAAATTAATATCTGTTGAATTTAATATGCTTCGGATAATTTGTTCGTTTCTTTTTAAAGAAATTAATGGACTAATTATTTTGGACTCTTTTCCGCTATTTTCAATCGTCCATGTTCGTTCATCTCCTGCCACAATTACCGCCTGAGGATCATCCTCCAATACATAGATAATTTCTATTCCAACAGGACTTAATAAAATAATTTCCCCATCTACAGGAGCTTTTCTAACATGAAATACCGGATAATACATGACGAGATAAATATCCGGAAATCGCTGTAAGAAATATTTTAGTAGCGGGTCTTTATGGTAGCTTTCATCCATAAATGACTTATCCGTAACTGTAGAAGTTGCCCATTTTAATTGAAAACGTAACATTTCATCTAAAAAATATTGTTTTAATCCTGTTTTAGTATCAGGTAAATTTATTTGTTGTTCTGTTACTACGTCCTTTTTCGTATCTTTTTTAAGGAAGTTTTTCCACTTTGAAAATTTGGAATCACTCTCCGTTATTTCTAATTTCTTTTCCTTTAATTCCAAAGGGTTACTCCAAGTGTATTGAAGTTTATTCCAATTATCCTGTTTTAATCGGATAAACTGGCTTGGATAACGGTATGCATTCCATTCATAACGGGAAATATAATCTCGTAATTTAATCAGCTGGGCCATTTCCCTCATCCTTTTTTAGCTTAAACTTTTGTACAACTGCATATTTTGGTGTTTTGGCAGGATTGATTTGATATAAGATAATATGATCGACATTTAGTAATGGCATCGTCGTAAAATCGCCATTTATTTTATCTAAGTTTTCAATTGTTGTATCTCCTGTCCATTTTTTTGCAAGTGTAATATGTGGACGGTACTTTCGATTTTCCTTTTGAAAACCTAAATTCGTTGTATATGTTTCAATTTTTTCATATAAATTATCTAAAGTCTCCGTTTTCTCTACACCTGCCCACAGAACACGTGGTTTCGTGGGGTTGCCGAAAGTACCAATTGATCCGACCTGTATTGAAAATTCACTTAATCTCTCTATTTTTTCAAGCTCTTTACTTAACTCCATTAATTTATTATCGGTAACTGCACCTAAAAACTTTAATGTTATATGTAGATCGTGTTTGTCTAGCCATTGTTTGTAGAATACTCTTCCTTTAAGCATATCCCGCCATGATGAAAAGAGATTTTGTATGGTAGGCGATAACGGAATTCCTATAAAGTAATGGGATAATCCTGACATGAAAAAACCTCCAGCTATTTTTTTAGTGAAAGACAATAGTTCAATTCGGCACCTGTTAACTCCCGGTAAGTACCTAATTTTATATTTTCATCCAAAACCAGGTCCCCCATGCTTATCCGCTTTAAATAAGTTACCCGCTTCCCAACAGCTTCAAACATCCGTTTAACCTGGTGATATTTCCCCTCAGTTATTGTGATCTCCACTTTGGAAACTGCGTCACTCTCTAGGATTTTCAAGCTTGCCGGCTTTGTTTGATAACCATCTTCCAGCATGACACCTTGCGTGAATTTTTGCTCATCCGCTTCTGTAATCTTCCCATTTATTTTAGCATAATACGTTTTTTCAACATTCTTTTTCGGTGACACTAATTGATGTGCAAGCTCCCCATCATTTGTAAGTAGTAATAATCCTTCCGTATCTTTATCCAGTCTCCCTACAGGAAAGACCTTAAAGTGCCGAACATCTTCAGCTAAAAGATCAATCACTGTTTTCTCCCGTTTATCGACCGTAGCTGAAATATATTCCGGGGGCTTGTTCATCATCAGATAAATATATTGCTGATAAAATACCCTTTGATTATTAACCTCTACCACATCCTTTTCGAGATCAATATGAGCACTTCCATCTTTTACGATTACATTATTTATATTCACCTGTTTTTTCTTTAGAAATAATTTTACTTCTTTTCTACTGCCAAATCCCATGTTGGCAAGCAGCTTATCAAGACGCACCTGAAATTGCCTCCTTCTATTTGCCAAATATCCGATCCAATATACCGAAACGTTTACCAAGCACCCGCTCAAGCAATGTTGATTTATGTGCAAGGAAGATGTATATAATACCCCCAGATCCAACACCAAGAGCAAGCATTAGAATAGTTGCCCATCTTTCATCTTTGTATGGGAGGAAGGTTCCGAAAACTGCTTTGACGATCCAGATGGTAATACACATAATAATGACAAAAATACCGATTAACATCGTTCGTTTAATAACTTCTTTAAATGGAAATTGTACTGCTGTTTTAACCCGCCATATATTTAGTGTTACAGCAATTCCTACAGCTAACATCGTTCCATAAATTGCACCTCTTGCCCCAAACATATAGATCAGCTGTATGTTGAGCAATATTTTCACAAGAAGACCTGCTGCTAAACTGACAGCTGCAAACTTTTGTTGGTTTATCCCCTGTAATAAAGAGGAAGAAACAGTAAATAAAGCAAATAATAACCCCACTGGTGCGTACCATGCTAGTAATGATCCTGTGATATCAATCTTATCTAACCCATATAATGCACCATACGCCTCGTAAGATAATACCGAAAGCCCGACAACTGCCGGAATGACAAGAACGAGAACAATTTGCAATGCTTGATTTATTTGCTGGTATAATAACGCACGATTATTTTGTGTAAATGATTTCGTTAATGCCGGTAAAATGGCCAGGGATAGTCCTGTGGCAATCGTGCCTGGAATAATAACAAGCTTATGACCATATAGATTGATCGCAGACAGGGAGATCTCCCATACATCTTTATTACCTGACGCAACCATCGCCCTTTCAAATGTAAAGGTATCTACGAGCTGGTATAATGAAGTGGCTAGACCTACAATAATAAATGGGCCTGCATAGCTGAATAATTCCTTAAATAACTCGCTTCTTGGAAGATTACTCGTATAGGTTTGCTGTGCTAATTGCTTATCAAGACCCGGCTTGCGCTTTTTCCAATATCCCCATAAAACAATTGCCGAGGCTATCCCACCAATACAAGCAGCAAATGTAGCAAAGCCAACTGCAGTAGAAATTGTTCCATCCAAAACAACAATAACAATAAACGCTGCAATTAATAAAAATATAATTCGAACAATCTGTTCCACAACCTGTGAAATTGCAGTAGGTCCCATCGATTGATGCCCCTGAAAAAAGCCTCTTACAATACTCGTTGCAGGAATAATAATTAAAGCAAAACTTACCATGCGGATTACCAATGTCAGATCTGCAACTGTAATATTCTCGGGATTTTCACTAGTGATCATAAATCCAGCCAGCCATTCGGCACTGAAAAACAATGCCAAAAACGCTAGAAATCCAGTAACAAGCATTAACGTAATACCTGCTTTAAATATTCGCCTGCCTGTTTCGTAATCACCTAATGAATTGTATTTCGAAACAAACTTTGATACAGCGAGCGGTACGCCGATTGTAGAAATACTAAGTATAATATTATATGGCGTATAAGCAAAATTATATAAAGTCCCCCCAGTTCCTCCGACTAGAGCATTAAATGGAATGACATAAATCATCCCTAAAAACTTCGATAAAAATGTTGCTCCTGTTAGCAACATTGCACCTCTTACTATATTATTCGACATTTTTTCACCTTAATTTCTATTTATATGTACAATCGTTATTTTATCACATATAGATCTTATACAGATAACGATTCTATTACATTTACTTCAGGTAGATAAGTTCGCTTTTAACAAAGTCAATAATAAATTGATGATTTTCGCTTATTAATGGTAAAATACTTACGAAAGAAATGAAGGAAATTGCAATCTGACGTAATCGTTATTGGTGGTGGTCCATCAGGTTTGATGGCAGCAATTGCTGCTGCTGAAAATGGAGCAAAAACAATGTTAATTGAAAAAGGAAATAAACTAGGGAAAAAATTGGCTATCTCAGGTGGAGGCAGATGTAATGTTACAAATCGCCTTCCACAGGAAGAGGTTATCAAACATATACCAGGGAATGGGAAATTTTTATATAGTGCATTTTCTGTTTTTAATAATTATGATATTATCGAATTTTTTGAGGATATGGGTGTTGGTTTAAAAGAAGAGGATCATGGTCGTATGTTTCCTGTTTCCAATTCGGCAAAAACGGTAGTAAATGCATTGATCAATAAATTACATGAACTGCATGTAGAAGTTCGATTGAATACTCCAGTAGAAGCAGTTCATTTCGATAAAGATGAGCATACGGTAATTTTGTCTGACATGGAAAAGATAAATACTAAAGCCCTTGTTATTGCTGTTGGCGGAAAGGCTGTTCCACATACAGGATCAACGGGAGATGGCTATAGTTGGGCAAAAAAAGCCGGACATACAATCACAGAGCTATACCCAACAGAAGTTGCGCTTACATCAAACGATGCTTTTATCAAAAACAAAAGCCTTCAGGGACTATCTTTACGTAATGTTTCATTAACCGTATTAAATCAAAAGAACAAACCAATCATCACACATCAAATGGACATGATTTTCACCCATTTCGGAGTGTCCGGTCCTGCAGTATTACGCTGTTCCCAATTTGTTGTAAAAGAATTGATGAAAGGACAACAGCAGGTACCGATGAAGCTCGACGTATTTCCAGAAGAAAATGAACATCAGCTTTTTGAGGATATTTTAAATTTAATGGAAGCTAATCCAAAAAAATCCATAAAAAATTTAATAAAAGGTATTATTCCAGAACGGTTATTAACATATCTTTTATCAAAAAATAAGATTAGTGAAGAGCATAAAGCCGGTAATATTTCCAAAGAATCCATCCGAGCCATTGTCCATGACATAAAAAACTTTTCCTTTGATGTCCATGGTTCCTTACCGTTAGAAAAGGCATTTGTTACAGGTGGCGGTGTTTCCATTAAAGAAATTGTACCATATACCATGCAATCAAAAATAATGCATGGGCTCTATTTTTGTGGTGAAATATTGGATATTCATGGTTATACTGGCGGATATAATATTACATCAGCCTTTGTTACCGGCAGGCTTGCAGGATTTAATGCTGCAGCTGAAGCTTCCATTTATACTGGTATATGATTCCTAGCATTTTTTTTTGCTGCCGTGTCATGCTAATAGTGTCTGAAGGCATCATAGAAAGGAATGATATGGTATGCAAAAGAATGGTGGAATGTGGTTACCATTAATCGCATCTGTCGGAGTAGGGGCAGCAACTTTTTACACAATGACCAAGAACAATCAGGGTATTGGCCAAACCATGCAGCAAATGGTTCCATTTGTATCACAAATGAGCAATGGCAATACTGGTGGGAATAGTGGAGCAAATAACGGAAATGAAGGAAACTCCCAGCAACTTGGTCCATTCGGAATGAGCTAACAGACGAGTAGAGTAGGAGGAGGGATTTCGCCCTCCGACCTCTCATCAAACCGTACGTGCAGATTTCCCGCAT